>JAJRWM010000215.1 GCA_024276815.1 bacterium
TAATTCCAGGACAATTTTTGCTTTAGCGGGGTTCTCCGATTATAAGTTCCTGAAAGGAATGGGAATGTTCCTGGCGAATGAAAACGATGATGATTATCTCTATTTCCTTGAGATGGGTGGTTTAACCGCTCATAAATTCAGAATAATCAGGTTAAACGAATAATCGGCAAAAAAAAGCGCAAGGTCCTTCAGCTGTCTTACGTTAATTACGACATTAAAATAGCCTGCTTACAAGCCTGAGGTTTGATAATCAGAGCAGAAATTGTGGCGTTTTATAAATCTAACTGAATAATCACAGGATAGTCATGTTAAAAATAGACTCTGATGAAATCAAATCACAATTCAAAAAATACGCTGTTGATTTCGCTGGAAGAATTATGCCGCCGAATAATTTGGCAGATTGGATCAAGGCAAATACTGATGATAGTTCTGTGGGACGGCAGAAATGGAGTAGTTTTCAAAATATCTGGAAGTTTTACTCAACGCCAACTCAAAAAGCAAGAATCCTGGATCTCGGATGTGGAACAGGCTCAGTAGTTTTTAACGCTCTTGAAGACAAATATTTAACCATTGGTATGGAGCCAGAACCAGAGCTTATCAATATTATCAGCAAAAAAAACAATCACTATTTTAAAACAAGCCAACTTAAGCACAAGTATCCACTATTTATGAGAGCTGTTGGTGAAAAACTACCGGTTAAAAGCAATTCGTTTGACGCGATTTTTACTTACCAGGCATTAGAGCACGTTAATGATTTGAAAGCCGTTTTGAGAGAAGGTGTCAGAGTTTTGAAGCCGGGAGGTCTAATGCATATAACGGCTCCGAATTATCTGAGTTTTTATGAAGGACACTATTGTCTCTTTTGGCTACCATTATTACCTAAATCCCTGGCTAAAGCTTATTTGTTTTTTCGTAAGCGTGACACAAAATATATTGATACAATAACTTATACGACTAAAAAAAGAATTGTTAACTGTTTTAACAAGCGGGAGGTTGCAATCTTTGACCATAACCTTTTGAGGTTTTATCAACAATTTGATTTAAACATAAAGAATACCAGCGGCATCAAATCTCCCTTACGTGGTTTTTTTTATCGGATGGCGAAATCAAGAAGGTTTTCCTGTTACCTTGAAGCCTTTGAAAAGAAGAGACTCCTTATCTTGAATCCACAACTGGACATAGTAGTTATTAAACAACCATACCAACAAAAAGAAAACCGTTCCGAAAAGGTGCGTATTTATTAAATGGTTACCTTAAACAAACAAAATATTTTTTCCAAAAGCTGGTTAGTGTACTATATCTGGATTAACCACATTCCAAAAGTTAAACCTTATGTGAAAGGGGTTTTGCTGGATATTGGTTGTGGTCATAAACCTTATTATGAGTATTTTAAAGAGGGCCTGCAAAATTATATTGGCCTGGAACATCCCGATACGCCTTCCGAGAGCGGAGTGGTTGATATTTACGGTACCGGCGCGGAACTGCCATTTGCCGATGAATCGTTCGACACTGTTGTTAGCTTTGCCGTAATTGAACATGTCAAGGAACCAGAACTTATGTTGCGGGAAGCCGGTCGCGTTCTTAAAAAGAGCGGCTTTATCGTTATGACAATTCCCCATATTTGGGGGTTACATGAAATCCCGAATGATTTCTTTCGCTATACAAAATATGGTATCGAGTTTCTGTTAAAGCAAGGCGGTTTTACCGTTGTTGAAATTAAAGCCCTGGCGGGCTTTTGGGTAACTTACAGCCTTAGATTGTGCTATTATCTTGAATCATTCAGACCTTTTATACCGAAGTCCCTGCTCGCGGCGCTCTATTTTTTAATCCAGCGGGTCGGCCAAGAGCTTGATCTGTTTCACCGTGTTGAAAGCGAGACCTGGGCTTATTTAGCTATCGGCCAAAAAGTATAATAATATGCATGGTAACTGCGTCGTAATTGAACCCATCTCGAAAGAGTTTCTGGTAAACCTTGAGAAAGCGCTGATGGCTGCTGGATTCTCAAAGGACATAGCTGTCTTTTCTGAAACAGGGAACAATGAAATATCGAATCAGTATCACGCGCTGAAATTCGGTAATGCCCCCAACATCCCCAGCCCGGACACGCTGAAAATCATTCAAAAACATTTTAATCCGAAAGATGACGAGATCCTGCTTTTCATCAAAAACAAAGCTGATTTTCTGACCAAAAGCGACTTTCTCGAAAAAACAATAGCGGCTCATTTGCTGGGCAAGTTTGACTGGACCTACCCAACCCAGAGCATACGAGCCTTTTTCTCCAAAGATAACTGGCAGGTTTTCACCGGTAAAACATTAAAAAAAATCCTCAAAAAGAAATTTTCAACACACGACCAAATTCTCTCAGCGGCGGAGGTTAAAATCAACAGTCGATATTTAATGGCTTTAGAGGATATTCGGTTTTTCCGCCGATATCATAACAAACGCCGGAAAGCCGTAATAGAAGTAGCTAAAGATAAGTATCAATTCCAGTATTGGGACAAGAGGGCTCTTGATTACCCCGAAGCGGGGCGAACCGGCTATGTCGAACATTACCGAGAATTGGAAATGAACTTTGTTCTGGAAAATTCGATACCGGGGAAAATGTTGGATTGTGGTTGCGGTGACGGCAAGTTCCTTGAGCGAATCATTGCTAAAAACGATAAACACAGCGTGTCGGTCGGCTTTGATTTTTCTCCCAACATGTTAAAATTCAGCAATTCTCAAAGCGCCTCATTTTTACGCATCAATTTGAAACAATTAGCGTTCAAAAAACGGAGCTTCGATTATGTCTACGCGGTTCGAAGCGTTAAAAACCTGCCGGGCTGGGGATTACAGAAAAAGGCTATCAAGGAGATTGCCGATAGCTGTAACAAAAGGCTGGTTATTATCGACAGCTTTTTTGAAAGTTATACCCAGGCGATACCTCGGTATAATTATCTTATCAGGGAAGATAAATTCCTGAAAGTCTTAAAGGAAAGCCGATTCCGGTTAATTGAAAAAAGGTATTATCCTGAGCCGGTTCGATTCTTTGATTATCAAAGCGAGCCCATCGGCGACGAAGGTTTTTTTGTTTTTGAAAGGTATTAGAACTATTACAGCAACTCCATTGCTCTTTAATAGAAAACAATTGCCTGAGTAATTCAAATATTATCGGCCAGCTAACGTTGCGCTGTTTTTGCTTGCCGCAAGTGAAGCGCTCCGCGCTTCCGCACGGAGCTTGCCCGGGGAGCGGAATCGGTAAACTTGCCAGGAAGACCGCACATGCCTAAAACAAATATCTGTCATTTAATACATAACTATCTGCCCTTTTCCCAGAACTGGTTATATTATCAAATAAAGGGGATCGAACAGTTCCCGCCCCTGGTTCTCACCTGCTCCGAGCCGGTTAACCGACGTCATTTCCCCCTCAAGGCAA
>JAJRWM010000216.1 GCA_024276815.1 bacterium
CGCGGAACGGCTGGCGAAACTTTTGCCGAGGAAAAAAGTAAAAATAAACCTGATACCGTTTAATATCCATCCCGGGCTGGAATTTTTCCCTCCTGATGATGTTATAATACTTGAGTTTCAGCAAAAACTCATAAACGCCGGTTTTTCCGTGTTCATCCGACACAGTCGGGGCCTTCGAATCAAAGGAGCCTGTGGACAACTGGCGGCGGGAAGAGAAGATGGGGATAATTAGCCGAAAAGACCTGTCAACAATTATGATTGTTGCCTGGTGCGGTCTGCTTACCGGGTCTCTGTATGGAGCGCGAAACGCTTTTTCCCTGTATGAGGAAGCCCGGCAGAAAAACCGGGAGCCGTATGGCATACAGCTAAGAAGTTACCAGGCGCAGGTGAAGAACAACCTGATCGATGATATCTTATCCTATGCCGAGGCGCGCCGTCCGGCTTTCTATTTTCCGGAACCGACAATTATCAGACAATTCTGGAAACAGGACCATCCGATCTTCACCAGGTTGGAAGGCGACGACGCTCCCCTGGCTGTCAGGGATATCGTGGACAATTTTTTGATGTACAGCGGACAGGTGTTTTTTTCCGAGGTCTACGGCGACACTGGCGCTGATTCGAGGGATGAGATCAGGAACCTGCGTCGCAACAGCCGGGCGAGGGTAAAGGAAGATGACACCCATTACTACCTGGTGTTTACCCCGCGGGGTGAGTTCATCGAATCGAACACCAAGGAACTGGGACTGCTAACGTTGGAAACCAGGATAACCCGTACCGAGATCGATATCCTCAAAAAGGGATTGTTGATAACGCGGACCCTCAGCGAGGGAGAGGTTAAAGTCTCGGGTAAAGAGAATTACCGGAAAAGGGTCGCGGCGGTCGCCGAGTTGGAATATCTGCGAAAAGACGGGGTGAACCTGATAAGCCGGGTCAGGAGTTATAATGTAGGCGAGGATGACTATGAAAATCTGGTGACCTACTTTTATACTGAGAAAGACGGATTTTATTTGCCTGAAAAAATAATCTCGCGGCAAAAAACAGTAAAAGACGGTAAAGAGCGGATTATGAATGTGGAAACCGTTTTCAGTGATTACCTGGTTAACCGGGATTTCAGCAAAAAAGCGGAGCTTGAATATCGGGCGTTTGAAGAAATGAACAGAGAACTGAACATAAGGGAGAAAACTCCATGAATGACAAAAATATAGTAAAAATATTTGACAGCACGCTAAGAGACGGCGAACAGTCTCCGGGGGTTAGTCTTAACGTCGAAGAAAAAATAAAAATCGCCGAACAGTTGGTCAGGCTGAAGGTTGACGTAATCGAGGCCGGTTTTCCAATCACCTCCGTTGGAGACTTTGAGGCGGTTAAAGCTATCGCCGGGAATATAAAAGGGGTGACTGTTTGCGCTTTGGCCCGGACAGTCAAGGCTGATATTGACCGGGCCTACGAGGCGATCAAGGAGAGTGACGACCCGCGCATCCACACCTTTATCGCAACCAGCGACATCCATCTTAAGCACAAGCTGAGAAAAAGCCGCGATGAAGTGCTGGAGATGGCTTACAATATGGTCAAGTACGCCAAGAGTAAAACCGCTAATGTTGAGTTCTCCGCTGAGGACGCGACCAGGAGCGACCGGGATTACCTGTGCCGGGTTGTCGAAAGAGCGATTGAAGCCGGCGCCGTGGTGGTCAATATTCCGGATACGGTGGGCTATATAACGCCTCCTGAGTTCGGTGATTTGATTAAATACCTGGCGGCTAACGTTAAAAATATCGAACAGGCCATTATCAGCGTGCATTGCCATAACGATCTGGGCTTGGCCGTGGCCAATTCCCTGATGGCCGCCAAGAACGGCGCCCGCCAGATCGAATGCACCGTCAACGGGATTGGCGAGCGGGCCGGCAACTGCTCAATGGAGGAAGTTGTCATGGGCATGGCCACTCGCTACGACTTTTATCAATGCCGTTCAGACGTTGAGCTAAAGCAGATATATCCGACCTCCCGCATGGTCAGCAGCTTGACCGGCATGGTCGTTCAATCCAACAAAGCGATTGTCGGCAGCAACGCTTTCGCTCACGAGTCGGGGATTCATCAGGATGGCGTGTTGAAAGAGCGTTCGACCTATGAAATAATGAGCGCCGAGTCCATCGGTCTGCCGACCAACCGGCTGGTGCTGGGCAAGCATTCAGGGCGTCACGCTTTTCGTGAGAGACTGGTCAGCCTGGGCTTTGAGCTGAGCGAAGAGGAGACAGAGAAGGCTTTCATTAACTTTAAAGAACTGGCTGACAAGAAAAAAGAGATCTATGATGAAGATATTGAAGCGCTGGTTGAAGGAGTCGTGCTGGGTATCCCGGAAGTTTATCTTATGAAGTATGTTTACGGTGCCAGCGGATCGGACACCATCCCGGAAGCTACGGTGTAACTGGTGATTGACGGCAAGACCGTTCGCGGCACCGGTAACGGCGACGGGCCGGTAGACGCTGTATACAACACGATTGCCCAGCTCACGAAGACCGGGAGCCACCTTGAGTTCTACTCGGTCAAAGCGATCACGGGCGGCACCGACGCTCAGGGCGAGGTTACCGTTAGAATTGCCGAAGAAGGCGTTAAGGTAAGCGGGCGGGGATCTGATACCGATATCATCGTGGCCAGCGCTATTGCTTATATTAACGCTCTTAACCGTATGGAGTATCGGCTGAGATTGCGTGGCCAGAAAAAATAGGGGGCTGGCGGATGCCGTTATTTGACTTTGAATGCCAAAAATGTCATAAAAAACACGAACTATTGGTTGGTTCCTCGGAGAGTAAACCAGTCTGCCCCGATTGCGGCGGCGGATTAAGCAAGCTGCCTTCGCTTTTCGGAGTGAAAAGCGGCGGCGGCTTCAGGTCCTCACAGGGCGGCGGGAGCTGTCCCAGTGGATGTTCAAAAACAAGTTGCGGAACCTGCCATTAGTGCAAATAAGAACAAAGTCAAGGGCAAATTAAAAGCTTATGTAAGGCTTTTTAGGGGTAGCTCTTTTTAATTACAAAAACCGCTCCCCCTAAGACCCCCTCGCAAAAACTTAAATATGCCTTTGGCAAAGATAACTATCTGCAATTGAACCTTAAACACGCTAATGGGGGAAATGATGAGTGACAATGATTTGAAAAACACTGAGAATGAAGCGGCGGAAAAAGAAGAATCTCAGGGAAACAATAACAGCCAGCGGAAAGCGCCGATAATTCCGGTTGCCCACGTGGTCACCAACAATATCTTCATGCTTCTGAGCCTGTCTTTACAACATATGGGGATAACGCCTGAGATGGAGCAGGCTGAGGAACCGCAAAGCGATATTGACCTCGAAGAGGCTCGACTGGCTATCGATTTATGCGATCTTCTGCTGCAAAGAATAAAAAACAAACTGGCGGCGGAAGAATGCAAGGGGCTGGAAGATATGCTGGCCAACGCCCGTTTTTGCTATGTCCGTCTGGTAAACAAATAGCATAAAAGATCAAAGCAAGATCAATAAAAAAATAGATTAATTGGGGGAGATCTTTTTAATTACAAAAACCGCTCCCTCTAAGGCGCCCTTCTTTCTATTAATAAAGGAGTTACTTGTAAATGACCAAGATGACAGTTGCAGAGAAAATTCTGGCGGCTCATGCCGGAAAAGACGAAGTCAGGCCCGGAGATTACATCATGGGCAGTCATGCTGTTCTCTTGCGCTTGAAATAATTGTAAACAGCCGGAACCAGGGCGAACAGCGCTAATAGCAAAAAAGCGATTAATATCTTGACCGAGAATATGTCTTGAGGTGACTCTATCGTGTTAAGCTGACTGCCGGCGAAGGTATAGACCAGCGAGCCTGGCAAAATACCCGCCGAGGTCGTCCAGATAAAGGTTCTGAGCGGGATTTGAGTTAAGCCGGCTAAAATATTAATCAGAAATAAGGGGAAAATCGGGATAAATCTCAGGGTTAAAAGATAGCTGAAACCGTTTAGGGCTAACTCCTGATTGAACTTGTTTAGTTTCTCCTGATATTTCTCCTGAAACCAATGACCGACTAAATAGCGGGCAAAGATGAACGCGGCGGCGGCTCCCAGCGTCGCTCCGACGTTTGCGTAAATGGCGGCCGGTAACGTGCCGAAGAGGAAACCGCCCGACAAGGTCAGAATGGTCGCTCCCGGCAGGGAAAGACCGGCAACGGCGATATAGGTAAGAATAAAACCGACAACAGCCTGCGGGTAATTATTCTCAACAAAATACTGGAGCTGCGTTTTATTTTTTTGCAGGTTTTCAAAGGTGAGATATTCGCTAATTCCCGCCGCTCTGGTTAAAATGATGAGAGCCAGCAAGATAAGAATTATGAGTATTTTTTTTTGGTAACCTTTCATCTTATTCCTTTTTGTCCCTGGAGGTCATTTTTTTCAGAACTTTTAAAAAGGGGTTGTTCTGGAGTTTTTGGATGTAATCCTGTTTGCCGGCCTGCCTGGTAATATCCGAGTAGGTCGGGTAAGCGTGGATTACCGATTGGATTTTGCTGAAAGGAATATTAAAGGATTTGATAATCTGCGCTTCATGGATTAATTCCCCGGCGTTTTTGCCCAGGATGTGCGCGCCGAGCAACTTGTCATGGTGGTCGCAGATAAATTTCGCTCTGCCGGTTGTGGCCAGGTCTGTTTTCGCTCGATCCAGATTTTTATATTCATAGGTGAAGATTTTAATGTTAGCGCCATATTTTTCTCTCGCTTCGGCTTCGGTTATACCAAGGTGAGCGAACTCAGGATCGGTGCAAGTCGCCCAGATGATATTGCTGTAGTCTACCTTTTTCCTGATGGGCAACAACGCGTTAGTGGTAGCGATAACGGCCTGATACTCAGCGATATGGCTGAAACGATAGGGGCCGACGACATCGCCGCAGGCATAGATATTGGGAGCCGTGGTTTTCAGGTGTTCGTCCGTTTTTATACCCTGAGCGCTATACTCAACGCCGGCATTTTCCAGATTAAGGCCTTCAGTGTTGGCTTTGCGGCCGACGCCGGTAAAAAGCATATCCGCGTGGATTTCTTTTTCTTCGTTATTTTCATCTTTAACCGTGAGAACGACTCCGCCGCCCCGATGCGCTACCTTGACGGGTTTGGTGTTGATCATAATCTCGATTCCTTCTTTAACCAGCGCCTGTTTGAGGATTTCCGCCAGTTCCTGGTCATCCCTTTTAAGTATTTCACCACTGCGGTGAACAATGGTCACCTTGACTCCAAGGCGGTGCAAAGCCTGCGATAACTCAATGCTTATCGGGCCGCCGCCAATCGCGATCAAAGACTCGGGCAGAAATTCCAGATCAAAGAGATTATTGTTATTTAAATATGAGATTGATTCAATGCCTTCTATTGAGGGAATAGCCGGTCTTGAGCCGGTGGTTATGACAATTTTCTCCGCCCTGATTATAGTGTCGCCAATTTTCACCTGATGGTTATCCAGGAATTCCGGCTCGCCCAAAAACACTTTGATCCCTTTGCTCTCAAAAATCTCAGGCGTCTCATCCACGTATACTTTTTCCCGGACCGCTCGGACATGCGCCATGACGTTATTCGTGTTAAGTTCCAGCTCGTTTTGCACGACCAGGCCATAGTCTTTCAGGTTATTAATGTTATGAGCGATATTGCTGGCCCTGATCAGAGCCTTACTGGGAACGCAACCGGTCCAGGTGCACTCACCGCCTAATTTCCTTTTTTCAATAATGGCCACACTTTTACCCAGCCCCTTAGCTGTGTTGGCAGCCGTAATACCGCCGCCGCCGCCGCCAATGACCAAAAAATCGACATTGATGCTTTCCATTTTATTTCCTCCCTGCACCTTGGCCTGGGCCAACTCCATACCCAAAAGTTCAGATTCCTTTAAAGCAAAGTGCAACCTTAGCAAAGGCGATCAAAGATAAAGTTCTTAGGGGGAACTCTTTTAAATTGCAAAAACCGCTCCCCCCCCCTTGCAAAAACTTAAAATATGCCTACCGCAAAAAGGTTACATCTGCTCGCAACCCGCTCTAGTAAAAATCATATTCGGCAATTACTTAGAAATCTTAACGTGTTTGAGTCCTTTAAATCGGTGTTGGTGTTTCTGTTGGCCAAATTGATTAAATCATCGATTGTGTCAACGTCCTGCCAGCATGGTAAAACCTGGTAACGATAATTGTTTTTCTCAAATTTGGCGCGGGTCTCGGCAAAAACCTTTTCCGTACTCCAGGAGATGCCCTCGAAAAATCCGGCCAGAAAGGTGTCCCGATTAAAACCGATTAAATAATAACCGCCGTCGTCAGCCGGGCCAATAACCGCGTCATTGTTTTCCAGAGCGCTAAAAGCGTCCGTGATAATTTGGGCGGGCAGGTCAGGGCTGTCGCTCCCAATAACAATTATCCTTTTATAACCATTTTTGAGGCACCGCTTGAAAGCGTTTGCCAGCTTCTCGCCAAGACTTTCACCCGTTTGACTGAAAAAGCTGATTTCGTCGCCTAACCATTGCTTAAACTTATCCACTGATTGCGCGGGATAAACGCAGACATGGTAAGGGATAGCCAGAGTCTTGATGGTCGCTAATATATCCAGAATAAAATTTCTGTACAAAGTAACTGTTATTTCCTCGCCCAGCGATGCGGCCAGGCGGGTCTTTACTCGGCCCGCTTCGGGAAATTTGACGAAAAAGAGAAGGCACCTGTTTTCCCGGCTGATCAATGGTAGACCTCAATATAATCAATGAAGGACACGGAGCTTTCGCCCGTGTTGTCAGAGTCGTTCATGATGGCGATGCTGGCCCTGGCGGGCGGGGGCTCGCCAAACGCAGCCTGGTAATCCTCGACAATATTTACCCGCTCGTTTTGCCAACTCCCCAGGTTTTTGACGCCTTTTTGCCGGATTATCATTTTGGAGCGAGAGGTGTAAGCGCTGGTGATAAAATATTCCCGGTGATTTTTGTTGGCCCAGATATAGTTGAGACCGCTGTCCGGGGGATATTCGCCGTAAACAAGTTTCGCCGTGTTATATTTAACCTTGTCGAAAAAACTGGCGGAGTCCGGATTATATTCAAAAATGATGTAAACGCGAAGAGGATAATCATCGCCTTTTTTAGTTTTCGCGTCTCCCTTCTGATAAACATTTTCGACCTTCCAGCGCCATTTCACCAGCGGGTACTCGTAGACATTGAACTTGTTTTTGTATATCAGGCCGGACGCGGAGGCCTCGCTGGCGGTTTTCAAAAAACTTTCCGCGCCATTTTTTTCAATCTTGTAGGTTGAATGTTTTTTTATTTTGGGGAAGGTTAGCGGTTTCCAGTTCTTCAGATCGTTGAAATCCTCCCTGAACAACGAAGCTGGTTCCCGGGCGAAACCACAAATAGCTATCCAGACAAGGAATAATACGATTAGAGAAAAATGCAACCAAGCGTAAATTTTGTCAGGGGGACTCTTTTTAGAAAAAAAACGTCCCCCTGTAACCCCCTGCAAAAACTTTAGTTGGCCGGTGGCAAAAAAAATACATCTGATTGCCACCCGTTCTAATTTTTTTTGGGCTAGTTTTTGGAGGCTAAACATGTAGCCAGTCTCCTTTTTTCAAACATTTAATAATGTTGTAGGTGTTGAATTAGAGGATTTAAATAATGTTTCGGTTCTTTTATCTCTAAATTATTTACCTGCCGGCCAGTGTTAATTTATTCTACCAGGGAACCGAAACAACTGCTGCCGGCGCCGGCGGTACAGGCGTAACAATGTTCGGCCAGGGTGATTTCAGGCTTGAAATTTGACCAGTCGTCAAGCTCCCAGAATTTAACCTCTTCGTAATCCTTGACTCGCAGGTTTAAAGCGAGATTGAAATCACAATCATAGATGTCGCCCTTGTAATCAACAGAGAGCAAATCGCGGCACATAAGGTTGGCCAAGGTGTCCGGATTATATTTTCGCGTAAGCAGGTCCAGGTATTCTTCCAGCTTACCCTGTTCGACAAGGAAACGCTTAAATCTTTTAATCGGTACATTGGTCAAAGAAAGGAGTCGGTTAAACCCAATTTCATATTTATCTTTCAGGGTTTGCTTGTACAGCTTTTCCAGGCCTGACTGAGCCGCAGGTAAAAAATTCCCGCCGGGATTGTAAACCAGTTCCAAAACCAGGTCAGGGCCGCCGTAGCCCAGATTGTTTAACCGTTTCAGGACCTTGATACTGGTCTGGTAGACGCCCGCGCCCCTTTGCCGGTCAACATTTTCCTCGTAGACGCAGGGTAATGAAGCGACAATTTTAACCCGGTGTTTTTTATACAGATCGGCGTAAAAAGAGTATTCAGGAAGATCCAGAACTGTCAGGTTGGTGCGTACGGTTATTTTTTTATTGTATTTTGACAGTTCCTCAATAAATATTTCCAAATTAGGGTTTAATTCCGGCGCTCCGCCGGTAAATTCCACCGACTCAACATCGAGTCGGCTTAATTTCTTCAGAATATTTTGAGCCGTCCCGGAACTCATATTGTTGTTACTTTGACTGGAGGCCTCCTGGTGGCAATGGACACATGACTGGTTGCATTTATTCCCCAGATTTATCTGGATGATTTTCACATTGCCTTTTCTGATCGCCCGACCGGTTTCGGTTAAAAGTTCGCTGGCGCGCATAACATGCCTCCAATCAGTAGTGTATTTTTGCCAGGGATTCAGGAGAAAATCCCAGCGCGTAGCCGAAGTTTATCATCTGATTTTTAAGGGTCACTTTGATTACGCCCTGATCTTCCCACCTTCGGGAAGACGTTGTAACCCTTTCGTTTACTATATAGATAGCTTTTTGGTCTTTTTTGATTCTCTCCATTAATTCAATATCTTCCAGTAGCGGGATATCCTTAAACCCACCTATCTTGAAAAAATAATCTTTGTCAATAAATATTGCCTGATCTCCATAGGGTATTCTGGTCAGACGCGAACGCAGAGTTGTCGCCCGGCCAATCAGTTTCAGGATCGTTTTATCAGAATCAATGCCCAGCTCAAACGCGCCGCCGACATACTCGCTTGTTTTCATCACGCTATTTATTTTCTGGAAAGCGTTACCGGGAAGCAAGGTGTCGGCATGTAAAAAAATCAGGACATCACCGCCTGAGAGGGCGGCCCCTTTATTCATTTGCCTGGCCCGCCCCTTGTCGGAGCCAGTGATAACAACTCTTTTATCTGTTATAATTTTGCCTGTTTTTTGTTCAGGATCGCCGTCAACGACAATTATTTCGTGAAGGTAAGCGGAGGCAAGCCTAAACAAATGCTCAATCAGCGGGTTTATCGTCTCTATTTCATTGTAGACGGGGATAATAACAGAGATTTTACGGTTCTCATTGGTTGTATTCAAAGTTTAATGCTCATGAAGAGTCGCCTTCTCTTCTCCTTGAACCTGGGATGCCGGGTTGGGATTTCCATAACCTCAAAAGTTTAAGTTGCTCTTAACAAACACATGTAAGGCAAAATCAAGAACTCTTTTTGTAAAACACCGCCCCCAAGCCCCCACAAAAACTTTCATTTACCTGTCGGTAAAAATTGTATAACTGATAGTCACTTATTCTAATATCTCCGGCCATGTCGCTCGTTCATTCTGTCCTGGTAAGGCGTCAGTCTTCCGGGGAAAAGACCTTATTTGTCATTCCCGTGCCAACGGGAATCCACTAGATTCCTGCATATGCTGGCATGACATTACTGGTTCCCCCACTTCACTGACGGGTTACCTGTCCTGCCTGTTTTCACCCTTTTTACTTTACCAAGCCGGATCAGGTTGCTGAGCGCCAGCTTGCCTTCTTCGCTGTTGGGATAGCCCCTTGATATTTTCCGCCATTCCATTACCGCTCGCTCAACATCGCCGCTTTGCTCATAGGCGTACGCGAGATTAAACTGTGCCCTCAAATATTCCGGTCGCAATTCCAGAGCTAACTGGTACTGCCCGACAGCTTCCTGGTATTTGTTCATTTCCAGATAGGTGTTACCAAGGTTATTATAGGCGGAGACAAAGGAGGGATCAAGAGCGATCGTTTTCGTAAACTCCCGAACAGCCTGTAGGTAGCGTTTAGTCTGTTTGTAAACTACGCCCAGGTTGTTATGGAAAGGCGCCTTGTCCGGCTCAGATTGGATGGCCTGCAAATAATAAATCGCCGCATGGTCAGTTTTGTTCTGTCTGAACATTAAGTTGCCGAGGTTGTAATATATCTCGGCAAGCCCAGGATTTATTTTGAGCGCACCCTGAAAACTCTGTTCCGCCAGATCAAATTGTCCCAGCAGGGCGTAAAGACCGCCCAGGTTGTTAAACACTTCCAAAAAGTTAGGATTAATCAACAACGCTTTTTTGTAAGCGTCGACAGCCAGATCATATTGCCCTGCTTCTTTATATAGCTGGCCCAGGTAATTATAGGTATGATGATAATTAGGACTTAGCTTGATTACTTTCTGATAAGCTTGTATCGCTTTTTCAGCGTCTCCCTGCTCTCTCAAAATATTACCCAGCAACAGGTAGTTTTTATAGTCGCAATCATAAAGACTTATGGCCTTCCGAAGCTCTTCCGCCGCCTTGGGCAGATTGCCCTTTTTATATTCATTAAGAGCGTTCCTGGTAAAGGTATTGCTGGCGAAAGGATAGTAAACGTAAAACAAGGTTACCAGGCCAAAAAGACAAGCCCCGGTATAGAGTATCCATCTGATATTATATATAAACTCAAATTCGTATTTTCTCTGCCGGGCCGGCTCGATAACGCTCAGCAGGCACCCGCTGAAAAACCAGAACATAACGGCGGTCGCCGGATTAGTCAGATTAAAACTGTTCATACCGTTAAAAACCAACACCAGCCAGCCAGCGCCGTAGGCTACCGCTAAATTATATTCCTCGCTGTCTTTTCGCAGGAAACGAACCATCTGGAAAAAAACGATCAACAGGAAACCGATAAACGACAGACCGCCGACAACGCCCTGCTCAATAGTTGTCTCCAGGTAATCATTATTTAAATGCTCGTTGTTGTATTGAATGTTCAGCCAGCTCTCGTTTGAAGCGTAGGGGGGGAAGGCGTAGGAGAAATTACCCTTGCCGACCCCGAACCAGGGATTGTCAAAAATGATATTTTTACTCTCCCGCCACAAGCGGAAGCGGCTGTTAAGCTCCTGGTTGTCTTTGTTGAAATACAGCGAAAACCCAACCACTGAGCACAACAAAATGGTTAACAGCAATCTGATAAGAGACGCTTTGCCGTGTCCCGCCGTATGAGGGGAGCTTAGGGCGAGATAGTAGATCACAACAATTCCGGCGAAGAGGGAGAGCGCACTGCTTAAATTCATGGTCAGGCCCAGGCTGATAATCATACATGCCGTACAGGCCAGGATTAATTTACTGAAAAAGGTCTTGCCGTTTTCCCGGGCGAGCACAAGACCGACCGGTATGATCGGCGCCAGCCACTGGGCGTTGAAACTGGCGCTGCCCAGAGTATGCAGGGCCGCCCTGATATTATTATGAAAAACATATAAACGCAGTTTGGTCAAGAGGTAGTAGGCCGCGACAACGCCGCCCGCTAAAACCAGGCTGATGCTGATAACCACGAGTTTGCGCGTGCCGAGTTTGCGCTGGCTGATGATTAAAAAGAACATGATCAGTAGCAACAGCTCGGTCGATTTTAACAGGGCGAGCGGAGGGTTTACTGAAAATGGTATGGAAAACACTAACGTGGCCAGAAAAACCATCAGGGGCCAGTAACTTTTATAGAAGGCTAAATAGATGCACCTTCGATAAATTATATAAAACCAATATATGGTAATAAGGATAATAAGGGAGAACTGGGTGAAGACAGACTTAATCAGAAGATAGCTTTCCGTGGTTTGAGAACTGTAGATTAAAGCGACCAGTATGAGCGCGACGGCTGTCGCCAGCCCCGCGTAGAACTCGAAAGTTTCCCTGCTTAGCTCTAACATGATTATTTAGTATCGGGTGTCCGTTTCACTGGGGTAATACTTTTCTTTGCTTTTTTGCCGCTTTTGCTTTTTTTCATATCTTTTAAAACCATATCGACCTCCTCGGTTGAAAGGCCTATTCTGATTAATCCTAAAGCTCTATTTGCTTCTTTGAGCGGCTGGACAATCTCCAGGTTTCGGGCCAAACCTCCCGCGGTTGGCCGGGTCTTCGTGGCCACAACCGTCTCGCCCGCGCTATCAACGATCATAACATAATTAACGTTCTCCTCCTTCTGCGCCCAGCCAACGGCATCCTGCAAATCTTTGATTTTGCCGTCTTTGATAAACTTGACGCAAGCCGCGGCGATGCCTCTGGCAATGACAGCCCCGCGCTTTTTGAGAGCGTCACGCATCAGTTGGCGGACCTCCTGCTCGCTGAACAACGCGCCTATTTCTTCTTCTCTTTGCCGGGCGGCTTTGAGCAAGGTTGGTTTTAATTCTCCGAAGGTCTGAACCCGGTATTTGGGAGGCGGGTTGATTTTAAAATCGTTATCGGCGAACAATCCATTAATCTGCACGTCATCATAGCTGATGGTAAGAATGTTTACCCCCTGCGGATCAAACCACTCCAGTTTGGCCGGCATAAAATAATCTCCGTGGATCATTATCCTCAGCTTGGCGAAGGTCAGCCCCTTGGAGACAATGTTCTGTTTTAGCAGCATGGTGATTACGTAGGTGGGGACATCGTTGATGATCTTGATATCAAAAGTGTCATTGCCGAATTTCTCAAAATCAAGAGAGGCGAACTGGCGGGGGATATTGACCAGTTCATCGTTAACCAGTTCCTGATAATCCTTCAATTCCTCCGCTTTCATGGTGATGACCCGCCGTTCCGAAGGTTTAATCACCGTGGCCTTGTTGTATCTGGTGACAATCGACTCGCTGAGAAATGACGGAGATATCACTTCGAACCTGGTTTGTTTATAATATTGTTCATCGAAGTCGTTGTAAGTGATGAGGGTGTTTTTGTTTTTCTCCATCAGCCGCTGATAGCTGCTTTTCCGGACCTGATTGGCGGACTGGCGTATTTTCAACCGATATTTGACTCCGTCCGGCGAAGTGACCTCCAGCTTGGTCAACACCCTCAGGCTGTTAATTTTCTGATTTCTCAGCGAACCGTCCAGAACTTTTCTGGTCGCCTGGCTGATTGGCGATAATTGCTTGATTTCCCGCGGAGGAGGTTCCGCTTCTGTCACCGCTGTGCCCAATGAATCCGTTTTCGGCGCGGCTGATTTCTCCGGCGGTTGAGCGGCGTCAAATTGAGCTGTTGTGTCCAAAACCGCTGCCGGGGATTCCGCCCCAACATCCGGGGTGACAGGGAGCTTTGGTTGTTGGGGCGCCGCCGCGTTGAGGGGTTTCACCACTCCAACAAACCAGCCCATCTGGGAATAGGGAGCGAAGCCAATTTCATACCGGCTTTCGCCAACCTGATATTCCGCGACGCCTGATTCCTCAGTCAACATCAGCTGGAAAACGTTTTTCAAGCCCTCAGTATCAGTTATTTTATCGTTAAGAATTTTCTTTCGCTCGGGATGGTAGATATAATTGCCTTCCCCGTCAACAATGATGACATGGCCATTGTTCTCAATCTTGAAATTCGTGATAAGATCGGTAATTGACTGAGGTGTCCACTCAAACAGTAAAACTCCTTTGTCCATATTGCTTATATCAACCAGGGGAGTCGCCAACTGGATAACCTTCTTATTGGTAATATTTGAGGTCAGCAAAGAAGAAACATAGATATCGCCGGGACTCAGCTTCATGGTTTCCCTGAAATAACCTTTCGCGCTCTCGTCGTTGTAGCTCTTCACCTGGATACCGTCAACCACCTTGAGTTCCTCAATCCCCCGATCGTTGACAATTTTGATGACCTGGTAATGTTTAAACTCGCGGGCGAAATAAATGATGTTGCTTGCCCAGGCGGATCGTCCCCCCTTGCCAAATTTTTTTATCCCCTTGGCCAGGACCAGGATATCCTTACCTTTATCGTTAATCTGGATATTAATCTGTTTAATCAGAAGATTCGCCTGCTCGAGCAGTTTATTGTCAGTGGCAGTATTTGCCTTTTCCGTTTCTTCCGATAGCGGAGTAATCTTTTCCTGTCCCCAGGCTCCGAGAGTTAAACAGGCTATTAAAAAGATATTTATGACAATAAATTTACCTGATTTATCGATTTTATACATTTGATCTCCTAGTTAGTGATTATTTTAATAATTTCCCCGACTTTGGATAGCTGGTTTAATTCCACCTTTTTGGCTTGCTCGCCAAAATTTCCGCCCACCAGCAAATAGCCGCCGCGATTTAACAAGGTCATAGTATGTTCTTCGCGAGGCGTATTTAGTTTTTTGAGAGAATCAAAACGACCTTTTAAAACATTATAAATTTCCGCGTTTGCCAGCACCCGCCTGCCGCTCCGACCGCCAGTGACCAGAACCAGCGCCGAGCGTGAGACAGCCGCCGCCGCGTGGGAACTGCGGGCTTCTTTCAGCGAACCGGTCAAATAAAAACGTTCGGTTGAGGGATCGTAAATTTCCGCGCTTCTCAAGTCGCCGGTATAATTTCTACCGCCGGCAATCAAAACCCGGCCGTCAGCAAGCAAAGTCGCCGTATGGCAGGCGCGCGCGTATTTCATATCGCTGATTTTTTGGCTTATATTGGTCACCGGATCATAAAGTTAAGCGCCTTTATTATAATATAAAGCCCCATTCTCAGTGTACCATCCTCCGGTAAAAAGAATAAAGCCATTTTTCAACAAAGTAGCCGTACGGTTCGCGCCTTTATAATAGGTTCGGCCAACCAGTTTGAAGTTATTGGCCAAAGGAGAATAAACCTCAACCGTGGAGAGGGGCTTCTTGCCCGAATTACCGTTGGCGAGCAAGACAAAACCATTGGCAACCAGGGTGGCGGTGTGCGCGTAGCGTGAGTTTTCCAGAGGGGGAGCCGCGACGCTCATGTTTTGTGAAGGGTTGTATAATTCACTACAAAACAACGTTTTGGAACCATTTTTACCACCAGCGATTAATACCCGGCCGTCGTTCAGCAAGGTCGCGGTGTGTTGACTCCTGGGATTATCCAGAGTAGCGTTATTAAGAAACATTTCTTTTTTCACATCATAGATCTCGCATCGGTTTAAAGGAACAAAGCGATCCAGTTCAGCGATGTAAGTTTCTCCGCCGGCAATAAACAGATCTCCATTTTTCAACAAGGTCGCGGTATGCGCTCTCCGGTTGATATTCAGGTTGGACGCGTAATCCACCTCAAACCCAACTAATCGGGAGGGAGAGTTAAGCAGAAACCGGGGGGTGCAGCCGGATAAAAAGAGACAGAAGGCTAACGAAAAGCAAACAACAATTTTTATTATTTTTTTCAACATAAATCTCACAATAATATTTGAACGCTAATTTTAACAAATATTCAGGATGTTTACCATCGTTACTCCCGCTTTATACCGCTATGTATGCTGGTATTGTTGTTCGCATCACGAATATCCCGGCCAGGCGGTTGGAATCAGGGGACGTGTCTATCTTCGGGAATAGTAAAAAGCATCGGAATTTCGTTGCAATCCATGTAATTTGTACAGTTTACACATTCCTGCCAGATTTTACTAGGTAAAATTTCCTTGTCTACTTTTCGGAAGCCTCTTTTTTCAAAAAAATCAGGTATGGGTGTCAGGACAAAAATCCGCCTTATGCCTAATTCGCCGGCTTCATCGAGCGCTTTATTTACCAACTTGTTACCTAAGCCCTTATTTTGAAATTCCGCTGAAACAGCCAGCGATTTAATCTCAGCCAGGTTTTCCCAGCACACATGAAGCGCGCAGCAACCTACGATTGAGCCTTTTTTTTCAACTAAAATAAAATCACGCAAATTCTCGTAGATCTGGATTGGCGAGCGGGGTAACACCAGGCGTTCTTTGGCGAAACCATTTATTAACCGCTGGATGCTTTTGACGTCGTTATTATTGGCTTTTCTTATCATTACCTTAAACCGCTTTTGATTTTCGATTATCTTATTTGAGCGGCTTGAAAAAGTCAAGTCCCAACAAGTCTTAAACCGGGTTTGTTAGGTGGGTTGAATCTATGTTAAGATAGCCTCTGCCTGAAAAAACAGAATTGAAGGTTAGTGATATGAAAAACATTTTATTTGTCTTTGGCACCCGACCTGAAGCGATTAAACTGGCGCCGCTGATCAGGGCTTTTCGGGAATATAATAATGATTTTAGGGTAAAAGTGTGTGTGACAGCTCAGCATCGGTAAATGCTGGACCAGGTGCTGGAGTTCTTTGACATACGAACTGATTACGACCTTGATCTGATGAGGCCCGATCAAACCCTGTTTGATATCACCGCCCGGGGGCTTAAGGGGCTGGAGGCAGTGCTGGACGACTTTAATCCCGACCTGGCGCTGGTGCATGGGGACACGACAACGGCTTTCGTCGGCGCGCTGGCCGCCAGTTACAGGAAGATCAGCGTGGCTCATGTCGAGGCCGGGTTGAGGAGGTACAATAAACATTCGCCGTTTCCCGAGGAGATAAACCGCAAACTGGCCGGGCATTTAGCCGATTATCATTTCGCGCCGACCCTGAAAGCGAAGCGTTGTCTCGAAAACGAGGGCATCAAGGAAAATGTCCGGGTGGTTGGCAACACGGTAATTGACGCGCTGTATCTGGCTTTGGAGATAATCAGAAAAACTGGCGAACGCAATTATCGTGAGCATTTTGATTATCTTGATTTTTCCCGCAAGCTGATTTTAATTACCGGTCACCGGAGAGAAAGCTTTGGTCAGCCTTTTGAAAACATCTGTAACGCTTTGCAGGAACTTTCAGGGAAGTTCCCCGACCTTGAAATGGTCTATCCGGTTCACCTTAATCCTCATGTCCGGGAGCCGGTAAACCGAATACTCAAAAACAATCCCCGGATCCATCTGGTTGAACCCCTGGAATATCCATATCTTGTCTGGTTGATGAATAAATCGTATTTTGTCTTGACTGATTCCGGCGGCATCCAGGAGGAGGCTCCGTCTTTGGGTAAACCGGTACTTGTCATGAGAGAGGTTACTGAGAGGACGGAAGGTATTGATGGCGGCACCGCCAGGCTGGTCGGCACTGACCGGGATGTCATTGTCGCTGAAGCGTCAAAGTTACTGAATGATGATAATGAGTATCTGAAAATGTCTCGGGCGGTTAACCCCTACGGAGATGGAGACACCAGCGCTAAAATTGTTCAGATTATCTTGAAAGAATATGCGGGAAAACCTTAGATACCAAGGCGCGAAAAACGCTGAATATTGCCAACAAGTAACTCCAGGGCGAAATTCAGGCTTTACGCTCTTAATTAGGACTGGCGACAATACTTCAAGAAGAACAATCGATAACCATACAACCTAAATGTCTGATTAGAGAGAAAAGGTTTTACTCGGTTAAAATTTCATGCTAAAATTCTTCCTCTTAACGATTTCGAACTGGCGGTTAAGGAATTGCGGGCACAGGTAAATCGGCGTTAAGCATCATCATGTTTTAATAATTAATGTTTTATCAATCTATCTTTTATGGAGAACAAATGAGCAGTGAGCAAAGAGTAGCTGATTGTGTTGAGAGAGAAGTTGATCTCTATGAGTTGTTTCTGATAATTAAAAGAAAATGGAAATTAATTCTCAGTATTTTTCTGGTATCCGTGCTTCTTACCGGGATTATTAGTTTTTTAAGCCCACCGCTATACCGAATAAAAGTCACCATTGTTCCCGGCTGGCTCGATAAAACGGCTGAAGGCCGGGTCATCCTTGTTGATTCTGTTGAAAACATCATCTCCGCGATCGAGAACGGTAGCTATAATATGAATATTATAAAGGCGCTGAGAATTCAGGACGATCTATCGCTGGACGACCTGGAATTCGAGGTTGAGCGTTCGGAAGATTCGGACGTTATCCATATAAGTAACGATGCTTTTGATTCATCACTGGGTAGAAATATCAGCGAGGAACTGCTAGCCCAGATAAAAGTTTTCTATAACGATCGGGTCGAATTGCGAAAAGAGAAAATAGACAAATTAATCCATTTATTAAGGAACAAAATACTGGCGATAAAGAACAAGGTCATCAACGTGGAAAATGAGAAGGATCAAATTAAAAACGATAAAAGCAAAGTTGAGAATGAAAAAAAGAGAATCAAGAAAGAAATTGAACTGCTGAAAGAAAAAATAGCCGTGTTGAAGGAAACCGGCGCGGCTTTAACATCTCAACTGCTCTACGTAAAAGAGAATACCAAGGTTATGGGAGAAGAAAAGAAGGCCTTGTTGAAAGAAAGCGGCCAGAAAAACGCTATGGCTCTGCTGTTATATTCCAACACCATCCAGCAGAATATCTCTTACATTGACCGGTTAAGCTCACAGATTGGCCAGAACAAGCTGGAGTTACAGAGAGCCTTGACAGATATCGACAAGTTTGAGCTTAAGCTGATGGATAAGGATACCGATCTGAAAAACCTGGATCTTAAGTTAGATAAACTGGACATAAAAACCAAAGACGTGGAAGCTGAAATTAACAATTCAGAACAGTTAATTAAAAGCCGCGAACTGGATAAGCAGCTAATCGAGGGAGTAAGGGTACTCCAGCAACCTACTGTAGACCCGACACCGGTAAAACCAAAGATCAAGCGCAACATTTTAATCGCGGCTTTAGCGTCGCTTTTCTTTGGTGTGATTTTATCTTTATTCATTGAATGGTTTGATGAAAAAAAACAAGCAAGTCATGAAGGAAAGAGATAGGAATTCTCTTTTGGAGAACGAAGGAAATTTCTCAAGAAATAATATTGTCTAAATGGAAGACCAAACTTACTGTTTTTTTTAATAAAGGGCTTGTAAAAGATACTATCTGGACAACCATTTTCAATACCATTGGTAAAAGCTTCGGATTTTTGATACCTTTTTTCCTGGCCGCCTGGTTTGGTATCAGCGCTGAGACAGACGCTTTCTTTTTTGCCTATGGTTTGATTCTTTTGCTCTCCGGGATATTCGCTCCCGTAGTAGAGAG
>JAJRWM010000217.1 GCA_024276815.1 bacterium
ATTTCAGCGGCCCGGTCATCGGCGTAAGTTTTGCTTCCTAACAATTCCAATAGTTTCATATATTCATAATCATACATACCCCGCCGAAAGGCTTTCATGCGAAAAGACGGAATCGGTTCCTCAAGACCTTTCTGATGCCCCGGGTAAAAGAGAACTCCATCGCCGTTATAGGTATTGGAGCCTCCGCCCCAGGTGTTGGGATTGGTGTATACCGCGTCTAAATCCGTGTAATTATTGGAACCTTTTTCCCAGTAGTTGGCGCACCAGACAAACATGCCGCCCACATCGTATCTCCAGGCCATCCAGCCCCAGGTGCGGCAGGCGATGCCGATATCGTCAATCAGCGTATTGCCGATCCAGGGTTCGCCGGCGCCCTGGTAAACCCAGTCGATATCACCGTAAGCCTTGATGGTTTCGGCCGTATCAGGGATGTTGGGGTCTGACGGGAAATAGAAACGACCGTTGGGACAATAGATATCAATTTTAGTATCCGTTTCGCCAACCCAGTTTGGATAATCAGGAGACGTCTGTCCATCGACAGAGTTTTCCCTGGTAAACAGGTCCGGCCCGTTTTGTGACTCGGTCGTATAGGTAGCGTGTTCCTGTACCGGATCAATGGGGAAAGCCTGTTCGGTAACCATGAAATAGAGCCGGCCGTTACTGCCGACGTTGATCATTTGGGACACCAGGTCAAGGTTGTCATATTCAGACAAGGTTGGCTCATCGGTGAAATAGGTAAAAGGGATTTGCTCCAGCCAGCCCTTGGCCTCAAAATGATCGGCCCACATGGCGGCGCTCTGCGGATAAAAATTATTATAATAGATCATGGTATGACTGCCAAAAGGATTGCCGCCGCCGCCGCCCAGACCGGTTTCCCAGATTTGATTGGGCACGCCGTCGGAATAACCGGTGCCGTCCAGGAAGGTGCCGAAGGTGCTGTCAAAATAGGTCCAGTCAATGTTACTCAGTTCGCCGGTGGTGCTGTTGACATCGCGAACCGCCCGGGTGAAACGGGTCGTGGGCTGCGCCCGGTGCTTATGCGCCATTTCAAAGAACTGTTTGGTGATATTCCAGTCAACCGTGTTCTGCGCCCAGTCCATCGGCCCCAGCTCGAACAACCGGGCGATGTCCAGCCGGTACAAACGCCAGTTCATCACCAGGCTCGGCTTATCAAGAATAGTGAAATTATAGACCGTTACGCTTAAATTCAGGACTTCATCAGCCCCCCCCAGGCCGGAAACGGTCACCGTTCCGGTGTAGGTTCCGGCGACTGTCCCCTTGGGAATAAAGACATCCACCCAAACAGCCTGACACTCGCCATCGGTAACCGGGAAAGGCGCCCCATAGGGAGCGGGAGCGTAAAAGGGGATCAGAGCGTCGGGATACCAGCCAACGCCGGCGCTGTTGCCGGTTCTTTCATCTCTCGGCGTCGATTCCTGGGTAACCTCGATATAGGCTTCCCGGAACAGGTCGATGTTGGCGGCGCTGTTAATGGTGTCCCCGCCCTTGGTCAGATCGCTGACCACGACATTTACGTTGCTCAGGTCAGTTCCCGAAGCTTCGATAATTACCTGGAAAGCGATATATTCGTTTCTCGCCCCGGCCAGGGTAATGAGCTTGCCGGAATTATTCCAGACCATATTGCTTGTTTTATAAGCGGGATTCGCCGCGCTGTAGACCTGGTTAACGATCGACTTGTTGGTACGTACCTTGACGCTGTCATCAATAACCCAGACAGTAGAAGCGGCCAGGGCGGCTCCTGAGGAGATTAACAAAATTATGGTGACCAGAAAAATTATTGGCTTGTCAAAATATCTGCCCATCGGTTACTTATCGTTCCGCCTTTCGCGAGACCAGCCGCCGGAGAAAATGGTTTAAATGGTTTAATGAACGCGCCCTTGTAATAATCTTACTCTAAAATGACCCATTAGTCAATTAGTCAAAATTTAGAATTCGATTTAGTGAAAGAAGATGGTCAAAGCACAGTCTTGGCCAGAAAATCCCGGACCTGGTGGAGGTTTTCCCTCTCCCAGTAGGAATCGACATAAAGGAAATATTCCATATATTCCGAGAGATAATTAAGCCAGTAGCAGACTTTCAGGGGCGGCAGCAACTCGTCAGGCAGAGCCAGCTCTTTTTGATATTGATTTATTTTCCCCGAAAAATTATTGCTAAAATCCGCCGGCCAGATTATCTCCAGGTACATTTTCCCCAGGGAGATGTTGTTTCTTCTCAGTTTCATGGTATAACCGACCAGGTGCCATAAATCCAGCAGCGGCCAGCCGGCGGTTTGCGAGATATCCCAGTCGATGACGCCCGTCAATTTTGAGCGAGGAGGTTTTGCCAGCAGGTTTCCCAGCCAGAAATCGCCATGAGTCCGCACCAGGTTAACGGATTTTCCCCTCAATTGCCGGTCGAGATAATCTCCCAGAGCGCGGAAGAAATCTTTCAGTTCGGCTTCCCGCGCCAGCCCGATGATTTTTTCCAGAGCGTTACCCCACTGTTGTTTCGCGATCGCTTCATCCACCTGATATTTTTTCCCGGTTGTCAAATGAAGATTCGTGATAAATTCAAACGCTTCGCCCATCAGCCGGTCAGCTACCCTGGGCCGCAACCCCAGTTGATCGCCTGATTCCCCGGAAAGTTTTGCTTCAGCGTAATATTTATGTCCCTTCAGAGTTCCGGTCAGCAAGGGGGTGGGAACCAGGGTAGCCAGTTCCGGCTGCTCGCTCAAACAGTCTCTGACCGCGCCAATCGCCAGGGCGTGGTTCGCGGTCCTTTCATCAGCCCGTTCATTAAGCGGCAGCTTGACCACCAGCGGTTCAATTTTTTCCTTCCGGGCCTCATAAATCAGGATGACGTTGTTGGTGCGGGAAACCAGGTATTTCGCCAGCCGGTAGGATCGGGCGTCCGAATGGAGCCTTTCACCCAGTTCCGCGGTCAGGTCGGCGACCAAACTGTTCGTGTTGGACTGTGAGCCAACGATGCTGAAAGAAGGATTGAACGTATGACTGCCATAGAGTCGGTGTTTCACCTTATGTTTGAATTTAGCGGTATCAAAAAACGGGTTTAAGTCCTGCTTTGCGCCCGGAGCCAGATCGATAATCTGATGAAAATCCCGGTAATCGGGTACCGGAGAATAGAGCTTGACTTCGGGGAAGCCGCTTTCCCTCATTAATTTCTGATAACCGCTTTTACTATAAATGTAGGTGCGATACGGCCGGCCTCTTTTAACTTTGGAATAGATGTTTTGCAGCGGCCTGGGCATTAAACTGCCAAACGGCAGCCCGGTATGATCCTCAGGCTGGCCCATAAAGTAGAGGAAGCCAACCCGGTTCTCAATGCCAACATAGAGTTGCCCGTCCGGCTTTAGAATCCGGCGGATCTCTTTCAGCAACGCTTTTTGGACCTCCCGGGGATCGCCTTTCCTTGATTCCGGCACCCATTCGAGGACGCCGTTAAGAACCACCAGGTCAAAGAAGTTATCCTTAAAGGGGAAATGAGGCGTATCCCCTCCCAGAATGGTCTTGATATTCTTCCGTCCTAAAGCTTTGGCTTTCATGCTTAAAAACTTCAGTCTCTCCCAGGTGAGGTCCATTCCGTACACTTCGCCAAAGCTGCGGCTTAAACAAACCGAGATGTTGCTCCAGCCGCAGCCAAAGTCCAACGCTTTCCCTCCCGGTTTCAGGTCCAGCAGGTATTTCCAGGCCGCCCTGGTACCGTCCATGGCGTACTGACTTATTTCCGCTTTTTTATGCTCAGGCAACAACTTTAACAATTCCTGAAAAGCCGGCTGCCAGCCCTTTTCAGCGGCCTCCTTTATCAGGAGAGCCATTTTCTCCTGAGGTAGCTCGCCGTAATAGAACTCTTTATTCTCGGCAAACAGCGGTATGCCGTCGCGTTCCCGGTAAACCTTCCGGCATTGGCCGCAGGTCACCCCCCCTGAATCCGCTTGCAACTCGCCCAAACAACAAGGGCAACAATATTCTGTCATTAATTAAACACTCCTCATTTAACGCCTGCTACCCCGGCCGCGGGCTTCTCTTTACGCAACTTACGGGAGAACATGCCCCAAATCCAGTTAAACTCCCGGCCAAAGAAAATGTACAGCCCGGCGGCGAAGACAACCACGCCGGTAATTATACAGACAATTAGTATTTGATATAATTTCAAACCCAGACCTGTCAACCAAAAACGTGTTGTCAGGACACCGGCCACCATCAAAAGGGAATTCCAGAAAGAGGCGCGGATCGTCTGGTAGACTTCGGAAGGGGTAATTCGCAAATCAGCAAAGACAATCATGAGAAAGATTAAATTGCCAATGGCCGTGGTGACGGCGACGGCGATGGCTGTTCCCAGGATACCGTACCGGACGCCGATAAAGATGGCGATGACGATGGCGACCACCAGGATCAGGTTGAACTTGAATTCCTTGTCGGGACGACCCAGGGCTTTAAGCGCCTGGGCGCCGATGGACGCCATTGAGCGAATCAGAGCCGCGATGGTCAGCACCTGCAACGGTATTATTGACGGTATCCATTTGGCGCTGTAGACAACCGGTAGCAGTTCATTGGCGGTCAGAATAATACCGATGAACATCGGCCACGAGAGTAAGGACTGGGCTTTGATGATTTTCAGGAAAACTTCCTTGAGGCGTTCGGGATCGTCCTGGATTTTGGCAAAGGTTGGAAAAGCCACGACGATAATAATGAAAATAAACTCGGTAACAATCCAGTTGGCCAGATTATAAGCGAAAGTATAGTAGCCCAAAGCGACCGCGCCCAGGATTTTGCCAACAATCATGTAATCGACATTGGTGTTTAAATATCTTAAAATGTTTGTGCCAAAAATATGCTTGCCGAAATGAAAGATGGAGCGGCAGTGAGCGAAATCAAGCTCCCATTTCGGCCGGAAAGAACAGTTTTTCCAGAAGAAAAACACTTTTACCGGGTAGGCGACCAGTTCCGGCAGAATCAGTGACCAGACGCCGAAACCGGTTAAGGCCATAGCGATGGTAACCACTTTGTTCACGAGACCGGTGCTGATTTCAATCATGGAGATGGTTTTAAGCCTCAACTCTTTGGTCAGCCGGATATCGGGGATGCTGCACAGGGCTTCAAAGACAAAACCGATTCCCAGGGCCATCAAGATCGGCTTAAGTTCGGGTATCTGGTAAAAGGCCGCCGCCCAGGGAGCGATAATCCAGGTGATGACCATCAGGCCTGAGAAAATTACCACGCTCATCCAAAAGGCGGCGTTAGTGTAATTATCAATATCATCCTGGTGATGAATCACGGCGGCGGCAAAGCCCAAACTCCCCAGTTGGCGCAGCGCCTGGAGAAAAATCAGGGCGATCGCCACCAGGCCAAAATCCTCCGGCATCAAGACTCTCGCCAGGATAACCTGGGCCGCCAGCCCAAAGATCTTGATCAGCGCCTGGCTGGCGCTGATCCAAAGGGTTCCATGTTTTACTTTTTGTTCAAGAGACATCGTTATCTTTCTTAAATTTTAATAAAAAACCTGCCAAAGTTTTTGCGGGTGATTATAGGGACGGCCTTTTTTAAAAAAGAGCCCCCCAGGGCGTGTTACAATCTTACTGTCAGGCTCCCCCAAGTTAAAGTTTTAGTGCTTTAACTACACGCACGATAGATATGGGAAAGGCCTGGAAACCTACTTTTTTTTCGAAAAAAGGGGTTTCCGAGGTTCTTGTTTTGCTTTAAATTCTTTAAAAGAGTCAGCGGCCAGACCGGAGATTTTTTCTGCCAGCGCCCCCCAGCTTTCCCGGGCCATCCGCTCCTGCCGCGGCCGATAACCATTCTGAACCGGTTCGCTCAGACAAAACTCCAGTTTCTCCAGAAACTCCTGCGGCGTCGAGGCGGTCTCAATCAGGCTCAGATAAGGCTTCATGGCCGGCAGCGGAGGACTCACTATGGGTTTGCCGGCCGCCAGGTATTCCCGCATCTTCAAGGGATTGGCGTTTAAAGTAAAATCTGTTATCCGGGGAGGGATCATACCGACGTTAAAGGCTTTTAAATAGGCCGGCAGTTCGCTGTAAGGCCGGGGACCGATAAAGCGCAGGTTCCGGTGTTTCCTTAAATGTTCGACCTCGACCAGCAAACTTCCGATGATAACAAACGACCATTCGGGACGCTGCCGCGCCAGGTATTCAAGCAAGTCCAGGTCAACATGTTCCTTGATCAGGCCGAAATAACCGCAGATGGGCCGGGGCAGATCAGCTAAATCAGCGGGAAGCTCCGTTTCCGGGGCGGTCGCTTTGGCGAAATGCTCGACATCGACACCATGACCGATCAGAAAAACGTGTTTCCCGCTGTCTTTTTTCTTGTCATACAAAGTATCTGAAATGACCAGAGTCATCTTGATTTTTTCCAATACCCGCTTTTCCGTTTCATTGATTAAATCGGCGTAACTGGGATAAAAGGCGGCGTACTCGTCCCCCATGTAATAGATACTGTCCCCTTCTTCCCAGCCTTTAATAAAGGAGGCCATGATCGGGGTTGACACCCACCAGACCGGATCGGTAATCTTCAGTTTTTTGATAAAAGTTTTTATTTTATATTGTAAAAACAAGCGGTTAAACAAGCGGCAGACGGCAACCTCGTGAAAGGGCAGAACCACCGGCGTGTAGACATAGAAATTTTCACTCTCCTGTTTCAGGCCTCGAAAAAATTTGCCTAGTTTACTCCAGATCCTCTTCATATCCTTGGAACTGACCTCGGGCCGGCGCATACCAATCGAATCAATCCAGAGAATCTTGTTATACCTGGCGAAAACTTTTATCAAATGCTGGGAACTGGAAGGGTGCCCCCCCCAGTCTTCAGAAGCCAGGCAGATGATCCAGCGGTCTTTAATCAATTTTCCCCTCCCGCGGAGATGATGTTTTGATAGAGATTAAAATACTCCCGGGCCATGACCGCCGCGCTGAACTTCTCTTTAACGACCCCAAGCGCGGCTCTACCCATATTGGCCGCCTCTGCCTTGTCCGAAAGAACGCGCCTGACCGCTTCCGCCAAAGCAGCTTCGTCGCCGGCTTCGACCAGGATACCGGTTTTACCAACCTCAACAGCCCGGGACACCGCCCCGACATCCGAGGCGACAACCGGCAAACCCGACGCCATGGCTTCCAGAACAACCAAAGGCAGCCCTTAGGTTAAGGAAGGCAGCACAAAAACATCCAAGGCGTTATAATAACTTATCATGTCGTCAATCAAACCGAGAAATTTCAGCCGCTCTCCCAGCCTCAATTCCTCAACCAACCGCTTGAGACCGGCTTCCCGCGGCCCGCTCCC
>JAJRWM010000218.1 GCA_024276815.1 bacterium
AATTCACCAAGCCAGGTCGGCGCGACCATAACCGGCACCAGGTCCGGCTCAGGGAAATAACGGTAATCATGGGATTCTTCTTTACTGCGCATGGCTACCGTACGATTTTTAGCGGCGTCAAAGAGACTGGTTTCCTGAACAATCCGATTGCCCTTTTTCACCTCGCTGATCTGTCGGTCGATTTCGTATTCCAGGGCGGCCTGAACATTGCGGAAGGAATTCATGTTTGTAACTTCCGCTTTAACCCCCAGGGCTGTTTCGCCTTTTGGCCGGACAGAGATATTGGCGTCACAACGCAAAGAACCCTGTTCCATATTGCCGTCACAGGCGTAGATATACTCCAGAACAGCCTTGAGAGTCGTCAAGAACTCGTACGCTTCGGCCGGAGACTTGATTACCGGTTCGGTAACAATTTCTATTAAAGGAACACCGGCCCGGTTCAGGTCCACCTGGCTCCCCCTCCGGGAAGCGTGGATCAGCTTCCCGGCGTCTTCTTCCATATGAATACGGTTCAAATCAATCTTTTTTATTCCTCCGCCAACATTGATTTCCAGATAACCGCCTTTGGCCAGCGGCTGATCGAATTGGGATATCTGATAACCCTTGGGCAGGTCGGGATAAAAGTAATTTTTCCGGTCAAACTTGCTGAAATTAGGAATTTCACAATCCAGCGCCAGGGCCGCTTTCAAAGCCAGCTCAAGAGCCTGCTGGTTCAAAACCGGCAAAACGCCGGGCAGCCCCAGACAAACCGGGCAGACCAGAGTATTGGGCGGTTCGCCAAAAGAGTTGGCGCAGCCGCAAAAGATTTTCGTTTTGGTTTTTAGCTGGGCATGGATTTCAAGGCCGATTACCGCTTCGTATTCCATAGGTTATTGCTCCTCAATTACAGCCGGGACGATGAAAAAGTCATCATCCTTGTCAAGACTGTTTGCCAAGGCTTCTTCATGCGGCAACGATTCAATGACAACATCTTTTCGGGACACGTTTTTTTGGGCAACACATGAAGGGTTGGTTCTGTCTCCGTGGTGTCCAGTTGATTCAGTTTATCCATGTATTCCATAATACTGTTTAATTGGTTTAAATACATTTCTTTTTCTGCTTCGGTTAACCGAAGGCGGGCCAGGCGGGCTATGTGCTCAACATCTTTCCGGTCAATCATGCGCGTTCTCCAGAATATTTTTTATCATTATAGCTAAATTAACGATAAATTATAAGCCGCAAAGTAAAAAAATAATTAATCAGCCCTACCGCCCGTCCAGCGTTTCCCTTGGCTTGGGCGGCGCGAAAGAAAATATGGCATAAATTAATACTTAGTTGGATTATTATGTGAATAAAATTATTGACAAGGCGCATCCAGACGCTATATAAGAGAATATCAGTTCAATTAAAAACAGAGGAGGAGCGGAATGAAGAAAATTGCTGTGAGTTTAACTGTTTTGTTGTTTTTGACGCTGGTTTTTGCCGTGCCGATGGTCAGTGCGCAAAAGCCGAAACCGATTCCCAAAGTTATGGGAATATTTAAGGGTTTATCCGGTCTTGAGGAGGGGTTTCGGGGAGGCGAATGGGATGAAGCGCTTGAAGTCGTGGAAAAAATCGAAGCTGATTTTGGTAGTCTGACCGGTGAACTAAAAGGTAAAGTCGATGACAGGCTGATTAAAAAATTTACTTTTATTGTTACCGTGCTGAAAAAAGAATTAGCCAGCAAAGACGCTGAGAGGGTTGAAAAACCATCCATCAAGCTACAGGAACTTCTTCTGGATATCATGAACCACTTTGATTATCCTGATCCTCCTATTTTATTAATGGCAGATCAAATTCTGGAAGAAGCTGGGGAAGAAGCTGAAGAAAAGAATTATGAAAACACCGCTGAAGAGATGGACGAAATTGAGGCAATGAAAGGGGTAATCATCAAAGCCTTGAAAGATAAAGGAGTTAGCGCCGAAAAAGCGGTTGAGTTTTTTAAGTTAGCGGGAAGCGTTGAAGATCTGGCTGAAGCTAAAAACGGTGAAGCTATCGAAGACATCTTGAAAAAAATGGAAACGATTTTAAGCAGCGCTATGAGCGGGAATTAATACTTGCGTTCACGCAGGTCTGGGACAAATGAAAAATTTTGGAAAAAGGGCTTGCCAACAAAATACTGACGCATTACTGGATGTGTTAAATTATAATGAAAAGTATTGTTAAGATAAGTGAGCTGTCCAGAGATATTGAGCTGCCTAATTCGCGAATAGCGGAGATGGAAAGAGCGGCGGCACGCTACCCTTTCAGGATATCAGAATATCCCGCCAGCCTGATGGACCCCCGCGATCCAAACTGTCCTATCCGGCTTCAGTTCCTGCCTGATATCAGGGAACTGAGTGATGATCTGGGGCAGGCTGACCCCCTGCTTGAAAGCGAGCACACCGTGACCATGAGATTAATCCAGGTCTATCCTGACCGGGTGGCGGTCGTTGTTTGCGGTAACTGCGCTTCTCTTTGCCGCTTCTGCTTTCGTAAATCTCTTTTCAAAAAATCAAAGAATTCGCTTGTTGTCAGTGAGGCTGAACGTGGAGAGGCTTTGGAATACATCGCCGCCAATACAGAAATCAAGGATGTTCTGGTTACCGGCGGCGATCCGCTGTTGCTACCGGAAGATGCGCTGGACAGCTTTTTAAAGCGGTTACGGACAATCCGACACGTGGAAATTATCCGCGTTGGCACCAGGGTACTGACCTCCTTCCCCGAACGAATTACTCCTTCACTGGCGTCGATGCTGGCGAGACACCATCCCTTATGGCTCAACCTGCATTTTAATCATCCCCGGGAGTTGACGACCCAGGCGGCCGCGGCGGCTGATCTTCTGCTCTCGAAAGGAATACCGCTTGGCAATCAGTCAGTGTTGTTAAAGGGGGTGAACGATAACAGCGGAACCATGAAAGCGCTGTCACGAGGCCTGTTAAAAATGCGGATTCGACCTTACTACCTGTTCCAGTGCCACCTGGTGGCGGGCACAGCCTATCTTCGGACCACCGTTGAAACCGGCCAGTCCATAATCTCTGAATTACGGGGCCGGCTCACCGGCCTCGGCATTCCCCTGTATACGATTGACACGCCTTACGGCAAAGTGCCGATGAATCCCAACTATTCCCTGGGCAGACAAGGCGACTCATTTCACATGCGCACCTACCGGGGGCATCTCTGGCGGGAACCAAACCCTCCCCCATAAAAACAAGGAGGATACTGGCAGCCCATCGGAGTCAGTTTTTCACCTTAAGGAGTCGTCTTCACCGGAGCTTTCCCTGATCTCGGTTTTACCGCCATAGGCGCTGACCAGGAGCGTTAGTTTACGTGTCCGGTCGTCGTTAGCGATAACTACCAGCGTCTCCTCCACCTCCCCCGAAGGAAGAAAGGCG
>JAJRWM010000219.1 GCA_024276815.1 bacterium
GACGCCGATCCCCCAGTAAAACTGGTATTCCAGGTCGTGACCGGAACTGGAGATGGAGGTAAAGGTCTGGTAGTTGTAAGTTACGCCGGCGCTGACCGTCGTCGGGCCGGTCGGCATAGCCGGGGCAGTGATGGTCTCCGGGGTGGTAAGCAAATCAACAATCCGCTGGGCCAGTTCGAGCCGCGCCTGGTACCAGTCAGCCGGGTTTTTCGACCATTTCGCCGTGGTATCGTAATTATCATGCCAGGAGTAGGGAGCGTAACGCAGCGCGACGACATTGCCGTTATCATGGTTAAACTCCAGCGGTCGGTTCAGGGTCATGGTCTGCTGGTTGACAACCGACCGCACCTCGTCTTCAGCCGGAATATTGCCTTTTATTAAAATTGATGAAGGAACGCCAATGTGCGTAATGTCCGCGACTCTGATCGTGAGGTCGCCGGCGGCGGCCGGAGCCGTCAGGCTGGTCGGCGGATTAAAAGAGTTGAACGCTTTCTCTATTATGCTGTCAACCTTTTGGTCAGCATAGGTTTTGTCGCCTAAAGATGCCAGGATTTTCAGATATTCATAGTCCAGAGACCCGCGGCGGAACGCCTTCATGCGTATGGACGGGACCGGCTCATCCAGTCCTCTTTGGCGCCCCGGGTAAAAAAGCACCCCATCGCCATTGTAAACGTCAATACCGGAATACAATGTCCTGGGATTGGTGTAGACGGCTTTCAGATCAGTATAGTTACCGCTACTTTTTTCCCAGTAATTACTGCACCAGACAAACATGCCGTCCACATCATATTTCCAGGCCATCCAGGCCCAGGTCCGGCAGGCAAGAGCGTTATCGTCAATCGTGATATTGCCAATCCAGGGTTCGCCGGCTCCCTGGTAGACCCAGACCTGGTCTCCGGCCGCTTTAACTGTTGCCGCGGTGTCAGGGAGATAGGGGTCGGAAGGGAAAAGATACCGTCCGTTGGGACACCAGATATCAATTTTGGTGCCGGCGTTACCGACCCAGTCAGGATAATCAGGACTGGTCTCACCGTTGGCGGCGTTCTCCCTGGTCCAGAGATCAGGCCCATATTTTTCTTCGGCGCCAATATCAGCCAGTTCCTCCACCGGGTCCAGGGGGGCGGCCTGTTCGGTCACCATAAACTTCAGCCGGCCCTGGCTACCGATATTTATCATGCGGGAGACCTCAGCTAGTTCGCCATACAGTTCGAGATTAGGTTCGTCGCAAAAATAGGTATACGGCGTCTGGTCCAGCCAGCCTTTGGCCTCGAAATGATCCGCCCAGATCGAGGCGTACCGCGGATAATAATTCTGATAGTAACTCATCGGATAGGTGGATAAAATAAAAGCGTATTTGCCCCCGTTGCCCAGATCTGTTTCCCAAACCCTGGCCGGGACGCCGTCAGAATAACCGCTGCCATCCAGAAAGGTCCCGAAAGTACTGTCAAAATAGCTCCAGTCCACGCCGGAGACGTCGCCGGTAACCGGATCGACCGTTCTGATCGGCCGGGTAAAACGGGTCGTCATCTGCGCCCGGTGTTTATGGGCCATTTCAAAAAACTGCCTGGTAATATCCCAATCCTTGGTATGTTTCTTCCAGTCCATCGAGACCCAGGAACCGCCCGGCCCCACGTTTCCGACTCTTTCATAGAGCCAGCCGATATCCTCACGGTACAACCGCCAGTTCATAGTCATGCTGGCCGCGTCGGGAATGGTAAAGTCCCAGACCTTCAATTCCAGGTCGGCTACGATATCGGTCTGGCCGTCCGCCGTGACCGTAATGGTTCCGTTATAGGTCCCGGAGTTAACCGTTTTGGGGATGTAAACATCGACCCAGACCGCCTGGCATTTCCCGTTGTTAATGTTAAAAGGCGCGCCATGGGGAGACGGGGCGTGGAAGGGGACCAAAGCGTCAGGATACCAGCCGGGCCCGGTGTTGCCATGCCGGTTGGACGCCTGGGTTACGTTAATATATGATTCCTTGAATAATTCAATATTATCGGGACTGGAAATCATTCCCCCCGGTCCGAAGAGGTCGCTGACGCTGACATTCACGTTGCTCAGATAACCTCCATCAGATTCGATGATAACCTGAAAAGCCGTATATTCATTTTTCGCGCCGTAAATGTTCGCCGTATAAGTATTGCGATCCCAAACCATATTGCTGTCCTTGAAGCCGGGATTAGCTGATTCGTATAGCCGGTTAACAATCGTTTTATCCGGTCTGACTTTAACGCTGTCATCAATCAGCCAGATATTGGCAGAGCTGAGAGTCGCCTGGGCTACCAGCGCGCTGGCCTCGGCTGAGTCACGGCTCTCGTTGCCGCTTCGGTCCACGGCTCTGACGAGGTAAAAATAGGTCGCTTCCGCCAGGGTCCGATCAACATATTCCGGAGTTGTCAAAGGGGCGGGGTTTAACCTGGTGTAAGGGCCGCCGCTGGTGGTGGAGCGGTAGAGGTTATAGCCCCTGAGGTCGCCGGCGTGGTTGACATCCCAGGTAATGGTAACCGAAGAGCCGGTGACTTCGGTCCCGACGTCTACCACCGGGTCGGGAGGAGTTGCGTCATTGGGAGTAGTGATAGCGATGTTTTCTGACAACCAGGACTGGTTGCCGACTTCGTCGATGGAGCGGATAGAAAAATAATAGGTGGTCGCACCGTAGAGACCGGAAAGAGTGATCTGTTCCCTGGTTCCCGGCGTCTGCGGAACCAACTGGCCCGGGTAGCGGGTTGCCTGGTTCCAGTCGCCTATCATGATGATCGGCGTCGTGGAATAGCGAATGTCATACCCGGCGACGCTTTCTTCGTTTAGGTCATCATGGGGCGCCAGCCAGCTCAAAACAACTTCTCCGTCTTCGCCGGGAAGAGCAGAGATATCGTTAACGCTGATTACCTGGGGTTCAGTGGTATCAAAGGCCGCGCCCGCGTCAAGCAGACCGGTTATCCGGGCCGCCATCTTCAACCGGGCTTGAGACCAGGAGTCGGGGTTTTTACTCCATTTGGCTTCAACATCGTAGTTGTCATGCCAGGAATAGGGAGCGTAACGGGGAGCGACGACGCTGCCGGCGGGATGATTAAACTCCAGGGGGCGGTTCAGGGCCATCGAGGAACTGTTGGTGACGGTTCTGACCTCGTCTTCGGCGCTGGTATTCCCCTTGATCAGGATCGATGACGATGAACCGATATTGGCGCCGTCAGCGACGCTGATTGTCGTATCGCCGGCCAGAGCGTCAGTGGTCAACTCGGTCGGAGGGTTGAAGTAGTTGAAAGCCCGGGATACGATACTGTCAACCTGGGCGTCGGCGAAAGCCTTGTCGCCCAGCGATTCCAGCAGTTTCAGGTATTCGTAATCCAGAGACCCGCGGCGGAAAGCCTTCATGCGGATCGACGGGATTGGTTCCTCCAAGCCCTTTTGATGGCCGGGATAAAAGAGCACCCCGTCGCCGTTAAAGACATTTCCCCCTCCTCCCCAACTGTTGGGATTGGTGTATACCGCGTCCAGGTTGGTATAATTATCGGTACTTTTTTCCCAATAGTTAGCGCACCAGACAAACATGCCGTCCACATCATATTTCCAGGCCATCCAGGCCCAGGTGCGGCAGGCCAGGCCGTTATCATCGATGAGCGTATTGCCGATCCAGGGTTCGCCGGCTCCCTGGTAGACCCAGGCGAGGTCTCCCTTGGCTTTCAGCGTTTCGACGGTGTCAGGTATCTCCGGGTCGGCGGGAAAATAGAATTGTCCGTTGGGGCACCAGATATCAATTTTGGTGTCGGCGTTACCGACCCAATCAGGATAATCAGGGGAAGTATCGCCCGTGGCGGCGTTTTCCCTGGTCCAGAGGTCAGGTCCAAACTGCCGTTCGGCGCTCAGATCGTAAAACTCATCCACCGGATCGAGAGGGAAGGCGTGTTCGGTAACCATAAAAAAAAGCCGCCCCTGACTGCCGGTATTTATCAGCCGCGAGGCTAGGTCGAGATTCTCATATTCCGATAATCTTGGTTCGTCGGTAAAGTAGGTGAAAGGAATTTGTTTTACCCAGTTTTTGTCTCTGAAATGATCCGCCCACATGGCGGCGCTTTGCGGATAGAAGTTATTCCAGTAGGCCTGGTCATGGTTGAGAAACGGGTTGCCCCCGCCGCCGCCCAGGCCGGTTTCCCAGATCTGGTTGGGCACTCCGTCAGAATAACCGCTGCCGTCGAGAAAGGTCCCGAAAGTGCTGTCAAAATAGCTCCAGTCAATATTGCTGAGTTCGCCGCTGAGGCTGTTGACGGTTCTGATGGGCCTGGTAAACCGCGTAGTAGGCTGCGCCCGGTGTTTATGGGCCATTTCAAAGAACTGTTTGGTGATATTCCAGTCCACTGCGTTCCGCGACCAGTCCATCGGCCCCAGTTCAAACAGCCTGGCAATCTCCAGCCGGTAGAACCGCCAGTTCATCATCAGGCTGGCTTTATCGGGGAGGGAAAAATCATAGACCTCCAAGCTTAAATTTATCTCTTGCTTGGCCTGACCGGCTGCGGATACCGTTATCGTCCCGCTGTAGGTTCCGGCCGAGGCTGTTTTGGGGATGTAAACATCGACCCAGACCGCCTGGCATTTATCGCCGGCGATATTAAAGGGCGCGCCGTGAGGCGGCGGAGCGTAGAAGGGGACCAAAGCGTCAGGATACCAGCCAACGCCGGCGCTGCTTCCCGTTCTCGCGTCCCGGGGCGTGGACGGCTCCGTGACTTCAATATATTCTTCTTTGAATAATTCAATATTGTCAGCGCTGGTAATAATACCGCCCGGTTTAACGAGGTCGCTCACCGTGACATTAACGTCGCTCAAGGGCGCGCCCTTCGCTTCGATGATGATCTGGAAGGCCGTGTATTCGTTTTTCGCTCCGCTTAAAGCGGTCGTGCTGCCGGCGCGGTTCCAGACCATATTGATATTTTTGTGATTCGGGTTAGCTACGGAATAAACTGAATTGACGATTGTCGAATCGGGCCGGACTTTGACGCTGTCGTCAATTGTCCAGATATTCCAGGCGGCGTGAATATTGGACGCCGCAAGCAATAATGATATAAGCATAAAAATATCTTTGTGTCTCTTAAACATATGGTTCCCTTCTTTTTTACGGTTATTGGCGTTTAAGGATTAATGAACAAGGCTGGCTGTGACTATTATCCCAACGATACCAGCGTGTTACAAAAACTTTGTCCCGAAGCCCAAAACTGACAGAGCTTTCATAGGTAAAGTTTATCACACCCAAAAGTTAATTGTGAATTTTCCAGGCAGTTTTTTCATAATGTGTTTTAAGTGGTTGAGGTTGCTGGCAAGAAGAAAATGAACGTTCCCACGTTTTTTTACCCCCCTGATAAAAAATCGTTTTTATTTTTTTTACAATTCTAATATCGGCTGTTTGGTATTACAAGATTAAAAAAGAATGAACCCGCTCCTCTGAAGTTCTTCCGGCCGGCTAACAAATGGTTGAAATTTCGTTGTTTTGCCGCCGCCGATTTTGAATCTGCTATAATTACCTTGGCGGTCAGACTCTTCATGGATTAAAGACTATGGTTCCTGTTAATGTGATAAAAGGCTTCCTCTTTTCCCTGTTGGCCATGCTGTTGTTTTTTCTTCTGTTCAGGCATCTCTGGCTCAGGCCCGGTAAGATACGTAACCGGGCGATTAATTTTCTGGTCCTGGGGTTTACGACCATCTTTCTGTTCCTGGGAGTTGAATACTATTTTTCAACCAGGTACGCTGTTTCCGACACCTTTATTTTTACCCTGTCTTCGAGGTTATGGTTTGAAAAGTACTGGCGGCCGATCAACTCCATGGGTTATCGGGACGTTGAACACTCCCCGGAATCTTTTAACGGGAAAAAGGTTCTCTTTGTTGTCGGTGATTCCATCGTCGCCGGCCATGGCATCGAAGATATCAAGGATCGGTTCGCCAATCTCCTGGCTGACGAACTGGGGAATAAATGGCGGGTTGTGGTGATCGCCAAAAACGGCTGGGGCACGGTCAAGGAGGGACGCGCCATCAGAAACTATCCGCGTCGGCCCGATGTCATCATCCTTTCCTATTATATCAATGACATTGACGAAACCGTACGCCGGCTGACCGGCTCGTCTTTGCCCATAGAACCCCGCATTGAGTTGAATGACACGGTTGAAAAAATCATCGCTAAATCGTATTTTATCAACGCGCTTTTCTGGCGGTACTACAGAAGAAAGATCGGTTCGCCATATTGGGGTTTTCTCTACGAAAGCTATAAAAACCAGCGGATCTGGCGGGAGCATCTTACCGAATTAAAATACATTATTGACTATTCCAAATCGAAGCGGAGCAAACTGCTTGTCGTCGTCTGGCCCAAGCTGAATCAAATTGAAAAAAGTGAGTTTTTTACCTCCCGGATTGTTGATTATTTAAAATCGGAAAACGTGCCCGTTCTTGATCTGGCGCCGCTATTTCGGGGTAGAGCCGCCGCCCGGCTGATCGTAAATAAGCTTGACGGCCACCCCAATGAATCCGTGCATCACGAGGTCGGCCAGTTGCTGTTCGGAAAACTCAAACAGCTGGAGCTGGTGGAATAAGTTTATCCGGCGTGTTCTCCCGCCAAAAGCCTGTTGACTTTAAATACGCTTTATTCCTTTTGACCAGGCCTAGCTCGTCGGAGGGGTCAAAACCTTCGTTGGTGATTATGGCCTGAGGATAGCGGCTTTCAATGGCGGCGAGAATCTCTCCGATATCAAGATGGCCGTCTGCCAGCGCTGTATGGGGAATCTCAGCGGTCGTGTTACTCAGGTGAAAGTGACTGACCTTGTCAATTTGACCAAGTGATTTAAGTGGCTCACTGAAACGACCGGCGTGAGCGACATCAAAGCAGATTGTCAGGCCGGGTATCGCGCTGGTCAGGTAATTGGCAACTTGGGGCGTGTTCACCAGTTGATTGGGAGTGGCGTCCATAATTTCCGCGGCGATGACCAGCCCCAGTTCTTTGCCCCTGATCGTAAGCCTGCTCAAAAAATCCTCAAGAAAATCTTCGTAGACCTTGAAATCATCTTTAGGATTACTCTTGAATCCCGGATGAACCACCACCACTTCAGCCTCGATCGAAGCGGCGAAGTTCAATGATTCCAGAATCAGATTAACGGAAAAATCCCGAACCGCCTTAAGCCGGGAGGTTGGGTTTATATCCCAACTGGGCGCGTGAAAGGAGTATGCCAGCGGGAATGATTTAATCGTCTTGACAGACGGCGGGGCCTCCTCAAGATGCTCATGCCAGATCTCGCTGCCGGCGAACCCCAGGACGGCTATTTCCCGCAAAGCCTCACGCAGGGGATAAGACTGAAGCAGGTGGCTGGGCGCGAAGATTCTCATAAATCAGAGAGGGACGCAAATACCGC
>JAJRWM010000220.1 GCA_024276815.1 bacterium
TATCACGCCACCGTGCTTGACAACTTGCTGAACGAGGACTTTATCAGGCGTAATTCCAACCTTTTTGACTTCCTCGCGATCTTCGGCCTGGCTCTGATTACCGCTGGCGCCTTAATCTTCTTCTCGCCGTTGGTTTCGGCGCTTATCACTGTGATTATTGTCATCGGTTATCTTTTTGCCAGCCAGTTTATGTTTGAGGAGATGTCGCTCTGGGTAGCCGTGGTGCCGCCGCTTTGGGCCGCTTTTTTAACTTTTACGGGGGCGACCGTGCATCATTTCGCCCTGGAACAGCGGGAGAAGAAACTTATCAAAAACACTTTTTCCCGCTACCTGGTGCCGGCGCTGGTCGATGAACTGGTAAAGCATCCGGAAAAAGTCTCGCTGGGCGGTGAAAAGAAAGAACTGACAGTTTTATTCAGCGACATCCGTAATTTCACTTCCTGGTCGGAATCTCTGCCGGCTGACGTGGTCATGGAGCAGCTTAATGAATACCTGGATGTTATGACCGATTGTGTCTTTGACCAGGAGGGCATGATCGACAAGTATATCGGCGACGCGATCATGGCGATCTTCGGCGCTCCCGTATCCCAGGATGACCAAGCGCGCCGGGCCTGTCGGGCGGCTCTGAAAATGATGAAAGCTCTCAAGAAACTGCATCTTAAGTGGGAGAGCGAAGGCCGCTCTCTGTTGAATATCGGCGTTGGTATCAATACCGGCGAGATGTTTGTTGGCAACATGGGCTCGCAGAAAATCATGAATTATACGGTTATCGGCGACGCCGTCAACCTGGCGGCGCGGCTTGAGTCGGCGAACAAGCAATATCATACCAGCATAATCATCAGTGAGTTTACTTATAAAAAGGTCAAGGAAGAGGCTGTGGTCAGGGAACTTGGCGAGACGACGGTCAAGGGACGCACGCAGCCCATCAAAATATATGAATTAACCGGCTGGAAGGTCTGATCTTGTTTGTGTTTTTGCGGTTGCTTCTGGCGCATCTGCTGGCGGACTTCGCTTTGCAGACGGATTTAATCTATAAACTGCGGGTAAAGTATTCCTGGGGAGTGGTTTTTCACTCGTCGGTCTTCGCCGTCTTCTCGTTGCTTTGCCTGATACCTTACCTGAGCGCCGGCCGGACCTGGTTTTTAATCCTGATTTTGTGGGGCAGTCACACCGTTTTGGACAAGTTGAAGATCAATTATATTGTTTCAACCGGCGAAGACAGCATCTGGTGGTTTTTAATGGATCAACTGGTGCATGTCGTGATTATCGCCGGCGTCAGTATCGCGTTGCTCTCAAATGAAGTGATTGAGCTTCCCTGGTTCTATCACGGGATCTATTACAGCGACTTGTTTTTCAAGTTTGCCAATGGTTACATCTTCAGCCTGTTCGTGCCGGTGGCTTTGTTTTATTACATCGAGAAGACCTGGTGGGCCGGTTCCAAGAATGTTCTTTACCCCTCGCCATATTTTAAGTATACCGGGGTGATTGAGAGAATGGCCGTCCTGACCTTTCTGCTGGCTGGAAAGCCCTATTATTATTTTATTCCGCTGCCTGTTATTTTCAGTTGGTATCTGCAAAGAATGGGTCGGGAAAAGGACAGCTTTTTGGTTCCCCGGTTGACGCTCAGTCTGTTGACCTGTGTTTTGACTTCGGCGTGGCTGTTAAGACAGTTTTAACCGGTAAAAAAAACTTGATTACAGTGATATGGCAGGCGGCCGGTGAATCTGGTTGACAAAACCTCCGATTAAACGTTACTAATTAGTAAGAAGCGATGGTAATAAAAACAAGTCCAGGCAGGGCGGGGGCTTTTTAAAATAATTTTGCTCCAGAATACTTGACTTTTTCAATAGGGTTGTGTACCATACTCTACTGTCTTTAGGGAGGAAGAATGCTGAACGTCAAACGCTTGTTTCTCATAGCCATGTTGTGTGGTTTATCTCTTTCGCTGTTTGCTTCAACCAACTATATCACCAGTAATAACCAGCAGTTTATCGCGGCTCGTGAACTGCTGAAAAAAGGCGCTAAAGCGCGCGATATTAATGTCTTGAACCGTGCCCGGAAAGAGCTGATGAAACTCTACGCCTCTTCCGGGCGCGATTACCTGACCGCCTACAGTATTGCCCAGTCCAACACCGAGTTGGTTGAAATCTACCAGAACAGGAAAAATCAGGAGAAGGCGTCTTTTCATATCGAGGAAGCCCTCAAATACCTGAACGAGTCGATCAAGCTGAATGACAAGTTCAGCGATTCGCATTGTCTCCTGGCCGCGACGCTGGGCCAGAAGATCCGCTTGAATGGTGTGTTTGCCGGTTTGGTTTATCAGAAAAAAACCTCCCGGGAGCTTCAAATAGCCTTGGAACTGGACCCCAATAACGCCGATGTTTATGTGGGCTTTGGCATCAGTTATGTCGCGACTCCCTATCTTTTCGGCGGCGATCTGGAAAAGGGCATTGAGAATCTGAATAAAGCTCTGGAACTGGATTCAAGCAAATATCAAGCCTACGTCTGGCTGGGTAAGGCTTATCGGAAAAAGGGGCAAGCCGGCAAGGCGAAGGAAATGCTGCTGAAAGCTCTCGAATATCGGCCCAATGATATCGGGGTTAAAAAAGAGCTGGCCTGTCTTTAGAGCAAAGCTTCCGCCTGATTTTAATAGGCGCCCTTTCCCCCTATCCCAATAAACCTGTTAGATCGTCAAGCGCTCTGATTTTTAAAAAGGTTTACCCATGAAAAAACAGGCTCATGACATGCCCATGTAACCCGTCAGTGAAGAGGGAGCCCCCCGGTGTCATTCCCGCTGGCACTTGAATGACAAATAAGAATTTTCTTCCGGAAGACTGACGCCTTACGCTCCAAATTCGATAAAGGTAGTCAGGAAACAGGTAAATTTGATATAATAAGCATTCCTTTTTCAAATTATTAGCGCTCTCAGGGGATTGGCTACTTTGTATATTTTAGGTTTTAACGCCTATGGGCATGATACATCCTTCAGTCTTTTAAAAGATGGTTTGCCGGTTATGGTTATCGAGGAAGAACGGCTGACCAGGGTCAAACATACCAAGGAATTTCCCCTTAAATCTCTCCACTTCTGCCTGGATTCGCAAGGCCTGACGATTGACGACATCGATCATATCGGCTATTATTTTAACCCCTATCTAACCGCGGTGAACCTGGCTCGTTACCTGGTGGAGTATTTCCCCCGGAGCCTGCGTTTTATGGGAGGGGATCGCCTGAATATTGGTGGGAGCATCTTTGGTCTGCCGAAAAAGATCGAGTCGATCTTCGGTTTGAGCCGGGGGAATTTTAAATTCCATTATATCAAGCACCATGAAGCTCACGCGGCGAGCGCCTTTTTCCCCTCTCAATTTGAGCGGGCCGCGGTCCTTTCCATCGACGGCTGGGGAGAATTCACCTCGACCTGGCTGGGAGTTGGCTCGGGCCTGAAAATGAAACCGCTGAAGGTTTTTCGCTTCCCCCATTCCATCGGCTGTGTTTATACCTCGGTAACCGAATACCTGGGTTTCCGGATGATGAACGGGGAAGGAAAAGTCATGGGGCTGGCGCCTTATGGCAAACCTCGCTATCTTGACAAATTCCGTGAAATCATCGCCCTGAAATCGGAAGGAAGGATCGCCGTGGATACCAGCTATTTCAGCTATTATTATAAAAACTGGACCCGTCACGACTGGATTTCGCAAAAGTTCATTGACACTTTCGGCCCCAAGCGGGTTCCGGAGAGCGAACTCACCCAGGATCATTGCGATATCGCCGCTTCCCTGCAGGCGGCCTGCGAGGAGGCCGCTGTTCATATCGCCAACCATCTGTACGAGATCACCAAAGAGCCAAAACTCTGTTATGCCGGCGGGTTCGCCCTGAACAGCGTCGCGAACAATAAAATCCTGGAACGCACGCCCTTCAAGGAGATATTCATCCAGCCGTCCGCCGGTGACGCCGGCACCTCTCTGGGCTGTACTCTGAAGATATATAATGGCATTTTAAGGCAACCCCGAAAATTCGTACAGGAAACCGCTTACCTGGGGCCGGAATACAGCAACGAGGAGATTGAGACGGAACTGAAGGGAAACCAGCGGATAACTTACGAAAAAAGAGCCGATTTGGCAACCCTGACCGCCCGGCTGATTTCCGAGGGTAAAATTATCGGTTGGTTCCAGGGACGTATGGAATGCGGTCCGAGAGCCTTGGGCAACCGGAGTATCCTGGCTGATCCGCGTAATCCGGGGATGAAAGATATTCTCAACAGCAAAGTAAAGCATAGGGAAGGCTTTCGTCCTTTTGCCCCGGTGGTGCTGGAGGAAAAAGTCTCCCAATATTTTGACGGGGCTGATTTTTCGCCGTTCATGCTGCTGGTTATGCCGGTTAAAAAGAGCAAGCGGAAAGTTATTCCCGCTATCACTCATGTTGATGGAACTGCCCGGGTACAGACTGTCAATGAAAAACAGAATGCCGGGTTTTACGGGCTGATAAAGGAATTTGAGAAAATAACCGGAGAGCCGGTGGCTATTAACACCTCATTCAATGTTCGGGGGGAACCCATTGTCTGTTCGCCGAAGGACGCGTTGCACTGTTTTTTACATACCGGCTATCGATTATCTGGCGATTGGCGATTTCCTGGTCAGCAAAAACGATCAATCATGAGAGTCTTGTTGATTTATCCTCCCCGCCTGCATATCGTCCGGCCCTCGCTGCCTAAAGTCGCCGAGGAAGACCAGGGGGCCAAGCCGCCGCTCGGTCTTTTGTACATCGCCGCTTACCTGCTCAGGAATACCGACCATGAAATACTGATACTCGATACCCAGGCTGAAAAATTGACTTATTCCGACATCGAAAAAAGGATCGCTGAGATTAATCCTGACATCATCGGCATAAGCGTTGTCACCTACATGCTTTATGATTCCCTGCGAGTCGCTGAAATCGCCAAAAAAGTTAATCCGAAGATTCATGTTAACCTGGGCGGACCCCATTTATCGATTTATCCTGACGAGACCCTGGCCCTGGAACCGGTGGACTCCGTGACTGTCGGCGACGGCGAAGTCAGTTTTACGGCCCTGGTCGAGGATTTGGCTAAAGGCGGTGCGGGGGATAACATCCCCGGGGTCTTTACCAGGAATTACGGCCGGCCGATCGACTTCAGCCCCGCTTTCTTCATCAGGGAACTGGATGAATTGCCCTTTCCCGCCCGCGACCTCTTACCTCAGGAGCTATACACCTCGGTTTTCACCAGCGGGACGCTTGGTTCAACCATTATCACCAGCCGGGGCTGTCCGAATCGCTGTATCTTCTGTCAGCTTTCCAGGAACAAGCTGCGGCTTCGTTCGCCCCAAAACGTGGTTGACGAAATCGAACTGTGCCTGAAGGCCGGCATCTCGGAAATTGATATCTATGACGATACTTTCAATATCTCTGTTGAAAGAGTGGTCGAGTTCTGCGAGGAAATATTAAAACGCGGGCTGAAATTCAGTTGGTCCTTCCGGGCGCGGGTCAACAAAGTGAGCCGTCCGATGCTGGACCTGGCCAAAAAGGCCGGCTGTATCAGAATTCAGTACGGGGTAGAGAGCGGCTCGAGCAAAATAATTGATATTATGAACAAGCGTATCACCCTGGAACAGGTCAGTACGGCTTTTAAATTGACCAGGGAAGCCGGCATCACTACTTTCGCCTATTTTATGCTGGGGTCGCCCGGCGAGACCAGGTCTGAAATAGAAGAGACCATTCGTTTTTCGAGAGCGCTGAAGCCTGATTTTGTCAGCTACTCGGTAACGACTCCCTGGCCGGGGACGGAAATGTACCGCATGGGCCTGGAAAAGGGTCTTTATGAAAAGGATTACTGGCTGGAATTCGCCAAGGCCCCGGAGCCCGATTACAGTCCCCGTTTCTGGGACGAGAACTTTTCTCCGGCGGAACTTTTCCAGATTCAGGAAAGAGCTTTGCGCGGATTCTATTTCCGGCCGGCCTATCTCGTTAAAAGCGTCGTGAAGCTGAGAAGCTGGTCTGAGTTTAAAAGCAAGGCCCGGGCCGGACTGAGCCTGCTCAAAGAAATAATGTTACCTCATAAGAGCCGTTAGGTCGTTAGGCATGGAAACCTTAAAAAGAATAATTAAAACACCTGATTTCTGGGTGGTCTTTTTCATCGCGGTCTTTCTGAATATCGCCTGGGGCGGCACGCTCGATTATCATTTGTCTTACAACAGCAATCTCTTGCCCGGCCTGCAATGGGGACAGGACAACACTCTTTATCAAAACGATCTCATGCAGCGGACCTTTGAACACAATTACAGTTTTCACTACCTGCTGCCTTTCTGGCTGGCGAAAATCATACCGATTAACGCGGTCTTATGGGCGCTTTTTCTCATTCAAAATTTTCTCGGGGTTTATGCCGTTTATTATCTGGCGGTATATTTATTCAAAAAAAACAGTGTCGGTTATTTAAGTATTTTCCTGCTTTTCCCAGGCCTGGCGTTAAGATGGGCCTTGGGCGGTTCCGCGCCCTTTGGTCTTAATATCTTCCCGGGATTGTTTACCATCCCCTTTTTACTTTTTTCCCTGCTCTGTTTTTTAAAGAAAAAGTATCTGCCCGCTTTTATTCTACTGGGCCTGATGTTTAACTTTCATGGATCGCACACTGTCTTTGTGCTCTGCATGTTCACCTTTTACCTTCTCTTCCATTTTGGCGAATTCGATAAAAAGCTGTTGCTCAAGTGTTATACCGCCTTCGCGGTCGGCGCCCTGCCCCTGTTAATCTGGATCTTTCTGGACAAGACGCCGACCTCAGGTTTATTAAGTCGGGAGGACTGGATACTGTTCACCCGTATCCGCCGTTCGCATCATTCCTACCCTTTTGGCTTTGGGCTGCTTCAGTGGGAACCATTTTTTTGTCTTTTAGCCCTGACGCCGTTCGCCTGGCTGGCCCGGCCGGGAAAAGACAAACAGTCAGTTATTAATTATTTTATCTACGCGATTATTTTCATGATGGTAATCGGCACGGTGTTCACCGAGCTTATCCCGATTGTGCCCATCGTAAAGTTTACTTTTTTCCGTTCTTCACGTTTTTTTGTTATCTTTCTTTTAATTTATTTCGCCAACTTCGTGGTCGGGATATTCCGCCGCGGCCGCTTGATTGAGCAGGCCTTGGTAATGATTCCGTTGCTAATCGTCAGCAATCTTAATTACCAGCAGGGAGTCGGCGGCAACGGTTACCTGTCTTTCCTGGCTCTGCTTTCGGTCAGCTTGGGTTTTCTCGCTCAGCATTTTTATCCGCGGCTCCGGATCAAGCGCTGGAAAATCCCCACGTTGACGGTTGTTTTCACCGTTTTGTTCCCCGTCTTGATGAGTTTATATTTTTTCGTGATCAAGCCGCTCCCCTTATACGCGAAATATCCGGTGCTGAGCCTCTACCGGGTGAGACTGCTGACCCTGGCTTCTTTCTGGTTGGCCCTGTTGCTGACAGCCGTCTTTTGGAAGAACCGTTTGCGCAAACAGGCGACCGCGGCTGCCCTGGTGATAACTTTAGTCGCGACCAGTGTCTTTTTGTTGTGGCAACGTCCCTTATCCAAAGACGCGCAAGCCTGGCGTGCTCTCCAGGTTTGGGTGAGTGAAAACACTCCCAAGGATTCGCGGTTCCTGATACCGCCGTATAAAAGAGGTTTCCGCAGCTATTCCCGGCGCGGAGTTTATATCACCTGGTTTGACGCTGACTTCTTGTCATATATGCCTTTCCTGGGACAGGAGACCGTCCGGCGGCTGGGAACGCTGGGTTATGATTTTAAGAGGGTATACTCAGTCAGGCCGATGCGCGGCTAGGCGCTGCCCCTGTATCTTCTGAGGAGATTTTATCGGAATCAGAGTAACTTCCTGACCGATGAGCGGATTCGCCGCATCGCTTTGGAAGACGGGATTGATTACATGGTTACCGAAAGCAACCAGAGGTTGGTTTTTAAACAGGTTTACGCTAATGATCTCTACCGGGTCTACCAGATTCCGGATTATGGTGAATTATAAGGAAAAAGATTACAGGTAACCTAAGCTGAAGAGTAGCAGGCCCAGTACGCTGACGCTCCAGCAGTAATAGGCGAAATAGCGCAGCCGCTGTTTCTGAAGCATAAACATCAGCAGCTTCAACGCCGCCAGGCCGCTGAGGAAAGCGACCAGGGTGCCGATAGCGATAACTTTTAATTCCCCGGCCGGGACTTGTCCCCAGACGTCTTTGGCCTCCAGCAGGTTGGCCCCTAGAATAGCCGGCAAAGATAGAAGGAAGGAAAACCGTCCGGCGTCTTCAGGAGATATCCGCCGCCAGAGAGCCGTGCTGATGGTGCTGCCTGAGCGGGAAATTCCCGGGGTGATCGCCAGCCCCTGCGCAACACCGATTAAAAAACTTTCACCGAAAGTCATTTCTTTCATCTTGCGGGTTGTCTTCTTTACCCGGTCAGCGCTGAAAAGCATTAATCCGGTTAAGGCCAGGGTAAAGCTGATAATCAGGGGCGATTGAAAAAGGGATTTGAAGAGCTCTTTAAAGGCCAGGCCGATTATCAGGGTGGGGATTGTGCCGATAATTATCAGGCACAATAGGTGGAAATAAGAATTTTCCCGCAAGGACTCGCGGTAGCGTGAGACACAAAACAGCAGGGGGACAACTTTAATAAGCTTCCAGATATCCTCCCGAAAAAAAAGCGCGACCGCTATCAAAGTGCCGAAATGAAGCATCACATCCAAAAAGAAACTATTTCCGCCAATATTCAGAAAACTTTGAAACAGGACCAGGTGTCCGGAACTGCTTACCGGCAAAAACTCGGTCAGTCCCTGTACCACGCCCAGGATAATCGCCTTAATTACAGATATCACTAAAAGCCTCCATGGCCCGATTTTAAATAACTTTCGTTAAGCTGTTTTAATTCGCAAATTGTACCTTTTAGGTTAAAGCATGTAAAGGCAGGTTGAAATTTAATCGAGGGTCTTCCGGCTTCAGTCAAAATTATTATCAAGGCCAGCCAGGATGTTTTCCAGCTTTTTAATCGGCAGCCGCCAGTAGCCAATCTCTGCCCCGTTGAGGAAAAAAACCGGAATTTTGTCATGATATTCATGGCTGAGTTCGGGGCTTAACTCGATATTGATTTTCTCGACCGGGATTTTGGGAAAGCGGTTCTTCAGCAGTTGCTCGGCCTTCTCGCATAAGGGACAGTCTGGTTTGGTGTAAATAGTTACCAACAAAGATAAAACTCAGGAAAATGACAGCGACGGCCGGGCCAACTACGCCGCCCGGTTGTCGTAGGTCTCCAATTGTTTTTTGTGGCCTTCCATCTTTTGGATGAGATCGGCTACCAGATAGTTGTTAGAGAAACGGCGATAGCGCTCAATAGCCTGGTCGATTTGCTGAATCAGTTTATCCATTTTCCGCTCCAAGTCAGGGGTTAAATATATTATCTACGGTAGCAGGAAAATTCTTTAAAAAATGTACAAAAATGTACAATGATGGCCTGTCGGCTAGTGTGTTTAATGACAGACAAGTTTAAAAAGTGGTGGTTCGCTGTTTAAAGCCGGTAGAACTCTTTTATGGTGCCGGCTACCCGCTTGACCATGTCCTCAGTCAGTCCGGGGTAAACCGGCAGGGAGAGAATACGCGAACAGACATCTTCAGCGTTGGGGAAATCCCCTTGCCGGTAACCGAGTTCCTGATAACAAGCTTGTCGATGCAGCGGCAAGGGATAGTAAATCGCGGAACCGATATTCCGGCTCGTTAAAATTTTTCGCAAATCATCCCTTTTTTCAGCGAGAATGCTGTATTGATTGTAGATGGAAGCGCAGTCTTCGCTGATGTACGGCGTTTTTATGTCAGGGACATCGGCTAACAGGCTGTCATAAAGAGCGGCGTTGGCGCGCCGGGCGTTATGCCAGTCGTCCAGGCGCTTCAATTTAACCAACAGCACAGCCGCCTGAATTGTGTCAAGACGGCTGTTGCAGCCAATATGATTATGATAATTAGCCCGCCCCGGCTCATGCCCGTGAACCCGCAGACTTTTCAAAAGGTTCAGGTGGTCTTCGTTGTTGGTCGTTATCATGCCGCCGTCGCCAATTCCACCCAGGTTCTTACTGGGGAAAAAACTAAAACAGCCAAAGTCACCCATCGAGCCGGCGCGCTTGTTTTTATAGGTCGCGCCAAGAGCCTGAGCCGCGTCTTCGATTACCGGGATTCCGCTTTCAGCGGCGATCGCTGAAATAAGATCCATCTCGGCGCACTGGCCGAAAATGTGAACCGGCATAATGGCTTTGGTGCGACTGGTAATCCGGGCCTTTAGCTCCGAGGGCGCCAGGTTAAAAGTTCGGGGATCAATATCAACAAAAACAGGTCTGGCCCCTAATCTTGAGATCGACCCGGCAGTGGCGAAAAAAGTAAAGGGCGTAGTGATCACTTCATCATTCTGTCCGATGCCCAACGCCATCAGAGACAGCAGGATCGCGTCGCTGCCCGAAGCGACGCCGACAGCGTGTTTTACTCCACAGTAACCGGCGACGCCAGCTTCCAGTTCGGCGATCTCCGGTCCCATGATATATTGAGTTTTTCTCATGAAATTAATAACGACGGTTTCCAGTTCTTCCCGCATCTCCTGGTAGGTCGCTTTCAGGTCTAAAAGAGGAACGGCGGGAAACGTTTCTTGAATTTGTTGATTCATGATCTGCCTTTCTAGTTTGCCAATAAATTAAAAATAAAAGATAATATTAGTGCCTGTTAACGGTAAACTTCACCAGGTTCCGTTGGTTTTTTGGGGAAGTTGGAAAAACGAATGAGTATAGCTTGCCTGAGTTTAACGAGATTCATAAAAGCCGTAATGAGTTTTTTTGTCTGATCAGATGATTTTAACCGGGACGCCGCCCCGATTAATACTCTTTTGGGCTGCCTGCAGGACCCGAACAACGACCAGGCCCTCGTGCCCGTCGCTTTTGGGCCGTTTATTCTCTTCGACGCAATTAATAAAATGAGTGCATTCCTCCATTAACGGTTCATGCATACTGATGAGCGGCACATTGATCTCGCCAAAACGCAAGGTCAGGGAGTCGCCGTAGGTACTGTAATCCTGGACGAAACCGCGGTCATAAACTTTAAGTTTTTCCGTCGAGGCCATATCGTCAAAAAGAACCATCTTCTTGTTGCCGACAATGGTCATCTGGCGGATTTTATGCGGGTCCAGCCAACTGGTCTGAATGTTGGCCATTTTGCCGCCCGAAAATCCCAGGTTGAGGAAACAGACATCGTCAATATTCTCCCTCAAGTAAGAACGGCCCTGCGCCCAGACCGAGGTTGGGACTTCATTCAGCAGGTAGAGAATAATTGAAATATCGTGAGGCGCCAGGCTCCACATGGCGTTTTCGTCGGTGGCGATCCGTCCCAGGCTGACTCTTTGGGAATAGAGATAATAAATTTCTCCCAGTTCGCCGGATTCGACGATTTCCTTTAGCTTGACAATCGCCGGATGATATATCAGCAGGTGCCCCACCATCAAGACCAAATCATTCTTTTCCGCGATTTCAATCAGGTCCTCGGCTTCTTCCGAATTGGTGGTAAAGGGCTTTTACACGAAAACGTGTTTACCTGATTCCAGGGCGACTTTGGCGATTTCATAATGCGAAGCCACGGTCGTGGCAATCGCGACAGCGTCAATTAACGGGTCAGCGCAGATCAGCTTGTAATCGTTAACAAATTTAACTTGAGGATAATTGCCGGCGACCTGTTCGATGCGCTCAGGCAAAAGGTCACAGGCGTAGGTCAGCTCGCAGGCGCTTAACCGGGAAAAATTCCGCAACAGGTTCCGTCCCCAGGAGCCAACACCGATAACTCCTATTTTTTTCACGGTGTTTTTTCCTTCTTTCAGATACATCAATATATTTCGGTCAATGTTAGCATAATCAGGTTCAGCATTCCAA
>JAJRWM010000221.1 GCA_024276815.1 bacterium
AAAAAACTTAAAAATCAAGGGTTTGAGAAATTATTTCATCTGAATTTCAAACAAATCAGAATGAACCTGACCCCGCCAGCTTGGCTACGGGGGGGGGCGGACAGGTTCGTATAGATTAGCGTTTTTAAATTCTTTCAGGTTGTTAACGTTATTTTGCCATAGGGGACAGTTTAGGAGAGATCATGCTGACGAAAACCGAAAAACGACTGTATCTTTACCTGGCCCTGCTGATCTTAATCCTGAGTTTGATTAAATTGATCCAGCCTCCCCTGGCGCGTCTTACCGTTAAAAAGGATCATACCGTTCAGGAAAAGGTATCGCTGAACGCGGCTTCAAAGAAACAATTGGAAAGCGTTAAGGGAATCGGGCCGGTTTTAGCGGGAAGAATAATCAGCCGCCGCCGGACGCTTAACGGCTTCCGAAGCTGGGAGGACGTTTTATCCGTACAAGGGATCGGGGATAACACGCTGAAAGTCCTTAAGCTGGGACTACGCCTTGAAGAAACATCGGCCGGGAGTGTCAAGAATAGTTCGCGTATGGACGAAATTAAAGAGAAAAAGAGATAGGCTGTTATGATTATTTACCTGGTTGTTTTCAGCGTTTCCTTGTTATTCTCATATATCCTGACGCCTCTTTTCCGGGATATCGGTTCCAGCCAGCAAATTGTTGATATCCCTGATACGGAAATAAAGGCTCATAAAAAACCGGTTCCCTATCTGGGCGGCGCGGCGATATTTCTCAGCTTCTGTGTTGGTCTTGCCGTTTATACTTTCTACGCCAGCCGGGTCCACCATCACCTGCTGGGAATCATTCTCGGCAGTCTGGTTATCGTCACGCTGGGGTTCCTTGACGATCTCTATCGGCTTTCCCCGGCTGTCAAACTGGCGGTTCAGGTCTTGTCAGTTATAGTGCTGATTAAATTCAACGTTTATCTGAAGATAATTTTCCTGCCGCACTGGCTGAATATCGGCCTGACCTTTTTGTGGGTGCTTGGCATTACCAACGCTCTGAATATTATTGATATTATGGACGGTCTTTCGGCCGGAGTCACCTTTATCGCCGGAGCCACCTTTTTGTTCGTGGCCTTACCCAGCGGTCAGGCGCTGGTGCTAAGCTTAAGCGCCGCCATCTGCGGCGCGGTCTTAGGGTTCCTGAGATATAACTTTCATCCGGCGCAAATCTACATGGGGGGTATGGGGGCACTTTTTATCGGTTTTATTTTAGCGGCTATCGCTCTGGAAGAAAGTTACACCGCCGTTAACAATATCGCGCTTCTGAGTCCCCTGCTCATTTTGGGGATACCGATTTATGATACCTGCCTGGTGGTTGTTTTACGTCTTCTGGGCGGGAAGAATCCCCTGTATGGCTCGAACGATCATTTCGCCTTGCGCCTGGAAGCCTGCGGGATCAAACAAAAGCACACGGTTTATATTATTTACCTGATTTGCATAATTCTGGGGCAGGCTTCGTATATCGCGACCACGGTTAATATTTACGGCGCCATCTTTACTTACATTCTGGTGCTCATAACCTCGTTAATCGGCGGCATCGCTTTGAGCGCGGTCAAGGTGCGGCGCGGTCAAAACCCATCATGAAAAAAGCGGCTTTTCTTATCAATCGAGCGGTTTTTCCAGTCCTTACAACTTAATTGAATCTAATTGATTTGAGTTCCCGTCTAACGTTCTGGAGGTGATGGCTTATGTATGAAATGCTTAACCAGAGGCTTCAGCAATTGATTATTGAACGAGAAGAATTGATAAAATCTTTACCCGCCCACTCAGTTCCGGTTTCGCTGGTGATGGAACTTGAGGAGCTTGAGGAGAAAATCGCTGTTTTGCAGACTCGTACCGATCAAATGAAGAACTGAACCGGCGGCGGAAGGGCTCCTTACCAGCTCCGGTATCAGGGCGGCAGCATCGCCGGCAATCAGGCGGATTGGCGAGAAGTGGGGCCGCCGGTGCATAACTGGAGCCGGACTATTTCACAGTTGGTAATTTGGAGTTTGCCTGTTGCCCTGATCGGGAAAGAGCTTGACCTTTTGGGGAAAGATAACTATACTCTATTTAGATGGTTGTGCAAAAGATAAGAAAAGGAGAGCCGGCCCAGGATGAAGACCTCTTTCATCACTTGTATTGATTGCGGTGAAATAACTCCGGTGCCAAGGAAAAAAGGAGTTAATAATGTTCTTCGCTGTCAGGAGTGTGACGAGAAATATTTCGAGGAAATCATGGATAACGTTAATGACTTCGCAGATAATATTATCGAAGAGGCCTGAGCGTGGAGTGGAAATCCCTCATCATTCTGGTGCTGGTACTGTTTTTTATCAGCTTCGCCTTGCAGAATCCAGGCGAGACCGTCGTTAAATTCCTCACCTGGCATTCTCCATCTGTCCCCTTGGTATACCTGCTTGTTTTCAGCCTGGGGCTGGGCATTATTATCGCCAGACTGCTCGGTATGATTAAAAGGATCAAGCTCCACAACGAGATACGCCGTTTGAAGAAAAAAATTAAATCCCAGGATGATGAGTTGAAGCGGTTGCGCACACTTTCTCTGATCAGCACTCCTCAAAACAACGAAATTCTTGATCCGACCGAGGCGCCCACTGAAAATGTTTCTGACTAAAAAAGCAAAAGACGAACAAGCCTTCAGTAATGGTCTGCTGGCCGTAATTGATAAGAATTACCCGCTGGCCATCGAACTTTTAACCCGGGCGGCGGAACTGGACCACCATAACGCGACGGCCTTTTTGGTGCTGGGCAACATCTACCGGCTGGTTGGCCAGGTCAGCCGGGCGGTCAACATCCACGAGCCGTTGACCTTGCGAAAACACCTTGCCTCTCAAGACAAGCTGAAAATATACCTGGCGCTGGCAGAAGATTATCAAGCGCTCGGGCATGTTGAAAAAGCGATTGAAAATCAGCGCAAAGCGATTGCGCTGGACAATAAGAACACCGTCCTGAAGAAAGCCCTTTTTTATTACCTCAAAAAACAAAAACGCTGGGAAGACGCTTTCGCTGTCTGGGAGAGCGTTCGCAAGCTTGATAAAAGCGAGCCGGTGAGTGTCCTGGCCTACCTGGAAGTGGAAATGGCGGAAACGGCTTTCAGAAACAATGAGAACCGGACGGCCGAGAAAAAAGTGAGGCAGGCCTTGAACCTCTATTCTGAATGTATTCCGGCCAGGCTGTTAAAAGGCGACCTGTACCAGGCCGCCCAAAAAGATGAAGCGGCCTTCAAGGAGTGGGCGTAAATAATAGACCTTCGTCCCCGGCTGGCGTTTTTGACCTATCAGCGTCTGGAAAAAAACCTGTTTAAAAGAAACGACTACGATAAAATGCTGGAACTTTATCAAAAAACTTTGAAAACCTGTCCCAAGTGTATCGAAACTAGGCTATCGTTGGCCGATTTCTGGATTAAGCGGGGAAACTTTAACGAAGCCATTAATCAATTGACGGAAGCAAAAAACCTTCAGCCGGACTCAAAACGTATTAGCTACCATTTGTTGAAATTGATGCTTGAGCGCAATATGTATGAGCCGGCGAAAACAGAACTGGAAAATCTCATTAATGACGCCGGGGAAACAGAAGACGTTTTCTCCTGCGGCGAATGTCATTATAGCCAGCGCGAGTTTTTCTTTCAATGTCCGGGATGTGGAAGCTATGAAACAGTCCAGAACTATTTTTAAGCGTTTTCTTCTCCAACCGGTATTTTGGGCGGTCATCCTGCTGGCCGCGGTAAGCGTTTACGCTCAGGATGGCGGCCTGAAAATTTACCGGGAAGCCAAGACCAGATACGACCAAAAGAAATTCGAGGAAGCGGCTCTTCTTTTCCAGAAATATATTGATTCTTATCCTGACGCTGACTATACGCCGGAGAGCTATTATTACCTGGCCGGGCTTCAGGAAGACTTTGAACTGACGAAAGCCTTTTACCAAAAGATAATCGATGATTTCCCCCAATCCCGGCTTGTTGATGACGCCTATTATCAGCTTGGTATGACTCAACTTCTGACGGGACAGAATGAACGTGCTTTGGAGAGCTTTAAAAAGCTGCTTGAAGCCTTTCCCACCAGTCCCTGGTCTGATAAAGCGCAATACCAGTATGGCAAAACCAAGCTGGTTTTGAACCGGATCGCTGAGGCGAAAACCGCTTTTCAAAAACTTGTCAGAGAGTATCCGGGAAGCCCGGAAATCCCCCTGGCGATCATCGGGTTGGCTGATTGCTTCAAAAAAGAGAATCTCCATTATGAAGCGCTCAAAGAACTGCTTGGTTTCGATAAACTTTACCCTGAGAGCGATTTACAGGGACTGGTTTATTTCAACATCGCTGAGTGCTACCGGGCGCTGGGCGACAATGAAAAGGCCGACAGTTATTACCAAAAAGTGGTCAGCCTGTATCCCGACAGTTTTGAAGCGGAGGAAGCCAACAAGAGGATCCTGTCAGCCACGGAAGAGTCCGCCGCCTATTTCAGCGTGCAACTGGGCGCTTTCTCAAAAATGGATAACGCCCGGCGCTTAAAGGAAAAAATGATTGACAAGGGCTTCAAGGGTGTTCACGTTGAAGTTCTTAAGCGAAACAACGCTGTGTTGTACCTGGTTCGTGTTGGTCATTTCAGGGATAAAGCGCCGGCGGAAAAACTCTTGCGTCAGCTCCGGCGGGAAGAACGGCTCACCCCGAGAATAGTTTTCAACCCGGCAAAATGAACCGCCCTGTTTGCCGGACGGGCTATTTATTCAGAACAACTCCGCGTGATAGCCCCGGACAGAACCTTGCCAAAGGCCGCGATACGTTTTAGACCCACTGGCCTTTCGTTGTCCTGCGCCGGCTGTTGCCAATCGCCCGGGTAACGCTCAGGTAGGCGGCGTCAGCGAGCAGTTCGCCCATTTTGGCGTGTCCGCCGGTGTATTTGACCTGCGGGCCGGCCCCTTTCACGATGATCAGATTATCGGTGCCGGTGCCGGTGGCGATAACTCCCGGCGTAAAAGAGCTTTCAACTTTCAAATCAGCCAGAGCCGCGGATTTGGCCTCAGTCGCCGTAATGATTGAACGGGCCATGGCGCTGTCGGTAAGAGCCGCGTTGGTGAGGATAATCAGGTTAATCGTGCCCAGCTTGGTGAATTGTCCATCTCGTTCGACACTGGCGCTTTTATCCAGGCCGGCCCTTAAAGCGTTGGTTTCAACGCCGGCGGTAGCGATAGCAGTAACCTGGAATTCTTCATAACCACAGGTATTTACAGACAGGTTATCCATGTCCACGCCGGTTGAGAGCATAGCGACTTCAGAGCGTTTCAAACCAAGGTCACGGCAAATTTCCTGTTCGAAGTCCTCCCAGTGCGCATGCACATATTCCCAGAGGCTTGGCGGATTGGAATGATTGAGAAGATATCGCGTTTCTTTGAACCCGTCACGGGTAGACAATACCCGGTGAATGTTTTGGAGGTTCACGACCAGGGTTTTTACCGGTATCGCCCGGTACTCATGATAGGCAATTTTCGTCTCGGCTGAATAATATTTAACGGATTCGAGCAAACGTTCTTCCATGTGTTATGTTTATACAATTTACCCTGGCAATTTACAAGTTATATTTTTTGAAGTTCCCCACGCCCCACTTTAAAAGAACGCGTTTGCCCTGCCTTTTGCTTTTGGGAGACTTGACAGAAAGGGCTGAATTTGGTATTATTTATGATGAGGTTTTTATATGCGAAAACCGGAAATTAACAGCGTTAATTTGGCAACCTAATTAAATTTTAATCGCGGGTGAAGTTTATGCATCTGGGTGAGACCCAAAAAAAAGAAATTATCAGTATCCTGTACCTGGGCGTAGCATTTCTGGTTTTTTTCAGCCTGTTTTCCTACTCGCAATTCGACCCTTCCCTGAACCACCAGGCGGTCCGGGGCGCGGAAATTCATAATTTCATCGGTCTGTTCGGTAGTTATTTGTCCGATCTTCTGTACCAGTCCATCGGCTGGAGCGCCTACCTGATTCCCTTTTTATTGCTGATCGAGGCAATCCAGGTTTTGGGGGACTTGTCTGAAAAACCAACCAAAACCCGCGTTGCCGGCGTTTTCCTGCTGGGATTAAGCGTCATGGTAATCTGCGCTATCGCCATTAAAAACCGTACCGGCACCGGATTCTTACCCGGCGGCGTAATCGGTCAGGCCGTTAGCGATCAGCTTTTAAAATTCCTGCGGCGGGGCGGCACCTATATTGTTATCACGATTACTTTTTGCTTGAGCCTGGTCCTTTCCACGCGGTTTCTTTTTACCCATTTTTTAACTGGAATTGGCCGCCTGGTTAAAGCAATCGTTACTTACCCGCAGTGGCGGTGGGCCAACAGCGGCAAGAGCAAAGCAAACAAACCCAAAAGAAACCTGATTGAGAGAACCGCGCCCTTGGTCGAGCCGCCCTTTGAAGATAGCTCCCGGACGGCTAAAGCGAAAGTTAACGACCTGCCCTTATTCAAGAGTTACCCAAATCAAAATCAGGCTCAGCATAACGATCAATATTTACTGCCGCCGCTGAACCTGATGAAGCCGCCCTCCCGTTCGGACAACGGCAAACAGTACCAGAAGGAAATACTGGCTACCGCTGAACGCCTGGAGAGTGTCCTGGGCGATTTTGGCGTTAAAGCCGAAGTCGTCGGTTTTTCCCGAGGCCCGGTTATTACCCGCTACGAACTTGAGCCGGCCAGCGGCGTCAAGGTGAGCCGGATTGTCAGCCTGGCTGACGACCTGGCTTTGCGCCTGGAAGCGAAAACCATCCGTATCATCGCTCCCATACCGGGTAAAGCCGCTGTCGGGATTGAACTGCCTAACGAACACGTACGCATGGTTACTTTGAGCGAACTGCTTAACCATCATTCCTATAAACAGGGCCAGGGCAAGGCGAAACTGCTGCTTGGACTGGGCAAGACTATTTCCGGCGAAATCTATTGGGCGGACCTGGAAAAAATGCCCCATCTCCTGGTCGCCGGAGCCACCGGAGCCGGGAAAAGCGTCTGTATCAATACCATTATCACCAACATCCTGTATAACGCCACCCCCGATGAAGTAAAGTTCATCCTGATCGATCCCAAGCGGGTCGAGCTGAATATTTTTGAGGATCTGCCCCATTTGCTGGTCCCGGTTGTCGTCGAGGTGGAGGAAGCCTCAACCGCCCTCAAGTGGGTGGTGCGGGAGATGGAATTCCGCTACCAGAATTTTGCCCGTCTGGGGACTCGCAATATTCAGGCCTATAACAATGCTGACCCGGCCCGGAAACGGGACCTGGACCTGGATGAGGAATTACCGTATATCGTAGTCATTGTCGACGAGTTCGCCGACCTGATGATGCTGGCCGGAAAAGAAGTGGAAACCTCTATCACCCGTCTGGCTCAAATGGCGAGAGCCGTGGGTATCCATCTCATTTTAGCGACTCAAAGACCCTCCGTTGACGTCATTACCGGTTTAATCAAAGCCAACTTCCC
>JAJRWM010000023.1 GCA_024276815.1 bacterium
CTTGTCAAGTTGTGAAATATATGATCCGGCGACCGGGATTTGGACGTCAGCCAGCGGTATGAATAAAGCCCGGCGGGGTCATACCGCGACCCTTTTGACTGATGGTCGTGTGCTGGTCTCGGGCGGCTGGGATAAAGCCGGGTCTTTCTCCAGTTTTGAGATTTATGATCCGACAACAGACACCTGGACTCCGGAGCCGTTGGCGGATATGCCAAACGCCCGGGACGGGCACGCCGCGATTTTGCTCAATGACGGCCAGGTCTTTGCTGTTGCCGTCTGGAGTACCGACAGCGCTATCAGGAATTGTGATCTTTTCTCGCCCGCGTCAGGCTGGTCGTCTACGGCTTCCATTAACCAGGAACGATATCTACATACCGCGACCCTGCTGGTTAACGGGGATGTTTTGGTGGCCGGCGGTATCGCGAACAGTATTTTGGAAAGCGTTGAGTTGTTTAATCCTGACGCCGGCTGGAGCGTCAAAGACAACCTGAAGATTGCGAGATCCGACCATACCGCGACCTTGCTCGCCGATGGTAACGTGCTTTGCGTTGGCGGCTGGAATCCGGCGGCGGGACATCTTGCCGACAGCGAGTGTTATGACAGCGTTAACGGTTCGGGTTGGTCAACGCTCACTGAAACGATGGGAAATGGCAGAAGCGGTCATACCGCGACCCTTTTGGATGATAAGCGGGTTCTGGTCACGGGCGGCTATAACGGTAGCCATAATCTGGCCAGTTGTGAAATTTTTGCTTATAACATACCGGCTGATAATACAGCTCCTGAAGTTGTTTACCTAAACCCTGATAACAGCGAGTATCCGGTTGTCGTGGATACCGATATCAGACTGGCGATTATTGACCCGCTCAACGCTGGCGGAACCTTTAGCGGGGTGAGTATTGATTCTGTGAACGTAACGGTTGCCGGCTCCAACGCGATAACCGACGGTGTCTTCGCGACCGGGTTCAGCGGCTCGATTATTGAGAATGAAAGTGGCGGGCTGCTGATCGAGATTAACCCGGCTACTGATTTTATCGCCGGGCGGGCGGTGGTAGTCACCATTACCGCGTCCGACCTGGCCGTCCCGCCCAACGCTATGGATCAGGTCAGCTATTCATTTGTCTGTGAATAGCGGGTTGTTGGGGCGTAGTTGAAGGTAGGCCCGGGGCAGGGTAAAGCGGATCAGCCTTTTTCAGGCTAAAGTAGCGTTTCGGCCTCAATTACCAGTAAATACATGGTTCTTTTTCCCCGGTATTCAACACCTCTCAACTCGAAGCCATTTTTCTGGTAAAACTTCCTGGCTTTATCGGAAGAAGTTTTTACCAGGCACGCAGACTGGTTGCGGAAAAGGATTTTCAGCCCTTCCCCGATCAGGTCGCTTCCTATCCCCCGGCCTTGGGATAACGGCTCGGCGGCTATCAGGTATAATTCAGGTATTGATTCAAAATCAATCTGTTTTGCGGAGGTAAGCTCTGTTCGGAAACCTTTGAGGTGCGCCGCGAGTTCGGGAAGCAGCGACACGTTTTTGAGGACTCCCCTGAGTAAAGGTATTAACAGTTTTTTTTTGTTTTTTGTGAGCAACGAGGACAGCGCTCCGCCGTTAAGAGCAAAAACACAGAAAGCGTTCACGGTATCGTTTTCCACGTTAACCAGTATAAAGGCCAGGTCGGATTGAATGATTTGAGCGTAAAAAGTGTTCTGAAGGTATGATTTACCCAGTTTTGGCAGAAGATCATCAGGTAATGCGGCCAGGTGGATGTCAACTATTTGGCGAATATCGTCTTTGGTAGCTTTTCTTATCAAATTTTTCTCTGTCAAAGCTGTATTTTTCCTTCATTATATGTACAAATGACTTTTTTTTCAAATGGGGCCGGCTTTTGGGGGGAACTTACATTCCCCGCCGCTCGCGGCGTAAAATGCCGGTAAGATCGTTAAACGCCAGAGGACATAAAAATATGAATATTTTCAGGGTCTTTTTTATCGCTTTGGGACTTGCTATGGACGCGTTCGCGGTCTCGGTAGCCAGCGGAACCACCATAAAACAGCTGAAAACCAGCCAGGCGGTTAAAATCGCCCTGGCGTTCGGTTTATTCCAGGCCCTGATGCCCGTTGTCGGTTGGCTGGGCGGTCTGCTTTTTCGGGAATATCTCGCGGCTCTTGACCACTGGGTAGCCTTCCTGCTACTCTTTTTTATTGGCTGTAAAATGATTTACGAGGGCGCGCTTACCGGAGACGAAAAGATAAAAAAAGATCCGCTTAATCTTTATGTCCTGCTGTTACTCTCAATCGCGACCAGCATCGACGCTCTGGCAGTCGGGCTCAGTCTCTCCCTGTTGCGGGTCGATCTGGTTTTTCCGGTTATCGTTATCGGCGTGGTAACATTGTTCTTGTCGTTTATCGGTGTTTTTATCGGAAACCGAATGGGACATCTCTTTGAAAACAAGCTGGAGCTTCTCGGCGGACTGATCTTGATCGGTATCGGCCTGAAAATATTAACGGAACACCTGGCCTGAAAACATCGGGGTGAACCGGAAGGGGGTGGAGGGTTGTTCCATCCTGTGCCGGCTTTCCTGAAACTTGGGGTGGTTAACCAATTATGGCATATAAAAGAATTCCCGGTATTAAAGGCAAGTTTCATGTTCCTGATGCTCCCGACCGGCCCGGGAAACATAACTGTCCCGATTGCTTCTCCTGTCAGATGTGTGGCGATTCCCGCTGTGAACTATGTCGCCGGGAGCAAAACAAAAAAACAAAAAAGGATAGCTCGTAGGGGAAAAACTATTGGGGGAAACAGGAATGACACTACTGCTCCCCCACCTCACCAGGGGGAGACGATATTCCTTCCCTTTCCCAGCCCAACCGCAAGTTTGTGCTTGACAGTTGCCGGCATTTAAACTAACATTTCTAAAATTAATTTTCAGAGAGTCAGGAAGATTAATGCGAGTCATTGTTGGCCTCAAAGAAATGTTAGCTTGGGCTAACAAAATGCGGCAACAAGGACATCGGATAGGTTTTGTCCCCACCATGGGATATCTCCATGATGGACATTTCAGCCTGATAGAACGGGCCAGGCAGGTTGACGATATTGTCGTGTGCAGTATCTTTGTTAACCCGGCCCAGTTCGGCCCTCAGGAAGATTTTGGCAGATACCCCAGAGATTTAGCCAGAGATGAATCCTTAACGGAAAAAGCCGGCGTTGATATCCTGTTTTGCCCCAGGGCTGAGGATATCTATCCTGATGGATTTAAAACCAGGGTTAGCGTCGAAAGCCTGAGCGGGAAACTTTGCGGTCGGGACCGGCCGGGCCATTTTGGCGGTGTGACAACCATTGTCGCCAAGTTATTTAACCTGGTGAAACCGCATAACGCTTATTTCGGCCAGAAAGACGCCCAGCAGTTTGTCATCATCAGGCAAATGGTTGAAGACCTGAACTTTGACATTCAGTTGCATATGCTACCCATTATCCGTGAGAAAGACGGGCTGGCGTTAAGTTCGCGTAACAAGTATTTGAATGATTCGGAAAGAAAAGCGGCCCTGGTTTTATCAAGAGCCATTAAACAGGCCCGCGGGCTGTTTGAACGGGGTATTAGAACCGCGGAGGAGATTCTCGCGGGCGCTGAAGCTGAAATCGCCAAGGAAAAACTGGCGCGGCTCGATTACCTGGCTCTGGTCGATATGGCCAGCCTGGAAGCCGTGAAAGTTATTGCCGGCGCGCCGGTTTTACTGGCTATGGCCATCAGGATCGGCGGCGTCAGGTTAATAGATAACACGATATTTAATGAAGAGAACCTATGGAAAACAACCTGGAATTAAAAGAGGCGATTAACCGCTTAAAAAAGAACGCGACGCGATTATCCTCGCCCATAATTATCAGAGAGGCGAAGTGCAGGAAATCGCGGATATCCTGGGCGATTCTTTTGCCCTGAGTCAGCAGGCCGCCCTGACCGGCGCGAAAACGATTGTCTTTTGCGGCGTCAGGTTTATGGCTGAGAGCGCCGCTATCTTATGTCCTCAAAAGACGATTTTGCTACCTGAAATCGACGCGACCTGTCCTTTGGCCGACACCATTAACGTTGAGGACCTGAGGTCGCTCAAAAAACAGCACCCGCGCGCGACGGTGGTCTGCTATATCAATACGACCGCCGAGATAAAAGCGGAGAGCGATGTCTGTTGCACTTCGGCGAACGCCGTGAAAATAGTCAACTCCCTGAACGGTAATGATGTTATTTTCGTCCCTGACATTAATCTGGGCAGGTTCGTGGTCGAGAAGACCAATCGTCATTGTATCCTCTGGGACGGTAACTGCCCGACTCATCATCGTTTGACCCGAGAGGACATTCTTGAGACAAAAAGCAAATATCCTGACGCGGAAGTCCTGGCTCACCCGGAATGTGTCACCGAAGTTCTCGCTGAATGCGAGCATATTCTGGGGACTGGCGGGATGCTGAAGTATGTCAGACAGTCTTTGAATAAAAAGTTTATTATCGCGACCGAGGTCGGCCTGCTGGAACGGTTGGAACGGGAAAACCCGGAAAAAGAATTTATACTCCCCTCTCCCGGGTTGATTTGTCCCAACATGAAACTGACCACCCTTGAGTCCGTTTATGAAGCGCTTAAATATAATCAGCACGTTGTTGAAGTGCCGCCGGAAATAGCCGGTAAAGCTCACCATTCCTTATCCCGCATGTTGCAAGTGGCCAAATGACGCCGGTAAAAATCGGCCTGGTAGGCTGTGGCGCCATAGGCGGCTACCTGGCAAAGGAACTGGCAAAAAAAACCTCGACCTGGGATTTGATCGGTCTCCATGACCAGTCCGTCGATAACGCCCGCTCGCTCAGCGAAAAGCTAACCGGCTCAACCGCTATTTTAAGTTTACCGGATCTGGTTGATAAAGCCGATGTCATTGTCGAGGCCGCCAGCGTCAGCGCCGTGCCGTTGATAATTGACAACGCTTTAGCGGCCCGTCAGGCTAAAAAGGTAGTCATTATCAGCGTTGGCGCTCTGCTCATATATCCTGAAATCAAGTTTCGAATCGAACAAAGTTCTTTGGAAGTGGTTTTACCTTCCGGCGCCCTGGCCGGGTTAGACGCCTTGAAGTCCGCTGCCCGGGAAGACCTTGAACAGGTGCGGCTGTTTACCAGGAAGCCGGTTAAATCGGTCGCGGGCGCGCCTTATTTAGCGGAAAAGTCCCTTGATCTGTCCAGTATCGATTCGCCAACCATTATTTTCCAGGGGAACGCTCTGGAAGCTGTTTCGGCCTTTCCCAAGAACATTAACGTGGCGGCGACGGTTAGTTTCGCCGGCATAGGTCCGGAGAAAACAGAGGTAATCATTGAGGTGTCTCCGACCTACACCACTAATTCTCACGAACTTGTTGTAACCGGTAAATTCGGCTCATTTCGGGCCAGAACAGAAAACCGGCCCTTCCCGCAAAACCCGAAGACCAGCTTTCTGGCGGCTCTTTCCGCACTTCAATCAGTTACCCAGCTTGTCGATAATTTACGGGTTGGCTGTTAGAGCGTTTCCGTTCTATCCCTGATAGCGCTCCCTATCGTTTTACACCCGAGCAAATTAACAGCTGTTTTTAAACTTACAGTTTGAGGATATTTGCCGTTGGCACTTCCAATTTCCGCTCGCAAACAGTGTCTCCCACTTCACTGACGGGTTACGCTTTGACTTTGTAGCTTGTTGACAATTGGTATCAGCTTACCTATACTTGTGATTACAATTTTCTTGGGAGGATGATTACATGAAGAGCGATACGATTAAGCGTGGCTTTAAAATGGCCCCGGCGCGGGCCTTATTATACGCGACCGGGATTACCCAAAAGCAGTTGGACCAGCCTTTTATCGGGGTCGCGACCAGCTTTACCGACCTGATTCCCGGTCACATCGGCATGAAAGACCTGGAGCGTTTCGTCGAACGGGGAATATGTGCCGGCGGCGGCGTGCCTTTCTTTTTTGGTTTGCCGGGGATTTGCGACGGCATCGCCATGGGACACCAGGGAATGCACTACTCTCTGCCCTCCCGTGAATTGATCGCCGACCTCACGGAGTGCGTCGCTTCGGCGCATTGTCTGGATGGCCTGGTTTTAATTACCAATTGCGACAAGATTACGCCCGGTATGCTGATGGCCGCCGCCCGGCTGGATATTCCGGCGATCATCCTCACCGCCGGCCCCATGATGAGCGGCCGCTATAAAACACAGCCTACCTCTTTCGTCCGTTCCACCTTTGAAGCCGTGGGCCGCTTCGTGGAGGGGGAGATAAGCGAGGATGAACTCGAAGACATCGCCGGCTGCGCCTGTCCTTCCGCCGGGTCCTGCCAGGGACTGTACACCGCCAACACCATGGCCTGCGTTACCGAAGCGCTGGGTATGAGTCTGGCCGGTTGCGGCACGGCGCTGGCTGTCGGTTCCCGGAAACGCCAGATCGCTTATGATACCGGCCGCCAGATCATGCGGCTGGTGGAAAAGGATATTACCCCGAGAAAGATCATGACCAAAGAAGCGTTCGAGAACGCGATCGCGATTGACATGGCGCTGGGCGGTTCGACCAACACCATGCTGCACATTCCGGCAATCGCTCATGAAGCGGAGCTCGAGTTGCCGCTGGCTTTGTTTGATGATATCAGCCGCCGCACTCCGCAAATCGCCAATATCCGGCCCGGCGGCGAGCATTTCATGGAGGACGTCGAGTACGCCGGCGGCGTGCCCGCTGTTTTGAAATCGCTGAAGACACTGCTTAATGACTGTCCGACGGTTACTTTGAAATCAACTCACACGATTTGCGATGAGGCGGAAAATTATAATTCTGACGTTATTCGTTCGCTGGCCGATCCTTATCGCAAGGAAGGCGGAATCGCCGTCTTGTTTGGTAGCCTGGCGCCCGATGGCGCTGTCGTCAAGCAGTCGGCGGTTAACGACTCGATGATGATGTTCAAGGGCAAGGCTAAAATTTACGAAGGTGAGGACTTGGCTTTGGCGGATGTGCTGGCTAAAAAAGTGAAGCCGGGCACCGTTATGATTATCCGTAACGAAGGACCGAAGGGCGGACCGGGTATGCGTGAGATGCTGGCGGTTACCGCGGCTCTGGTTGGCGTTGGCTTATCTGATTCGGTTGCTTTAATCACTGACGGACGGTTTTCCGGCGGCACCCGGGGACCGTGTATCGGTCATGTCGCTCCGGAAGCGGCGGCCGGCGGGCCAATCGGTTTGGTTGAGGACGGCGACCTGGTTGTAATCGACATTCCCAACCGGACTCTTGATCTGGATGTGAATGAATCTGTATTAGCAGTCCGCCGAAAGGAATTTCAGCCCCAGCCGCCGCGTTTCACCAAGGGCTACCTGGCACGTTACGCCAGGCAGGTAACCTCAGCCAATACCGGCGCTGTGCTCAAGAGCGAGTAAAGAAGCTTTGGGGGATAGCTTTTTACGTTTCGGTCAGGTTCATTTTCTTTTCCTGTCATTTTAGCGCCGACAGGCGAATTGAGGTTTTGGGGAAAGGGGTGTGGGAAAAAACCGTTTTTTCAAAAAAGGTTTTTCCCTGGGTTCTTATTTTTTATGATTCTGAGAATTGAATGACCCTGGCTCCTGCTTTCGCGGGCTTGACTTTGAGCGGTAAAGCAGCTAGAATTTGAAGCCAAGAAAAACTAGGGGGAGTTTCATGAATTTATTTCAACGCAAATATTTTGTCTGCTTAGTCATCTTCGCCTTTCTGTTCGCTTTGAACGGCCCGGCGTTTTCCATGGGTAAAAAGAAAAAATTCGGCGAAAACACCGTCCTTTGTCAAAAAGGACACCAGAACCCGGCCGGCACCAGGTTCTGTATCACCTGCGGCGAGGAAATTTCTCCAGCCAAGTCAGCCTATTATCCGGACGGTCATGAAAACCCGGCGGGCGCCAAGTTCTGTCAAACCTGTGGCAAAAAGATCGTCACCCCGGTCAAAAAGAAAGCGACCGGGCAACTGAAGTGTCCTGATGGTCATGAAAACCCGGCGAACGCCAAATTTTGCCAGACCTGCGGGAAAAAGCTAGCGGAAACAGTTCCGGGTATGTGTCCCGATGGTCATGTGAATCCTAAAGGAGCGGCTTTCTGTCGGGTCTGCGGCAAGAAAATCCCTCAGGAACACAAGCGGCGGGATTCTTTTTACAAAAGACACGATCCCCGGCCTGACATGACCAAAGACCGCGGGAATATGCCGACCATCATCAGCATATCATTCTTCCTCGCCCTGGGAGTCGCGATCGCGGTCGCCGGCAACAGCGCTTCTGAATAATCAGGCTACTTTATGGCCTTCGGCTCCCCCGAATCGCTCGGCAACAGTGTTCGCTTGAGTACGTTATCTCCATAGATAGCGGTTATTAAAGCAAATTACGATCAAATGTACAGTGTTTTTCAGCCTTGGTCATTCCCGCGAACGCGGGAATCCAGGACTGGATACCTCTGCTTTCGCCGGTATGACAGACATTATGATTGGTCGCAAAACGCTTTAATCATAATGTTATATGTTGGGGGTGCTCTGGTCGCCAGGTGAAGATACGGGGAGGGAATAAGAAGACTCGAAGCGATATTTCCTCAGGCTGTAAACTTGAGCCTGGGGGGCTTCAGGCAGAGAAAGGTTCTCTGGTCCAGAAAGCCTGCGTTCTTTTGGCTCCCACCGAGACGAGAAATATTTTCCGACCCACCAGTTCCTCGATCCGCCGGATGTAATTGAGAGCCAGGGGCGGCAGATTCTTGAACTCGGTAACCTTGGTTGTGTCTTCCCGCCAGCCTTCCAGTTCTTCGTAAACAGGCGTACATTCCTTCAAAATCTTGATCCGGGTGGGGAAATTGTCCAGCCTCTGACCGTTATAATTATAGCCGACACAAATCTTTATCGTGGGCAGCTTGTCCAGAACGTCAAGCTTGGTCAGCACCAGATCGGTCATACCGTTAATCCGCACCGCGTAACGGACAACAACAGCGTCAAACCAGCCGCAACGGCGCGCCCGCCCGGTCGTCGCGCCAAATTCGTTGCCTTCCGCCCTGATCAAAGAATCCATTTCGGCGTCCAGTTCCGTCGGCAACGGCCCTTCGCCAACCCTGGTGGTATAGGCCTTGACGACCCCGACCACGTGATCTATGAGAGTTGGTCCGACGCCGAGCCCTGTGCAGGCCCCGCCGGCCGTCGGATGCGAGGACGTGACGTAGGGATAGGTCCCCCAGTCAATGTCGAGCATGGTGCCCTGGGCGCCCTCAAGCAGTATTTTCTTATTGTTTTTAATGTCAGAATCGATAATCAAAGAGGTATCAACAATATATTCCTTTAATTCCTGGCCGCATTCATAATAGGTCCCGACTATCTCATCAACATCGAGCGGGCGTCCCTGAAGTTGGGTGGATTTAATTTCCAGGTTATTCCTGATCTTGTCCCGCAAAACATCCCTGTCCAGGATATCGCCAACCCGCAGACCAACCCGGGCGACCTTGTCAACATACGCCGGACCGATTCCCAGCTTGGTGGTGCCGATTTTATCATTGCCGCGCCCCGATTCCTGCAACTCATCAATTACTTTATGATAAGGCATAACCATCTGCGCGTTTTCACTCAGGAATATCCGTCCGCCAACGTCCATCCCGCGGCTGACCAGTTCATCAATCTCACCCTTGAGCGCCAAAGGATCAATCACCATACCATTGCCCAGAACGCAACGTTTGTCCGTATGCAAAATACCCGAGGGCAGGAGGTGAAGCACATACTTCTTCTCTCCGATAACCACGGTATGTCCGGCGTTGTTACCACCCTGATAACGGGCGACCAGATCCGCTTCACAAGTAAGCAGATCAACAATTTTACCCTTGCCTTCATCGCCCCATTGAGCGCCTAAAATGACTGTAACCGGCATCTTTTATAATCTTTCCAATTCTTTTATTGAAGTAACTCTACCCACATTATCTTTTAAATCAAACAAGTGTATCTGATTATCTTTTATTTCGAGTAGTGTCTTAACACCCAGCCCCGAAGCGTAACGCTTACTTGCCTTTTCCGCACGCTCCAACACTTCCTGGATAACCGTATATCCTTTGGAACGCAACAGACCGGTAACCTTCGTTCCCAGTTCCGAATCAGCGGAATCAACAACCAGGTAATCAAAGGTCGGCGAATCAGGTAAAGAGCCAACTTTATCCAGGACGATCAAAAGCCGTCCCAGTTCCAGAGCGAATCCCACCGCGGGCGACGGGAAACCAAACTCGGCCAGCAGGTTATCATAACGACCGCCGCTGCCCAGAGGCGATCCCAAGGCGGGCACAAAAACCTCAAAAATCATACCTGAGTAGTACTCAACGCCCCTGACCTCACCGAGGTCAATTATAATATGTCTGTCAACCCCCCGACGGGCTAAAATCTCAATTATTTCCCCTAATTCAGTCAGTGCGCCGCGAGAAGTGGCGTTGGCGATCAGTTCCCTGGCCCGGCCGATTGTTTCCCGACCGCCGTATAGTTCGGTCACCGCCTTCAATTTAGCGCTCTGCTCCGCCGATAAACCGGTTTCCCGCAACAGTTCATCGAGCAGAACGGCGTCCTTGTGATGAATCGCCGCCAGAATAGCTTTTCGGGCTAAAACGTCCAGATCATTCAAACGCAATTCAGCCAGCAAGCCCCGGAAAAAACCGGCGTGTCCCAGGTTGATCTGAAACTCCTCAATACCCAGCTCCAGCAACGAGGCGCTCAACATACTGATAACCTCGGCGTCAGCCTGAGGGTTTTTCACGCCGATCAGTTCAACCCCGGCCTGATAGAATTCCCTGGTCCTCCCGTCATGCGGCTCGGCGTAACGGTAGACATTATTAAAATAGCTGAAACGTAGAGGCGGGGCGGCGTTTTTGTAATGCGCCGCCGCGACCCGGGCGATAGGAGCGGTCAGTTCGTGCCGCAAAGCCAGCGTTTTGCCGGTACGGTCAACAAACTTGTACAGCATCTCATCCAGTTCCCGGTCGCGCCGGGGATTAAGGTTGTCGCAGAACTCAAAGGTCGGCGTTACCAACTCAGTATACCCCCAGGACGAGAAAAGGGAAAGCAATTTATTCTCGATCACTCTTTTCCGCCGGGCCTGCAATGGCAGCATCAAATTCACACCCTTGGGCATTTCCAGCCTGCGTAAATATTTTCCAACCATTCTTTCGAGCCTCAATTAATTTGTCGCGGTTTTTTTAAGTGACAAGTATCATTCAACAAACAGACTTGGGTATGTGAAGAATAAAATTTAACCAGGTTAACAGCCGTGTTACCCTGGTTCAAAAACCGGAAACGCTCCGTTCCCCAGCCCAGAAAAGAACAGAGCAAAACCCGGTTTACGGCTTCATGAGCCACCACGAGAATCGTTTCTCCCGCCCTATGCTTTTCTCTGACAAGCGCCAGCCCGGCCAGCGCCCGTTCTTCAACCTCAGCCAGCCGTTCACCCCCCGGTAAAACAGCCCGCCGGGGGTAGTCAAGCCAGACCCGCCATTCTTCGGCAAAGCGTTCCCTTAATTCAGGCGCCGTCAACCCTTCCCACAAGCCGTGGTCAAGCTCTCTGAACTCAGGGCTCCGGACAATCTCCAGATCACGCCCTGAATTAATCAGCTCAGCCGTTCGCCAGGCCCGGGCTAAAGGACTGGAATAAATGGCCGCCAGTTTCAGCGGCCGGAACTTTTCGGCGAGAGCCTCCGCCTGCCTGATCCCATATTCGTTTAAAGGAATATTTTTCTTGCCCTGAACCCTTTTCTGACGGTTCCAGTCCGTCTCCCCGTGCCTGACTAAAAACAGGTTTATGGCCGGACTAGAGACAGACGCGCTTAACCTCTTCGATGGACGGTATGGCCGCTAATTCCTTGAGCACATCGGCTGAAATGTCGCCATCGACATTGTAAATGGAAATAGCCTGCTTGTTCGCTCCCAGACCATAACTCATGCGCAGGATGTTGATGCCGCGCTCGCCCAGGACAGTGCCGATCTCCCCGATTAAACCGGGCCGGTCCTCGTTAAGAAATACCAGCATGCACTCGCTGGGCGCCACGTCCATGATGAAGTCGTTAACCATGACAATCCGGGGATTATCAGCGCTGAAAAGCGTGCCGGCGACTTTATGCACACCTTCAGAACTCTTGATGCTGACGGTAATAAGGTTGCTGTAGTTTGAAGTGACATTGGTCGAGGTCTGGTTGACGACAATGCCCCGCTGCTTGGCGATAAAGGGCGCGTTAATGTCGTTGACCGCTTCTTCCGAGCTGTGATACAACAAGCCCTTAACCACGGAAACCGTGATTGGTTCCGTATTGAATTCGGTAACCTTGCCGCTGTACTCCACGTCCACTTCCTCGATATTGCCGGTCATCATGGTCGCCTGGAAACGGCCGATCTTTTCGGCCAGGCTCATATACGGCCCCAGTTCCACCAGGGTCTCCTGGTCAATGGACGAGACGTTGACGGCGTTGATAATGGTGCCGTTCTTCAACAATTCAACGACCTGCTTGGCGACATCAACGGCGACATTGATCTGGGCTTCGCTGGTCGAGGCGCCCAGGTGAGGGGTCAAAATCACTTGCGGGTATTTTCTTAACGCCATGTCCGGGGGCGGCGGCTCGGTTTCATAAACATCCAGGGCGGCGCCGGCGACCTTGCCATCGTCGATAGCCCCGGCCAGATCATCAAGATTGACAATACCGCCGCGGGCGCAGTTGATTATCCGTACGCCGTCCTTCATTTTGGCGAACGTCTCGGCGTTTAACAGGTTCCTGGTCTGATCGTTAAGCGGCGTGTGCACCGTAATGAAATCGGCTTCCTGGTAGATCTTGTCCAGGTCGGTCAATTCCGCGCCAATCTGGTGAGCGCGTTCCGGCGAGGTGAAGGGATCAAAAGCCAAAACTTTCATTTCCAGCCCGTTGGCCCGCTTGATCACCTCGGTGCCAATGCGTCCCATGCCGATAACGCCCAGGGTTTTGCCCTTCAATTCGGTGCCGCTGTATTTTTTGCGGTCCCATTTTCCCGCGCTCATGGCCTCGTTGGCCTGAGGAATGTTGCGGGCCAGGGACATCATCATGGCGATTGAATGTTCCGCGGTGGAGACAGTGTTGCCGCCCGGGGTATTCATGACAATTATCCCTTTGCGGCTGGCGGCCGGTATATCAACGTTGTCCACGCCAACTCCCGCCCGGCCAACAACCTTCAAGCGGTCGGCGGCCTGAACAATCTCCTCAGTCACCTTGGTGCCGCTGCGGATCAATAACGCGTCGTAATCCTTAATAATCTCTTTTAATTCATCAGCGGGAATCTTGGGACGGTTATCAACCTCAAAATCGCTTTCAGCGGCAAAGACCGCCAAGCCCTCCGCCGCTAGCGGATCGGAAACCAGAACCTTAAACATTGTTATCTCCTAACTCATAAAAACTTGCTGGGCGGCGGCGACACCGCTTCCCAGTTGAATATCGGCGCCTAGTTTTTTCAACGACATCTCGATGGCGGCGATACCCAAGATCAGATCAAAATCAACGACATAGCCCAAATGGCTGATGCGGAATATTTTACCTTTCAGGTGTTCCTGCCCGCCGGTGATGGTAATCTTATGCTCATCACGCATAATTTTAACCAGGGCGTTACCGTCAACTCCATCAGGCACCTTGACCGCGGTGCAGATATTGCCGGCGTCTTCGGGCGAGGACAGCATTTCCAGTCCCATGGCTTTAACGGCGGCCCGGGCGGCCTTGGCTAATCGGGCATGACGGGCGTAGACGTTTTCCAGCCCCTCTTCTTTGATCATGTTGATCGCTTCCTGAAGCCCCAGAATCAAGGAAACGGCCGGGGTATAGGGAGTCTGGTTTTTCTCGACCATTTTCCGGTATTTCTTATAGTCAAAATAGAACTTGGGCAAGGTGGAAGCTTCGACCAGCTTCATGGCTTTTTCGCTGACAGCCGCGAAAGCCAAGCCGGGCGGCAGCATGAGAGCTTTCTGGGAACCGGCGACCACGACATCGAGCTGCCATTCATCCATCAAGCAGGGAGTCGCTCCTAACCCGCTGATCGCGTCGACCACCAGCGCCGCCGGCGTTTCAGCGACCACCGCGCCAATCGTTTTCAGGTCGGCGACCACCCCGGTCGAGGTTTCGCTGAGGGTGGTGAAAACAGCCTTCGCGTCCGGATTCTCCCGCAGGGCTTCCTCTATTTGGGCCGGCTTGACAGCTTTGCCCCATTCCACGTCGATAACAACAGCGTTTACGCCATAGGCTTCGCAGAGCAGTTTCCAGCGCTCGCCGAACTTGCCGCTGACTACAACGACGGCTTTGTCCCCGGCGGAGAGCAGGTTGACCACCGCGCTTTCCATGGCCCCGGTTCCGCTGGCGGCAAAGGTAAAGACGTCGTTTTTGGTACAGAAGACGTATTTCAGGTCCTCGCAGACCTTGGTGAATATTTTGACAAACGCGGGCGCTCTATGATGAATAATCGGCGGCTGCATAGCCTTGCCAATTCGCTCAGGCACCATAGTCGGACCGGGAGTCAAAAGCACAAATTTATTCATGATAAACTCCTTTCAGGTTTTAAGGGAAATACAATTTAGATATTTTGAAGGGTTAACGTAGCAAATTTTACTACTCTTGTCAATAGCCGGGAAGGGAAAAAATAAAATCCGGGGATATTGTCTCAAAAAATTAGCGGCGGAACAATCTTAACCTTTTTCATTTCCCGGGATGGTAACGGTCAAGGAAGTTGTTCCACCGCTAAAGCTGTCTTCGTTAATAACGCTCAATCACTCCTTTCAGAGGTATTTGGTATTACGCTTCTTTCAAACCCCTGGCTTCGCCCGGGTCTTCTATTTTAAATTTACCGACAATCTCCTTAAGCTTGGCGGACAATTCGCTAAGCGTCTGGGATGAGGAAGCGATTTGCTCCACCGAGGCCGAAGTCTGTTGCAGGTTGGCGGAAATATTTTCCATGCCCGCGGCGGACTGCTGGGCGACCGACGTGACTTGCTCCATGCCGTTGTTCACTTCGCTGAAGCTCGCAGCCTGCTCTTCGGAAGCCGCGGAAATGTCCTGGATATTGGTGGTTACCTTTTGCACCAGAGCGAGTATCTCCTCAATGGCCTTACCCGCCTTGTCAACAACCTCCACGCCCTCGCTCACTCGTTCGTTGCCGTCATTCATGGCTTCCACGGCATCCTTGGTAACCGCCTGGATGCCCTGGATCAGGGTGGTGATCTCGCCGGCGGCGGTGGCGCTGTTTTCGGCCAGTTTGCGGACTTCATCGGCCACCACGGCGAAACCTCGGCCCTGTTCACCGGCCCGGGCCGCTTCGATAGCGGCGTTTAAGGCCAGCAGGTTGGTTTGTTCGGCGATGGTGGTAATGGTATTGACGATGTTGCCGATTTTCTGGGCTTCTTCGTCCAAATGATTAATGGTTGAGGTGGTAGTTGCTGAGGAATCCTTGATCATGTTCATTTTCTTCACGGCCAGATCAAGCGCTTCGCTGCCGTCTTTAGCGTTCTCACTAACTTTACCGGCTAAATCAGCGGCGTTCTGGGATGAGGACGCGACTTCCTGGGCGGCGGAGTTAAGCTCGGTCATCCGTTGCCCGATCCCTTCGGCGCTTTTGCTCTGCTCGGTAGCGCCGGTCGAGACTTCCGCGACCGTAGTTGTAACCCCCTGCACGGCCCGGCTGACCTCGGAGGTCGAAGCGGTCATCTCCTCGGAACTGGCGGCGACGGTTTCAGCGGACTTGCTGATGTCAGCCATGATGCGGTTCAGATCATCGACAAAGCGGTTAAACCAGGTGGCCAGGTCATGCAGTTCATCATTGGTATTGACGACA
>JAJRWM010000222.1 GCA_024276815.1 bacterium
ACCTTGAAGTTGCGGGGTTTTGATGTACGGGAACGCTTCAAAGCAACGCTGGATTCTCTGGCCGCCAACCCGCAGTCCGATGTTTACGACCTTCTTTTCTCCCCCGACACCAGCTAATCCCCCACTTCACTGACGCGTTACTCTTTTATGGAAATATATGTTGCGAATTTGTTGAGACCGGTTCAAGGATATCAAAAAAGTACCCGGATGGGTAAAACCGGCCATAATATAAGAAAAGTTTTTCCGGGTTTTGCTGTTTTCATGACCGGCGATAAATTTCATGAACTAAAGACAAGTATTGATACTAAAAGGGGTTATAATAATATTTGATAAAATTGATGGAAATGGCATTGAACCTGCATAAGATAAAACCGAGTTAAGGGCTTCCTCCCTATAACTTGCTAACAGGTTGCCAGAGTTTCCTTCCTTAACCTTTGGCGTACCTTTGAAGTAGCCCCGCTACTTCTCCCCCAGCACAGGTTGTCCCGCCTGTGCTTTTTTTTGCCAAGCCGGCGGGCGCTTGTTTTAATTACGCTTCGCGTTTCTATCCAAGACAGCGAAGCAACTTGGCTTACAAAAGGTCGTAACATACTCTAATACCTGCTTATTTCGTCCCAGATGTTGTCTTTGACCCTCGAGTTCTCTTGCTCGTCAAACGATTTACAGCAGCGAAAACCAAGATAGCCGCCACTGGCGTTCCAGATTACGCCTTTGCGGTTGCTGCAATAAGACTCTTTACCCTTGTCATGCCCGAAACTGCGAACCGCTTTTTCCCAGCGGCTTTTGCCTGAAGGTTTATCAATGTCGTTACCGGGATACGGCAGAAAAGAATCAGCGGTCCATTCGTAAACTCCGCCGCTCATATCATGCACTCCGTATTCATTGACGCAGTCAGGGAAATAGCCGGAAGGGAAATTACGGTGAAATCTCTGGTACTCTACTCCGCACTTGTCCCGGTTATAACGCCGACCATAGGTGTACCAGTTTTTGTTGGGGCCCCGGCAGGCTTTCTCCCACTCTTTTTCCGTGCAAAGCCGCTTACCGGACTCCTCGCAAAGCTCTTCGGCCTCCAGCCAGTTGCGGTTCAGTTCGGGGAACTCGCCCTTGAGGTTGGGGTATTCATACCGGTCAATACAGTATTCCTCTGTTTTCGTGATCAGGACCGGTCTCTGAAAGGCGATATTGCTGCCCATCTGAAATGCGCCGGCGGGAACGAGAACCATGTCAGGCGGACAGGCCCTCTTCAGCGGCGGCGAAAAGACCAGGGAGTAGAAAAGCGTCAGGTAGATTAACAGATCGTTTCCCATACCATATTTATACCATACGCCAGCCACCCGCGACAAGCTCACTGTTGACGGCCCGCGCGGTAATACGACAAAACCGGTCAGGTATGCCCAATGTTAATATCAGAAAAAAAACGACAATATGTGTTTTTTTTGACTTGACAAGGACCTTGCTATTATGATAACTTCTGTCATAGTTTGATATTATTGAATATTGACAAATATTATCAACTACACGTTCCGCGTATCAAGTAAACCGGTAAGGGAATGCTGGAATGGCTTACCAAATAAAAAAATACCGCTCTAAAATCAAAACCGATGATCTGGTGAACTTCCGGGTTTTGGTGAAAGAAACAGACCTCCTGGTCAGGGCGGAAAGCGACCTGACCGATATCGCGACCAATCAGGTCCTGAGGTATCGTAAATTCCTTGAAGACTATATTAAATATGATTCTGAATTCCAGGAAACCCTGGAACCTTATGAAAACACGCCGGCCGCCGCGCCCAGAATTGTTAATGAAATGATCAGGGCCGGTAATTATGTGAACGTCGGCCCCATGGCGGCGGTTGCCGGGGCCATTTCGGAATATGTCGGAATCAAGCTGCTGGAATTCAGCGATCAGGTTATTGTGGAAAATGGAGGTGATATTTTTATCAAGACGGAGCGGCCCAGATTGATTGGTTTGTATGCCGGCTCTTCTCCTTTTACCCATAAGGTTGGCTTGATGATCGCGCCGGAGTCCACGCCGCTGGGAGTTTGCACCTCTTCGGGGACGGTTGGTCATTCCCGGAGCTTTGGTAAAGCGGACGCGGTGGTGGTAACCGCCAGGTCCGCTCTTTACGCGGACGCCGCGGCGACCGCCATTGGCAACCTGGTTCAGACCCCGCGTGATTTTGAGACGGCTGTGGATTTCGCCAAAAATCATCCTTTACTGGATGGAGTTGTGATCATTAAAGATGATAAGATGACTGTTTGGGGTAACATCCAATTGGAGAAAATAAACTAGGAGGTGACAGGATGATACCAAAATGTGTAGACTCTGTTCTGGAGTTGATTTGTAACACACCAATGGTATGCTTGCACAAGATGCCCACCCTGGGTGGGGCGAAAATTTACGTAAAACTGGAAAGCTTTAATCCTGGCGGCAGTGTCAAGGACCGGATTTGTCTGAGCATGATCGAAGCCGCTGAAAAAGAAGGTTTGTTGAAAGCGGGAGCCACGATTATTGAACCGACCAGCGGTAATACTGGTATCGGTTTAGCGTTAGTCGCGGCCTATAAAGGCTACAAGTTGATTCTGACCATGCCGGAATCGATGAGCGTTGAACGCCGGAACCTGCTGAAAGCCTATGGCGCTGAGTTGATTTTAACCCCGGCTTCGGATGGCATGGGCGGCGCGATCAGGAAAGCGGAAGAACTGGCCCGGGAAAATTCGGATTATTTCCTGCCGCAACAGTTCAAGAATTTAGCCAATCCGGAAATCCATCGCAGGACCACGGCCCGGGAAATTATCGCCCAGACGGAAGGACGGGTTAGCGCTTTTGTCGCTGGCGTGGGAACCGGCGGTACCATCACCGGCGTTGGCGAAGTACTCAAGCAGGAACTGGAAAACGTCAAATGTTACGCCGTTGAGCCGATCAGGTCGGCGGTGTTGTCCGGGCGGGCGGCCGGTCCTCACAGGATCCAGGGTATTGGCGCTGGCTTTATCCCCGATATTCTGGATCTGGAGGTAGTTGACGAGGTTCTCACGGTCACAGAAGAGGACGCTATTGACGCGGCTCAGAAGCTGGCGCGGACCGAAGGGATACTGGTCGGTATCTCTGCCGGCGCAGCGCTCTGGTCAGCGATTCAGGTGGCCTCGAAGATGAATCCCGAGCAAATAGTTGTGGTGGTTCTGCCTGATACGGGAGAACGATATCTGAGCACAGATTTATTTGGTTAGAAAAGAGGAGATAAAATAATGGCAAAAACGTATGCCGAAATTAACGAGAAAATTCGCCGCCAAGAAGCGGTGGTGGTAACGGCCGAGGAGATTATCGATATTGTCGCGGAGAAAGGCGTTGAAGCGGCGGCCAGGGAAATTGACGTGGTGACGACCGGCACCTTCGGCCCCATGTGTTCCTCGGGCGCGGTAATCAACATTGGTCATTCCAAGCCCAAAATCAAGATTCAGCAGGCCTGGATCAACGATGTTAATCTTTACGCCGGGCTGGCGGCTGTCGATCTTTACATCGGCGCGACCGAGGTCGCTTTAGGGGATACGGAGTTTCGTTACGGCGGCGGCTACATCATTGAGGATTTAGTGGCCGGCAAGGACCTGAGGCTGAAAGCCACTTCCTACGGAACCAGTTGCTATCCGCGTAAAGAACTGGATACCTTAATCAATATCAAGGATTTAAACCAGGCGACTTTGTTGAATCCCAGAAACGGTTACCAGAATTACAACTGCGCGATTAACCGTACAGAGGAAACGATCTACACTTATATGGGCGTTCTCAAACCCAACATCGCCAACGCGACGTATTGCAGCGCCGGCCAGTTAAGCCCGCTGCTGAACGATCCCTATTTACGCACGATTGGCGTGGGCACCAGGATTTTCATCGGCGGCGCTCCCGGCTATGTCTACTGGGAAGGCACCCAACACAATCCCAACGCTAAGCGCAAAGAGAACGGGGTTCCCTGTTCGCCGGCCGGCACGATAGCCGTGGTTGGCGATCTCAAGCAAATGAGCACCAAATTCTTGCGTGGTTCCACCTATGAAAAATACGGCGTTTCCTTAACGGTTGGCCTGGGTATTCCGATTCCCATACTTGACGAGGAAATGTTGAAATTTGTTTCCGTCAAGGATGAGGATATCTACACCCAGATCGTTGACTACGGCAACGACTATCCTAACGGTATTTCCAAGAGCTACGGCGAAGTCAATTACGCCCAGTTAAAGACCGGTTCCATTGAGATAGAAGGCAAGAGCGTGCCAACCGCGCCGCTTTCCAGTTACGCCAAGGCTCGTGAGATTGCCGGCGAACTGAAGCAGTGGATCCAGGCCGGGGAGTTTTTGCTCCAGGAGCCGCTTCAGGCTTTACCGCAGGATCAGGGTTTCAAAGGCCTTAACTACCGACCATAGTAAAAATCAGACAACCAAAGAAGCCTCCCCGTTTTCCGGGGAGGCTTCTTTGCGTTTAGAGCAAAGTGCAACCAAGTGTAAATTTTGTTAGGGGGACTCTTTTAGACTTCGCAAAAAGAAGCTCGTCGATAGATATAAAAAAAAGACTATCCCCCTATAACCCCCTGCAAAAACTTTCATGATTTAATTGCTCCACTAACTGGTAAATACGATCCGTTACTCATTTCTTAAATAATATTATGAAAAACCGAATTAATACTATAACTA
>JAJRWM010000223.1 GCA_024276815.1 bacterium
GCACAAATCGCCAAATAACTTGACAGGCAACCTGTTTTACTATACAGTAGTAGGGTTTTACTTGGAGCTGTATGTCTTTAAGCGAGCCGGGAGCAGAGGGCGGAGTCCACTGTCATAAGCGGGAAGATCAACCGTGACCTTTTGGTTTGCGGTTGCCCTGTCCCCTCCTTGACTAGGCTAAAGAAACGCTTCACAATAATTTAACATTGCTTGATGGGGAATTCTTTTAAATGGCTAAAATTAAAATCGCGGTTGTTGGTTTGGGGAATTGCGCGAGTTCACTGATTCAGGGTATCGAATACTATAAACGGGTTGACGCCGGACATGAGAGTGTTGGCTTGATGCATGAAAATATCGGCGGCTATTTACCGCGTGATATCGAAGTTGTCGCCGCCTATGATATTGACCGGCGCAAGGTGGGACTGGACGTTTCGAAAGCGATTTTCGCGCCTCCTAACTGCACCGTTCAGTTTTGTCCTGAGGTCTCCGACGTCCAGGTGAAAGTAAGGATGGGCAAAGTCCTCGACGGTCTCTCCGAGCACATGAAAGACTACGATGAGCGCGCTACGTTTGTCCTGAGCCGGGAAAAGGAAGCGACCAAAGAGGAAATCGTAACCAACCTGTACGACAGCGGAGCCGAGATCCTGGTGAATTATTTGCCCGTCGGCTCGGAAAACGCCACCAGGTTTTACGCTGATTGCGCTCTCGAGGCCGGCGTCGCTTTTATCAATAATATTCCGGTGTTTATTGCCAGCGACCCCGAATGGGCCAGGAAATTTGAAGAAAAAAAACTGCCCGTCATCGGCGACGATATTAAATCTCAACTGGGCGCGACCATTACCCACCGAATGCTGGCCGACCTTTTTGAGAAAAGAGGCGTGAAGCTGGAGCGAACCTATCAGTTAAATACCGGGGGGAATACCGACTTCCTCAACATGCTGAACCGGACCCGGCTCCGCTCCAAGAAAAAATCAAAAACAGAAGCGGTCCAGTCAATCCTGAGCGAAAAACTGCCGGCGGAGAATATTCACGTCGGCCCAAGCGACTATGTGCCTTGGCAAAAAGATAACAAGGTTTGTTTCCTCAGGATGGAAGGCCGGCTTTTTGGCAACGTGCCCATGAACCTGGAGTTACGTTTGTCTGTCGAGGACTCTCCCAATTCGGCTGGGATTGTCATTGATTCAATCAGGTGCTGTAAACAGGCCCTTGACCGCGGGGTGGGCGGCGCCCTGATCTCACCCTCAGCTTATTTTATGAAACACACGCCGCGGCAGTTTACCGATGACGAAGCTTATCAGATAACCGAAGATTATATCGCCGGTAAACGCTTCCATTAAACAACTAAAGCAAATTACGATCAGGTGTGAATTTTGATAAGGGGACTCTTGGGGGAAAAAGGCCTTCCCCCCTAAAGACTCCCACGCAAAAACTTTAATCTGCCTGCGGCAAAAAAAACGTTGCAAATTGTGATAGAAAAACGCTCTAACGTTCCCGATTAGCTCCCGTGAGCGGTAGCCCATTCAGAACGTCCTGAATTATAGGGTTGGCCGGTAATATTCTTCCCGCTCTTTCCAGCCAATAGCGCGCTTGTACAACGTTGTCTTCATTCAGGTATAATTGCCCCAGATTAAAGCAGGCTTCACCATGTTCAGGGTTGAATTCCAGGGCCTTCAGGAAAGCTTTTTCGGCTTGGCGATTCGAGCCCGCGTTGGCGTAAAAGAATCCCAGGTTGTTATAAGCGAGATCATAGCCTGGTCCCTTTTCCGCGGCCTTGATATACGCCTTTTCCGCTAAATTCATCTGGCCCCGCTCAACATAAAAATCACCCAGCGTCGAGTTGAAGTTCAGATATTCCGGGCTGAGTTTTCGCGCGCGCTGGAAGGCGGTAAAAGGAATGTTGGGGTCGATGCCGGGCTTGGTCAGCAAAAACTCGCCCACCAGTGAATGGGCGGCGCCATAGTTTTCATCTGCCTGCCAGGCCAGCTTGGCGTACTCCTCCGCTTCCTGAGCTTTTCCCGTGGCAATCAGCAGGTTAGCTAACTCCACCATGGCCGTTGGGTCTTCCGGCACTTTTTTCAAATACGCTAAATAAAGTTGTTCCGCCTCTTCAATCCGCTCCCGGTTTTCAGCCAAACGAGCTTCATAAAGCAGAATATCCGAATAAAAAGGATCGTTTAGGGAACTCTTTTGCCGGGCGGCTCGCGCGGTCTTTTCCTCTCCCAGCCCTTGGGCGATTTTACTCAGCAGGTAATAATCCAGACCACCGCCCGGGTTTTTCTTTATCGCTTCCAGGGCGTATTCTTTTGCTTTGCCGTAATCCTTGTTGTTATAAGCCGCCAGCGCGTCGGACCGTAGCCGGAAGAGCTGCCAGAAAATTTTATCGTTTTTCATCGGGTCAGTGAGATACTGATGGACAGCCGCGCCCCAGAAACGGTAAATCGCCGGGGTATAGCCGCCGCTGATGGAAGTGGCTATGGTAGCCATTTTGACATGCAGCTTTTTGCCGGCTAGCTTTTCCAGGAAGGTTGTCAGATCCGCGAGAAGAGGCGACCGGCCCTCTGTATAATAAAAAGAGCGGAAGGTGAAATAATCCAGGTCCAGATCAAAGAGGACGTCCTGGTCAAGACTCGGCAGGTTGTGAAGATTACAGATGATAATTTTGGTCTGATAAAGCTTGCCCTGGTAGGTCCCGCCATACTTTTCAAAACTATTAATGTCGTCAAGATCAATCTGTCTTTGATGATTGTTCAGCACCTCCTTGATCTTGTTTAACATCCCCGCGCCCCGCGACATTTCCTTGTCCGGAACCACCCAGTAAATCCTTTTGATCAAACCGCTATTAATCGCCGGATAGATAAAGTTATCCCGGGTCAGGATTTCGTTGCGCTTCGAACCGAAAGGAGTTTCCTGCTCAATCATGGCCAGATCTTTGGGGCTGAGCCAGTTTAAATCCAGATGGGTGTCGATATGGACGAGAATTTCATTCTTTAGCGCCGGCTGATGGCGTTGCCAAAGCTTGTAACTTTGTTTGTGATTATCGACAACCTGAACATTTTTCAGCGGCTCGACGCCCAGGACCGGGGCCTGAGGGCCGGCTGATTCGCAACCCGGCAACATTAAGATCAGGAAAACAATGATTACGATTTTTCGCATGAGAGTCAACCTTGTTCGCTTCGTCTCTCGATTCGCAGGAAATATTTGACTTTAATATTTAACTCGCGCGCTTTGAATGGTTTTAGCAGGTAGGCGTCAAAGCCGGAACCGTAAATATCTCTCTTCAGCAGGAAGGAGTTTCTGGGCGCCAGAGCGATAACCGGTACCCGGCTGAGCCGTTCACCGTTTTTTATTCTGGCCAGCAGATTGTTGCCGTTAGTTTTTGATGTTAGCAGATCAATGATAATTAAAGCCGGGTTTTTCTTCTTCAGCAGCTTGAAAGCGTCATCAGGGTTATCGGCACAGGTTAGGTCGAATTCCTGTCCCAGCGCTTTTTCAATCACCTGAAGCGTTTTAACCTGGCCGTCAACAATCAGGAGCCGGGGCTTGGCCTCGATTTTTACATAATCCTGAGACATCGCCACCCGCCGGTCATAAGGTAAACGGATAAAAAAGTGACTGCCCTTGCCAACGGCGCTTTCAACCCGGATCTCGCCGCGGTGCGCTTCAATTATTTCTTTGCTGATAGCCAGCCCGAGACCGGTTCCCTTTTCTCCCAGGGTTCCCTTTTTACTGCTTTTTTGATAGCGGTTAAATAAAACAGCTAAATTTTTGGGCGGGATGCCAACCCCGTTATCCTCAACCTCAATCATAAACGAAGTCTTGTCCTTGGGGTAAGCGCGAACAATAATGACGCCGTTTTCAGGCGTAAACTTGTTGGCGTTGGAGATCAGGTTGTTGATAACCTGTTTCAGGCGGGTGAAATCGCCTTTCATCACCGGCATATTGCTGGTGATTTCCAGTAACAGCTTCTGTTTTTTAATATCGCAAAGAATGCCCAGTTCATCCGTCGCCATCTCCAGCAGCATCGGTATTTCCACGTCCGAGATCCTGAGCTCCAGCTTCCCTTCCTCCAGCCTGGAGATGTCCAGCAGATCGTTAACCAGGTTGAACATGTGACGGGAGCTTTCCAGTATCGTATGCACGACTTCCTCCTGCTCCGCGCTCAAGGCCCCGATAGTCCCTTCCTGCAAGAGCATCGTGTAGCCGATAATCGCTGAAAGCGGTGATTTTAAATCGTGGGAGACCATGGAGAGTAATTCGCTTTTAAGGCGGTTCAGTTTTTCATACTCCAGGGCTTTATGATCCAACTCGCGGAACAATCGCTTTATTCTTAACATGGAGTTGACACAAGCCAGGAATTCATCCGTCTCAAAAAATTTACCCAGATAACTGTCAGCCCCCAGCTTGAGAGCGAGCGTTCGGCTTTCCGAGTTGTTCAGGGCGGACAGGATCATGACCGGAACATGTTTATTGGCTTGGTTTTCCCGGATCATACGGCAAATATCATAACCGCTGAGACCGGGCATGACCAGGTCCAGAATAACCAGGTCAAGTTTTTACCGGGCCGAAATTTCCAGTCCTTCTCTACCGCCCAGCGCGGTAAAAACTGTGTGATTTTCCTGCTCGAGATAGAGTCTCAAGGCTTCCAGAATAGCGTCGTCATCGTCGATGACCAGTATTTTCGGCATGGGCGTCTTCCTATCGGCTTTATGGGTATATACCAGAAACCATGATTTAAGTTTTAGACGGGACAACCTTTAATGTGATTATTGCCTATCGCGGATAGCAACCATGGCCGGGCTTCAAAACAATCTGCCTGAAAACCGGGAAAAACTCACAGACTCAGGATCTTGAGATTATCCCAAAATACCGGCAGAGAGCCTTTCATGTTTACATAGCCGCCAATAATGCCAATACTGAACTGCTCCTCGCGCATCCGGGTTACCGGCAGTTTGTCAATAAACAGGAAATAGTTCTGTTTATCAACAAAGACCTCGAAATGGAAAGGTCTGTTGGTCGGGAAGCGGTATTTGATCGGCCCGGACAACCACTGGTCTTTTTTCTCTTTTCTCAGGACAAAACCGGTCATTTGCCGGCTGGCGCTGAAGATAACGAAAACCGAAAAGTTCGGCGTCGCTCCTTTAACCAGCAAACCGGCTTCACCATTATTAGCGATATAACAATCGCCTTCAAAAATGAAACTCTTATGGTCTTTGATCGGCGAGGTGAAGACCGCCATGTTGTTTATCAGTGGCTCGTTGGTTCCCCCCAACGGAGTATACTTACCGTCCTGAATTACCCAGGCGCCGGTTTTCCGCCAGATGTCAGGGGTTTCCTTGTCAAAGTTTTCTTCCCAGATGACCTTGCCTTTTCTCGAGCCGGGATGAAAGTAGCGCCCCTCCTTGATGGTGGCGATTAAAGAGGAGGTTGTATCCTGAATGCGATAATCACTTTTCATTTTGATTTTCCGCTCAGGGTAACTTGATAATTCAACCAGGAGTCTGTAATCGTTCCCGGCCTGCTCGAAACTTAGCCGCAACAGGCTGTCAACACCTAATTCTCCGCTGATCTCTGATTCTGACCAGGGCTTGTTCGCCCCGGTTTGCTTTATCAGAGCCGTCAGCTCCAGGGGCGTGATTACCTTCAGGTTGCGATTGACGTACAAGCGCCGTAAAACCTCTTCGGCGACAAACGCTTCGGGGCGGTTTCCGCTGGCCACGGCCGGGATTATCAGCTTCTTGAAACCGGCCTTATCGCTTTCCTGTAGTATCCGGTAAGAGAGAATATCCAGCGTCTTTTCCAGGTTGTCTGACGACATGGAAGGAAGAGTGGACGATTCTTTCCATGCCGGTTTTAATGGCTCTGATTTATCACAGCCAATCAGAAACAGCAAACAGCTCAAACTAATAATCAGTTTTTTCATGTTTCATTCACCTTTACATAGACTTTATAGAAACTTCTTTTTCCCACTTTCACCAAATGCTCCGGGCTATTATCCGTAAACTCTATCTGATAGTTGATATCCTTGATTACCTCATTATCAACCCTGACCCCACCCTGCTTAATTAAACGACGGGCCGCGCTTTTCGAGCTGACAGTAGTAGTGTGTTGAACCATTGAGTCAACCAGGGTGATTGGTTTTTCCGAAACCCCGAACGAGGGGACCTCGTCGGGAAGGGCTTTGTCCCGGAAGACCCGGTCGAATTCAGCGGCCGCACGCTCGGCAAGCTCGCGGCAATGGTAGGTTGCCACCAGTTCTCGCCCCAGTTCCACCTTGGCCGTTTTGGGGTGCAGTTTGCCGGATTCAACATCCTCTTTTCGCTGGCCGATCTCCTCGACGGAGAGTTGGCTGAGCAGTTCATAGTAGCGCCACATCAATTCATCGGAGATAGACATCAGTTTGCCGAACATTTGCCCGGCTTTCTCATTCAGGCCAATAAAATTGTGGTAGCTTTTACTCATTTTCCGCTGACCGTCAGTTCCTTCCAGCAAAGGCATGGTCAGGATTACCTGCGGTTCCTGATTGTGCTCTCTTTGCAGGTCCCGGCCAACCAGGAGGTTGAACTTCTGGTCGCTGCCGCCGATTTCAAGGTCGGCCTTCAAATAAACCGAGTCGTAGCCCTGAGCCAGCGGGTAGAGAAATTCATGGAGAGAGATTGTTGTCTCCTCGGTATAGCGTTTATGAAAGTCATCCCGCTCAATCATGCGGGCGACGGTGTATTTTGAGGCTAATTTAATGACTTCGCTGAAACTCATTTTGTCCAGCCAGTCGCTGTTATAGACCAGTTCAACCCGGTTCATGTCGAGAATTTTGCCGGCCTGTTCCTGGTAGGTCTTGGCGTTTTCCATGACCTCTTCCTTGCTTAAGGGCGGGCGGGTCTTGTTGCGCCCCGAGGGGTCGCCGATTTGAGCGGTAAAGTCGCCGATGATAAAAACAATTTTGTGCCCCAACTCCTGGAATTGCCGCAATTTCCGCAAGACCACCGCGTGCCCGAGATGGATATCGGGGGCGGTTGGGTCGGCGCCGAATTTGATTCGCAAAGGCGTGGAATTAACTTTGCCGAGGACCAGTTTTCGTACCAGTTCCTCAAAGGGTAAAACTTCCAGACAACCCCGCTTGATTAAGTCTATTTCATCCTGCAAACCATATTGGTTGATTAGCTTGTCCAGGTCCAGCCCGCCGTTCTCAAGCCGCGGCCATTCGTAAGCGTCGTTTTTACTTTGGTTCTTGTTGGCAGGCCTTGTCACAGTATTTCAATCCTTCTTCCGAGTTGTAATTGTTTAGGGAATATTATCACAAGGACGTGTTTTTGACCAGAATTATAGCGGTTGGTCATGAAAAGTTGGTTTACCGCTATTCCCGGGTGATTTAGGGTAACCGATTTTAGGTTTGATGACTTGGCGGTGTTTTATTGAATATTGTTAACAGGTTGGCTTGTCCGGGGAAAGTTCTTTTAGTTTTCAGCAAGAACAATAAAAAACTTTGTTTCAGGTCTTTTTTCCCCTGGCTCTTTTTTCTCTGAAAACATCGTCGAAAATCTGGTAATAGTCAGCATAAATATATTTTTGACCATATTCAGCTTTGCCTAGAGGCTCCAGTATTTTTAGTTTCTCAAGCCGTTCAATCACGTTGTAAGCCCCTTGCATGGTGAAGCCTGTCCAATTCATCATCTTGGCGACCCCAACAATCGGCTGGCTAAAGAGCTTACGGATTATTTCCAGCGTCGAGGCCGCCGACCGTTTGCCAAGTTTTTGCATTTTGATAAAATCACGATCACGCAAAGCCGTTATTTGAGCGCAAGTATCTATGGAAGATTTGGCGATTTCAGCTATTCCATCCAGAAAAAATTCCAGCCACTGGTCAACTTGCGTTTCCTCATGATAATCATGTAATTTTTGGTAATAAAATTTTTGGTGTTTTTTTAAAAAACTAGACAGATATAAAACAGGCAATTCCAGAAGCCGCTGATGGTGAATATAGATAGCAAGCAATATCCGCCCTGTACGCCCATTGCCGTCAGCAAAAGGATGAATCGTCTCAAACTGGGCATGAATAAGCCCGGCTTTAACCAAAGAAGGATATTCATCCTCTGCGTGGATGAATTTTTCCAGATCATTTAAAGCCGTGTGCATATCAGGCGGTGCCGGAGGAACGAAAGAAGCTTCGTTAGGAGTTCTGCCACCAATCCAGTTTTGCGAGCGGCGAAATTCTCCCGGATAAGCGTGCTGGCTTTTGCGTGCGTCAGTCATCAGCCGTTCATGGATTTCCCTTATCAACCTTAGGGAAAGCGGCAGGGTTTTAGTCCGCTCAATACCGTAATTTACTGCGTCAACGTAATGCGTAATGTCATCCACGTCAGGATTTAAACGTAACCTTTCTTCCGTCACCGGAGCCGCTACCGCGTCTTGCAAGGTTGCTTTCGTACCCTCAATCTGGCTGGAATAGGTAGCGTCTTTTTTTATGAACATGAACAGGAAGAAATCTTTGTCTGGCAGGAGCCTGGTGATACCATCGAGTTTGCCCACTAAGCGGATAGCTTCCTCATGTTTTTTATAAAGCCTGGGCGTGATAAAAAAACCGTCCTTGGGCGGAAAAGGATACAAAGTGAAAGATCGATAACCTTCCCTTTGCCTGACGTACCTGCCAATTTTCAGCTTGTTGATATCGTTCATAACCATATCAACATTATGCGCCTTTTTGTTGATATTGACAAGCGGAATATCAACAAACTATAAGTTTGGCTTGAAGCTCTTGAAATGGTTGGTTTTTGAATCGTTGATTCTGACCACCCGCTCGGTTGGGGGCAGCCATCCGGCAACTCGTTGCCTTTTGTTAGGGGGTGGCACAAAAAAGAACGAACGAAAATCACAAGTTTTCATCAGCTAAATGGGAATCGGAACGGGGCGATGTTTTTCAACCTGCCTGATCGCGGCGAACCCAATCAAGCCGACCGGCGCTGAAGCTGAAGAAGCTTGAGGAAAATTGGTTGCGGGGGCAGGATTTGAACCTGCGACCTTTGGGTTATGAGCCCAACGAGCTACCAGACTGCTCCACCCCGCGGCACCGTTAATAAAAAACGTATTATACCGTTAAAATCACACACTGTCAAGGAATTATTGTTTTGCCAAAAATCCTGCCTTGTTAATTCTAAGTTGTTGAGAATGGCCGTTTTTACAAGTGTCAGGGGTGTTTTTTTTTGAAAATTGGGGGAACTTTTTGTTAGCCTTTACATGAACAGGCCTCCTTTGGTATAAAGGTTTCAATAACCTGCAAGTCACTGAAACCAAAGAAAATACCAAGGATGCTTAAATGAAATATACCAAAGTCGCAAACAGATTGCGAGAACAAATTAGCAAATTTTCGGGGGAACTTTCTCTTGGATTGCCCAAAGTAGGGCAACGCCTGGTTGCGGAACTCGTCTACGGCATCCAGGCCAGCCAGTCGGTGACCTTAACCAAGATTGCCCGCACCCTGGAAGAAAAGATATCCATTAAGAAA
>JAJRWM010000224.1 GCA_024276815.1 bacterium
GAACAAAACGTGATCCCGGGATTGGTGAACAGCCTCTTCCTAAACAAGGCCCGTCGGGTTTTTGCCGCTAATTTCGGTGTTCACGAAGCTAACGTGGTGAACTGCGGCAACCCGGTGCGGGAAGGTCTTTGGGATCATGATACGGTTGTCAGCCGGAAAGCGTTGGGGCTTGCTCCGGAAAAGTTTACCCTGCTGATCCTGGGAGGCAGTCAGGGGGCTAAAATTATCAACCGGGTTGGTCAGGCAGTCTGGCGAAACTTGATGGATAATTAAAACATACAGGTTGTCTGGTCAACCGGCGAATCAAACTACCAGAAACTGAAAGATGCCGGGCTTGAATCGGAGCGGCTGAAACTGTTCCCCTTTATTGAGGACATCGGTCCGGCCTATATGGCGGCTGACCTGGTACTCAGCCGGGCCGGAGCGATGACCATCAGCGAACTTAACGCCTGCGGGAGACCGGCTGTTTTGATTCCCTACCGGCACGCGGCCCATAATCACCAGTACCTGAACGCGCAGTATCAGGTTGAGCAAAATTCGGCCCTGATGATCGAGGAAAAGGAACTTGACGCCGGCAAATTAACAGCAATTATTCTGGAGCTTTATGGCGACCGGGCGAAATTATCGGAGATGGCGGAGAACAGCCTCCGGCTGGGACGGCGGCAGGCCGCGCCCTTTATTATGACCGAGATGAACCGGATAGTAAGTGAATTGCGGGAGAGTGGTTTATGAAAAAGATCAGAAGAATTCATCTGGTGGGTATTGGCGGTTCCGGGATGAGCGGCATCGCTGAAGTGCTGCTCAACCAGGGGTATCAGATTACCGGCTCGGATATCAGGGGGTCGGAGGTTACTGAACGCCTGGAAAAACTGGGAGCCGGGATCAGCCTGGGGCATAAGGCGGAGAATGTCGATTCGGCGGATGTCCTGGTTATTTCAACAGCCGTGAAATCCGATAATCCGGAAGTTATGTTCGCCGCCGAGCACAAGATACCTACTATTCCCCGGGCCCAGATGCTGGCGGAGCTGATGCGTCTGAAGACCGGGATCGCGATTGCCGGTTCCCATGGCAAGACGACTACCACCTCCATGATCGCCGAGGTCATCGGCGCCGCCGGGCTGGACCCGACAATTATCAGCGGCGGGATCGTTGACGCCTGGGGCACCAACGCCAAGCTTGGCCAGGGTGAGATCCTGGTGGCAGAAGCGGACGAAAGCGACGGTTCTTTCCTTTTTCTCTCGCCCATATTTTCGGTTGTGACCAACATCGACGCCGAACATCTGGATTATTATCATAACCTGGACAACATTAAAAAAGCCTATCTGGAATTTATCAATAAGATACCTTTTTACGGCGCGGCCATATTATGTCTGGATGACGAGAACATTCAGTCTCTTTTGCCGGCAATAAACCGCAAATACCATACCTATGGTTTGACCACGCAGGCCGATCTGACGGCGAGAAACCTCAAATACGAGGGTTTGAGCTGTAATTTTGATGTTTATTATCTGAAGGAAAAACTGGGTAATATTACGCTCAATATTCCCGGCGAGTATAATGTCAGCAACGCTCTGGCGTCCATTATGGTCGGGCTGGAGTTCGAACTGCCCTGGGAAAGCATCGCCAAAGCCCTGAAAGGGTTTGAGGGAGTCAACCGCCGCTTCCAGGTCCGTTACCGGGACGAGTTGATGATCGTCGATGATTACGCGCATCATCCCACCGAGATCAAAGCGTTGCTGAAGGCGGCGAAAGATATTGACAGCAAGCGGGTTATCGCCCTGTTCCAGCCCCATCGATACAGCCGGACCAGAGACCAGTTGGCCGAATTTTATAAGGCGTTTTACCAAACGGATATCCTGATAGTCACCGAAATTTATCCCGCCGGCGAAAAGCCGATTCCGGGATTAAGCGCTTTACAGATAGCGCAAAAAGCCAAGGAGCATCACCACAAGGCGGTTCGCTTTTGTCCCACCCTGGAAGAAGCGACCGCTCTGTTGCGGGAGATCTGCCGCCCCGGCGACCTGATCCTGACAATCGGGGCCGGGAATGTCTGGCGGGTTGGGGTTGATCTGGCGAAGATACTTAGGAAAAAGCGGGAAAAAAATGACGTCACTGGTTGAGGAACTAAACAAAAATCTCAAGGGCGAGGTTAAGGCGGGAGAATTACTCAGTTCCCATACAACTCTTAAGGTGGGCGGGCCGGCGACCATTATGGCTTGGCCGGAGGATGAGGACGACCTGGCCGTCTGTCTGGAGTTGGCCGCCGGGATGCCCCGGCCTCCCTTGATTCTGGGTAACGGCTCCAACTTGCTGGTCAAGGATACCGGCTACCAAGGACTGGTGATAAAAATGTCGCGGTTCAAGCGGTTGGTCTTCGAGGAAGAAACGGTTTACGCCGAAGCCGGCGTTTTATTGCCCGGCCTGATAAACCGGGCTAAAGAACAAGCCCTGGGAGGGCTTGAGTTTCTCTGGGGCGTTCCCGCCTCAACCGGAGGTGCGGTCAAAATGAACGCCGGCGCTTTCAACCAGGAAATCGCTGATTTGATTATAGAACTGAAATTCATGGATTATCAGGGGGAAATATCGATAATTCCTAGAAAAAAGCTGGATTTTTCGTATCGTTTTGCCGATATTAATAACCGAGTAGTAATCGGGGGGAAGTTTTTATTGCAGAAACAGCCGCTAAATGATATCCTGAACCGTTTAGAGGTAGTGAAGAGCAAACGCTTGAATAGTCAACCGCTTAATGAACGGAGCGCTGGCTCAATCTTCAAAAACCCCCCTGGAAAATATGCTGGTCAGCTGATTGAAGCAGCCGGCCTGAAGGGATTTCGACTCGGGGGAGCCGGGATTTCGACGAAACACGCCAACTTCATTGTTACGACTGATAACGCTACGGCAACCGAAGTGTCAGACCTGATAGCTCTCATCAAGGAAAAGGTAAAGGCGCGTTTTGATGTCAAGCTAGAAGAAGAGGTCAGCGTTGTTGGGTAAAAGGCTGAAAGATTTGAAAATCGCTGTTTTGCGGGGCGGCTCTTCCGCCGAAAGGGATATCTCCCTGGTTACCGGTCAGGCTGTTGCCGAAGCCCTGGCCGAACTCGGCTATGAGGCGATTATTCTGGAGCTTGACCGGCGGACGGCGAACCGGTTGCTCGAAGAGAAGGTGGAGTTTGTCTTTAACGCCTTGCATGGCCCGCCGGGCGAGGACGGCAAGGTGCAGGGGATGCTGGAAGTCCTGGGGATTCCCTACAGCGGGTCCGGGGTTCTGGCTTCCGCGCTGGCAATGAATAAAACAGCCGCCAAACGAATGTTCGTTCAGGCCGGGATCGCTACGCCGGACTTTTTGGTCTGGCCGGCAAGGGGTGAAAAACCCGATATCAAAGAGATCAAGAAAAGACCGGGCTTTCCGCTGGTGGTTAAACCGTCGTCGCAGGGTTCAGCCATTGGGGTCAGGATAATCAGGGAAGAAAGGCAACTGGCCGCCGGGCTGAGTGAAGCGGGAAAATACGGCCCGGTTTTACTGGAAAAATATCTTGACGGGACCGAACTGAGCGTTGGGGTCCTGGGCGAGGTCTCGTTGCCGGTCGTGGAAATTATTCCCCGGGGCGAGTTTTACGATTATCAGGCCAAATACAGCCCGGGAGGCAGTCAGCATATTATCCCGGCGGGAATTAGCGAAGAAGTCGCCAGAGCGGCCCGGGAATTAGCGAGGAAAGCGCATGATGCCTTGTTTTGCGAGGTATATTCCAGGACCGACATGATTTTGGCGGGAGGTCGGCTCTATGTCCTTGAAGTCAACACTCTGCCGGGTATGACGGCGACCAGTTTGATGCCGGAGGCGGCCAGACAAACCGGGGTCGATTTTAAGGAACTGATTGAGCGGATTATTAAATTAAGTCTGAATAAAAGGAGTTCCGTTACCGGTAACCAGGTTGGGGGGGGAATCGGGAAATGCTATGCGGAAAAACGTTGAGACAAACACCCGGCGCAAAAAACGAATAAAAAAACGCCGGCCGGTTGTCGCCCGCCCCTCCCTGCTTTCGCGGGCGAAACAAAAAAGCCGGCGCCTGTTTAAATTTGCCAGACTGGTTGGTGCGCTTGTTTTACTGGGTTGGCTGGGATATTGCTTTTTGGGTGACGCCGGTTACCTGCGTTGCCGAAAGCTGGAGATTGACGGACTGAACCGGCTTGACCGGGAAGAGGTCGTTAACAGTTTGCCGCCAATTTTGAACAAAAACCTGCTGCTTTTGCCGCTGGGGCTTATCCAGCGGCGGGCGGAAGAATTAAAACTGGTTGAGAGAGCGGCTGTCAGCCGGGTTTTCCCCGGCCGGATCAGAATAACGATTAAAGAACGGGAGCCGTTCGCGGTCGCCATTATCGGCGAGCAAAGCTGGGCCGTGGATGATCAGGGGGGTGTTTTGTATCCCTTTAATTCCCGTCAGCTTGAAGACGCGGCTTTTATCACCGGGCTTAGCCCCGAGGATGAAGACAACGGGGCCAGGATCAACTGGGCGGTCTGTTTGATAAAACGTCTTAACCGCTATAGTGAGAGTTATGACGCGGTCTCGGAAATTAACGTCGCCGACCCCGAGAAGATCAAGCTTTACGCCTTCGCTAAGGGGCTGGAGATACGTTTGGATTACAGTTGTTTCCAGGAAGACAAATGGAAATACCTGGTCGATTTTTTGGCCGAGAGGAGTTTCGCGCCGGAAAAACTGGCCTATTTGGATTTACGCTATAAGGACATAGTGGTTCGGCCGCTTTAGATAAAGGAAAAATGATGGCCAAAGAAAATATAGTTGTGGGCTTGGACATTGGCACTACCAAGATCTGCGTCATTATCGGCGAGATCAATAATAGCGGCGGGGTTGATATCGTCGGCATTGGCATCAGTCCGTCCAAGGGACTGCGCAAGGGCGTGGTTATCAATCTTGAAAGCACGACCAAGTCGATTGAACGCGCTCTCGAGGAAGCCGAACTGATGGCCGGCATTAACATCGAGAGAGCTTATGTGGGTATTGCCGGCGGGCATATAAAATGTTTTAATAGTCGTGGGGTGATCGCTGTCAGTCGTAAAAAACACGATGAGGTTACCGTGCAGGATGTTGAGCGGGTGCTGGAGGCGGCCAAAGCGATCGCCATCCCTCTTGACCGGGAAGTGATCCATGTCCTGCCGCAGGAATATATTGTCGATGACCAGGATGGCATAAGAGATCCGGTCGGCATGGTCGGGGTGCGTCTCGAAGCAGAAGTGCACATTGTTACCGGCGCTATCACCAGCGCTCAAAATGTCATCCGCAGCGTTAACAAGGCCGGCCTGGAGGTTGAGGATATCGTCCTGGAGCCGCTGGGTTCCAGCCTGAGCGTTTTAAGCGATGAGGAAAGAGAACTCGGGGTGGCGATTATTGACATTGGCGGAGGCACTACCGACCTGGCCGTGTTTATTAACGGCAGCATCCGTCACACCAGCGTTTTACCGATCGGCGGTGATCATGTCACCAACGATATCGCGATCGGTCTACGCACGCCCAATTCCGCCGCCGAGGACTTGAAGATAAAACACGGTTGCGCCAAGGCTTCTCTGGTCAGCAAGGATGAGGAGATTGAAGTGGCCAGCGTGGGCGGTCGCCGCTCCCGCAGTATGCAGAAACAAATCCTGGCCGAGATCATCGAGCCTCGGATGGAAGAGGTGTTTAGCTTGATAAAAAATGAAATGGTCAAGGGCGGTTTTGATGATCTGGTGGCCGCCGGCCTGGTGATTACCGGCGGCATGGCTAACCTGGAAGGTATCTGCGAACTGGCGGAAAAAACATTTGAGATGCCGGTGCGGGTTGGTATTCCGGTCGGCGTGGGCGGCCTGATTGACGTGGTTAACGGTCCGGCGTTCGCTACCGGGGTTGGTTTGGTTAAATACGGCGTCCAGGCCAAACTTGAAGGTCGCCAGGGACAGTTCCGCGACCAGAAAAATATGTTTGTGTCAATTCTTGCCAGAATGAAGCATTGGTTTGAGGATTTCTTTTAGGGAGGGGGAAGAAAATGTTAGAGTTTGAAAATGAATTTGGCCAGTCCGCTAAAATCAAGGTGGTTGGCGTAGGCGGGGGAGGCAGTAACGCCGTTGATCGCATGATTAACTCACAGTTGAGTGGCGTGGAGTTTATCGCGGTGAATACGGACGCGCAAGCTTTAAAAGGTTCCAGTTCCCCCTGCAAACTGCAAATCGGCACTGATATGACCAGGGGCTTGGGCTCCGGTTCCAATCCGCAGGTCGGAATGGAAGCCGCCATGGCCGACCGGGATCGGATCAAGGAGTCTTTGGCCGGCTCGGATATGGTGTTTATCACGGCCGGAATGGGTGGCGGCACCGGTACCGGTGCCGCCCCGGTGATTGCCGAGATCGCGAAGGAACTCGATGTTTTAACGGTTGGAGTGGTGACCAAGCCCTTTTTGTTAGAGGGAGCCAGGCGTTCTTTGCAGGCGGAGGACGGGTTAAATAAACTTTGCAAAAGCGTCGATTCCCTGATTATTATACCTAACCAGCGTCTTTTGGCCGTTGTGGGTAAAAAAACCTCGTTGCTGGACGCTTTCAAAGTCGCGTACGAGGTTCTGCTTAACGCTGTCCAGGGGATTAGCGACTTGATTACCAAGCCGGGCCTGATCAATCTTGATTTCGCCGATGTCAGGACCGTGATGGCGGAAATGGGCGGCGCTTTGATGGGAACGGGTCAAGGCAGCGGCGAAGACCGCGCGATCAAAGCCGCGCATGGCGCTATCTCAAGCCCCTTGCTGGAAGAGACCTCCATTGAGGGCGCCAGGGGTATACTTATCAACATCAGCGGCGGACCCGATCTGACTCTGTATGAGGTTGACGAGGCTATTTCGATTATCCACGAGTCGGCGGCGGACAGCGCTCATATTATTTTTGGCGCGGTTATCAACGAGGGAATTGAAGGCCTGCTCAAGGTGACGGTCATCGCCACCGGTTTTGAGGATCAAAAACGGGGCCGGGGCAAGAAAAACAATATTACCAAGCTGGATGAATACTCCAAGGCTTTTGACCGCCCGGCGTTTCAGAGAAAAGAGGGCGTGTTGACTCCAAATATTGAAGGGATAGAAGAAAGGTTAGAAGGGTTTAGCGACAACGAACTGGATGTGCCAACATTCCTGCGTCGTCAAATGGACTGACTTTTTTGTTTTAGATGAACATTCGAAACCGCAATCTGCACATGCTCTTTTTTACCAGTATGATTATTCTGTTGATTACTGGTTTCGCGGTATATTTTCCGCACAGTTGGGTTGAATACCTAGGCAGCTATTCACAGATAATCTTTGAATACCGAACCCTGATTCACCGTATTGCCGCGTTGGTGTTTATCTTCACCGCGACTCACCACTTAATCTATATCATCAAGGCCAGAGAGGGACGCGCGCTGTTCCATGATCTGTTGCCGAAATGGCGCGATGTTCTCGGGCCGGTCAATCATCTGCTCAAGCTGGCGGGAATTAATGACCCGCGGCCGGCCGCTAATTTTGAATATCATGAGAAACTGGAATACTGGCTGACCTTTATCGGAACGGTCCTGATTATCATCACCGGAGTCATTCTCTGGCTCGAGGACTATTTCAGCAATCTGGAACTGGATATCTCTTTGGTTATTCATTTCTATGCCGGTTTATTGGCCTTGCTGGGTATGGTCGTCTGGAATTTTACCAACCTTCATCCTGAGTTTTATTTTTACCGTAAAGAAGAGGAACTGCCCTGTAGCCGGGAAGAGTGCGTTCAGTGTGACGCCTGCCTGGAGCAAAAAGATGCCCGGCCTCATGCCTGGACTTATTGTCTGGCGGATAACTCTGAACGGGCCAGAGCTTTTCTTAAGCGGGGCGTGGCGACCTGCGCCGAGGCTCAGTTGCTGATCACTGACGGCAGTTGTCAGCATTCCTGCCTGGAGTTGGCTACTTGCGCGTCAGTATGTCTGTACGGCTCCCGGATTATGAATGATGAGGGCTTGCTGGAACTGGAGAACGATAATTGCGTGGGCTGCGGTATGTGCGCGCGCGAATGTCCCACCCGGGTGATCTCTATGATGCCCAGGACTTTTTTCATCCATATCATGTGTCACTCCCAGTTGCCGAAGTTTACCGCCTCGCTGAAATGTCCCACCCAGTGCCGCCGCTGCATGATGTGCCAGAAACGTTGTCCTAAAGAAGCGATTTCCTTTAACGGTCACCTGCCGGTTATTGATTACCGCAAATGTATTTCCTGCGGGCTGTGCGTCTCTAAGTGCCCGGTTAACATCATTACCGACGATCTCTATCAAAAGCGTCTCCCGGCTGAGATTTCAGAAGGTTGTAAGGGGTGCGGGTTGTGCCTCAGGGTTTGCCCGGTTGACGCGATCTCCGGTTATCCCAAGGAGCGGCACGTGGTTGATCCCCAAAAATGTATCGCCTGCGGGTTATGTGTCCGTACCTGCAAGCAAAGCGCTGTTCGACTGGCCTGGATCGACGAGTTGGTTGAGTTGGTCGCGAAATGACCCGGCCTGCTTTCTCCCGGCATTGAAACTGGTTTCGGCATGAAAAACTTCTTGCTCCGATTAAGTTATGACGGTACCCGGTTTCACGGCTGGCAGTTCCAGAAGACCGGCGAGCGTTCGGTTGAAGGGGTTCTACTTGGAGCGTGGGAGAAAATCTCCAAGGGCGAAAAGATCAAGCTGATTTGTTCGGGGCGGACTGACAAAGGAGTCCACGCTTACCAGCAGGCCGCCAACTTTGTCACGGGCAAGGATATTGACCCGGGCGGCATCAGAAGAGCGTTTAACTCCCTTTTACCCAAAGATGTGATGATCAACGCCGTGGAGCCGGTGGTCGCTGATTTTCACGCCCGTTACGACGCCAAAGAACGGTCCTATCTATACCTGCTGAGCAAGCAATATTCAATCTTCAATCGTTTTTATTCCTATTATTATAATCGGCGGCTTGAGGTGGCGAAAATGCGGGAAGCTTCGCTCTTCCTGGTGGGTGAACACGATTTCTCCGCCTTCAGGGCCAGCGGTTGTTTTTCCCCGACCCCGGTCAGAAATATCAAAGCGATAACGATTGAGGAAGACGACTCGTTTATTCGCTGCCGGTTTACGGCCAACGCTTTTCTTTTCCGCATGATAAGGATTATCGTGGGCACCCTGATTGATGTCGGCTCCGCCCGTTTGGCGCCCATTGACGTGAAGAACATCCTGGCGGGCAAAGACCGTGCCAAGGCCGGCAAGACCGCTCCTCCCCACGGTTTATACCTGGAGAAGATTAAATATGATGAAAGTCTTTTCCTCTAATCTTCTGTGGCAACGAAATCAGGTTGTTTTTCTTTAAGCCATTGATAGATTTCACGAGCGATCAGTTGGTGACCAAGCGAATTAAAATGGCCATAGTCGTTTTTGAGATTATAAAGCTCTTCTAACGAATGTTTTTTAAATTGGGGGAGGATATCAATGGTTGGGAAACCGGCTTTGATCAATTCTTGTGAGATAACAATTTGTTGGTAGTTGTTGGATTCTAAAATCTGTTTGCCAAGCGGTAGGATAACAATTAAAACCTCGCAGTTTGCTTTGATTTTTATTGATTGGTAATATTTGATTAGCAAATAATTGACAGCTTTACTTAACGTTGCGGGCGGTAAATCATAAAGAAGGGTTAAGTCTCTGTAAATTTTATGTGGCCAGAACTTTTCTTTAAGGAGTTCAACTCTGGATAGAACAACTTTTAAGAGATAGGAATTATCAATCAGATAATCGTAAAAGGTAGGTTTTCCTTCCAACTCCATAGGATTGTCTTTGTCGTATATATAACCCCGGCTGTCGCAGAACTTGGTTTGGCTTAAGTCATTCATGACTAAGCCAATTATTACCAGGTCCGGCTGGTATTTATAACCTTCATACTGGAAGAAACGCATTTCTTGCCAAGCAGTGAATCCCGACACGCCAGCGTTTACAACTTCAGCCCCTGATAATAGTTGCTCCAGTTGTTTTGGATAAGTATTTTCGGATTTTACACCAAGTCCAAAAGTATATGAATCTCCCAATACTAAAATACGTTTTTTCCTTTTGGGTTCTTTTTGATAAGTGCGTTGTTCACGTAAGCCATCTTCATTGGTAAATACCGGTACACCAAAAGAATCAGCAATCTTGAGGTTTGGTTTTAGGCCATAGTAGTAAAATGGATTCGCTAAGTAGAGTGTATCGCCAGCAACGGGTTTAATACTAAAAAGTCTAAATGCACCTTCAGCAAATAACAAAGCGAAAAATATACTAACTACTACCAATATCAAGTTAAGTGTACTGTTTTTCCATTCCATGTTTAGCCTCCCAGAAAGTTTCAGCTATTCTTAGCCAGATAGATTAATGCTTTAATATTTTTATTCCGTTTGTTTACCGTTTCTTTCGCTGAAGATCCGTTCCCAACACGCGATATCTTCCTTGCTTGCTGACCGGGGGTTTTCCAGGCCGAGTTCGTCAGAGGGGTCGAAACCTTCGTTAGCGATTATGGCCCGTGGACAGCGGCTTTCAATGGCGGCGAGAATCTCCCCGATATCAAGATGGCCGTCTGCCAGTGCTGTATGGGGAATCTCAGCGGTCGTGTTACTCAGGTGAAAGTGACTGACCTTGTCAATTTCACCAAGTGATTTAAGTGGCTTACTGAAACGACCAGCGTGAACGGCTCACGCCTGACGTCGCCGCCGGCTCGTTGTCTTGGTTCACCACGACAATGTCAGTGCCATCCAGACCCTGATAGTTTGGATCGGCCGAAACCGCCGGGGAGAGCTTAATCAGGTAAAGCTGGTCACCGTCAGCGATCTCATCATCGACAACCGTGACCGTGACCTCCCTCGCCACATCCCAGTCCGCCTGGGTGAAGGTCAGCAGAGAAGGAGAGACAACTCCTTCGCTCTCGTCTGAACTGGAGACGGCTATCATGACCCCGGAGACCGGCTCGCTCAACAACTTAACCGTGAAAACTACCGGGGTGCCGCCTTCCACCGTCGTGATTCTGTTTAAGCTTACGAAAATGCCGGGGGAGTCATTGTCAGTATTGGTCAACACAACATCATTCGGATCGAGTTCATGATAGCTGGTGTCATTCGAAATCGCCGGCCATAAGTTTACCGTGTAATTCTGGTTGCCGTCGGCGATATTATCGTCAACGCCGGTCACCGTCACGACCTGATCGGTGTTCCAGTCAAAGCTGGTGAAAGTCAGGGCGATCTTGTCCAGCGTTCCCTCGGTAAGGTCTGAGCAGCTTAGAATGATATCGACATTGTCCAGCGGTTCACTGTTAAGGCTGACCCTGAAGGTAAATGAATCCCCGTCTTCGGTCGTGGTCCCGGCGGCCGGCGTGACGTTAATCCTCGCCAGGTCGCCAAAGTCGAGATTAATGACCGGCACATCATCCGGGTCTAAGCCGTTATAAACAGGATCAGTGGAATTTGCCGCAGAAAGTTCGATCAGATACCCCTGGTCGCCGTCGGCGATATTATCGTCAACGCCGGTCACCGTCACGACCTGATCGGCGTTCCAGTTAAAGCCGGTGAAGGTCAGGCTCGGTTTGTCTGTTACGCCTTCGCTCTCGTCGGAACTGGCCACGGCGATTACGACCTCGGCCAGGGGTTCGCTGGTAAGGCGCACCGTAAATGTAGCGGTTGCACCGGCTTCACTGCTGTCGCCGCTGATAGCGCTGATGTTAAATCCGGGAGTCTCGCCAAAGTCGAGATTGACAACCGGCACGTCGTCCGGATCGAGTCCGTTATAAGCCGGATCGACCGAGACCGCCGGCGAAAGTTCGATCAGATAGCTTTGATTCCCGTCGGCGATATCATCGTCAACGCCGGTCACTGTCACGACCTGGTCGGCGTTCCAGTTAAGGCTGGTGAAGGTCAGGCTCGGTTTGTCTGTTACGCCTTCGCTTCCGTTCGAACTGGTTACGGCTATTACGACCTCGGCTGTCGGCTGACTGTTAAGCTTAACCGAAAAGGTCGCGCTGCCGCCCACCGCTTCAGAGGTGTTTCCGCTAATGGCGCTGACGATAAAGCCCGGTGAGCGGATAGTAACCGTTCGGCTCTTGGACCAGCCGGAAACGATATCGGGATGAAGCCGGCAGCGGGAGCGGGCTTTGACGCTGTAAACGCCGGGCGCGTTCCACACCTTGCTCCAGTTTGAGCCGTCAGCCCGCCAGCCGGAGGTCGTGCCGTCGCCCCAGTCGAATTGATATTCCAGAGCGTCGCCGGAACTGGCGGTCGAGCCGGAGGCGGAATAATTGTAAGCGGTAGCGGTAGTCCCGGTAGTCGGGCC
>JAJRWM010000225.1 GCA_024276815.1 bacterium
GACGTGATTCGCACCAGGGTTTCCGGTATTGTCAAGGGCGCTTTTGCCGGCAAGCCGCGTTATATGTCTGATGGAACGGTTGAGGTTGATGTCTTCATGAAAATCAGTGGTGACCTGGCTGAAACCATTCTACCTAAAGCGATGGGCGCTAAAAATCCTGAAGTTACCGGTAAGGATAGTTCGATTGCCCCGCCGACAGCTCCGGAAGCTCCGGCCGGCCCGGTTTTGACCGGCTTGGTTATTAACGCTTCCGGTCTGGGCTTGAAGCCGGCTATGTCTCCCAAGGTTCTGGATGAAAACGGCCAGGAAGTTTATGGTTCGGCGTACGTCAGCCGCGATTTCGCTGTTCAGCAAGGTATGGTTGGTTACTCCACAGATGTTGAGAAAGCCAAAAAGCAAGGCCGGGTATCCAATCCGCCTCCGCCAAGCGTTTTGGTGATAAAAGCAATTAGAACTGAAGGTAAAATGAAAACAGACATTATTATCAGTAACGCCGACGCCGCTAAAATCAAAGCCTCAGCTCAACATTTGAAGTTTTTATCTGAGTGCCGGGTGATGTTTGTCATTTAGCAGTTAGTTTACGGAAAAGATTTATAAGGAGGTTAGCAATGAGAAGAACCACGGCACGACTATTGGTAGTAGTCCTGGCTGTTTCCGCTTTGATGATAAGCATAGGCTGCGGGCATAAACCAATGACCCGCAAGTCCGAATCAGTTTTGGATACGCCAAAGAATCATACCGAGTTAGGTAATCGTTATTTGAATGAGTATCGTGAAACCGGCCGTCAGGACAAGACTCTTCTTAAGAAAGCCAAGGATGAGTTCAAGGACGCGACCTTGCTGGATCCCAAATACTCATCAGGTTACGCTGGTATAGGCGAGGTTTTGGCTGAAGAAGGCAAGTTTGATAAAGCGATAAAAAACCTGAAAAAAGCCAAGGGACTGGACAAGAAAAATGTCGCCGCTTATATCGGTCTGGGGTACACCTATTCCCTGGAAAGGAAAAAAGGCTGGGAAAGCAAGGCCCTGGATCAGTTTGATCAGGCTTTAAGGCTGGACCCTGAAAACAGCAGGGCCTACTATTATAAAGGCGTGGTAATGAAACGGGCTTACAAATTCGATAAAGCCGCCGCGGCCTTCAAGAAAGTTATTGAGCTTGATAAACGCTATGTCAAGCAGGCAAACAAGGAATGGGAATTAATCCAGAAAATCCAGCGGGCTGCCCCGGGAACGGAAATTGGCATGAAAATCGCTCTGATTGAAGCGATTGACCGCGCCGATATCGCCGCTCTTTTCATCAACGAGCTTCACATTGACAAGTTGCTTAAAAAGAAAGGCGCCAAGACTTATGATACTTCTTTCAAAGCGCCCGGCGACTCCCGTGAATTCAAGGCTGATACCATGGTCAAGGCTAAAAAAGCCACCGACATAGACAAGCACTGGGCCAAAAACTGGATTGAAATAGCCATGGAAACTCCAATCCGCGGCGTTCAGCCTTACCCCGATCATACCTTCAGGCCTGACGAGTTGATAACACGGGCCAATTTCGCTCAAATGGTCGAAGATCTGTTACTGGCTATCGGCAGTATTACGGAAGATGACACGACCAAATATATTGGCGAAGAATCTCATTTCCCCGATGTCCCAAGTTCTCATTGGGCTTACAACGCGATTAACACGGCTGTCAGCCGGGGAATAATGAAAGCTGATTTCGCTGACGGCGCTTTCGGTATTGACAAACATGTCTCCGGCGCTGACGCTTTATTGATAATCAGGCAAATCAAGACTTACCTGAAGATTTCATCCTGAGGAGTTGAAAAATGAATAAAACCTTGAGCAAATTTTTTACTTTTATTTTAGCGATGGGGATGCTGGGCGCAGCCGCTTTAGGAACCGCTCAGGATTCGCGAACAATTGACGCTCAAGGTGTTGCTTTTATGCAGGCGCAGGATCCGGCGATCGCCCGAGACGAGGCGATCGCCGACGCTCTGCGTAAAGCTGTGGAACAAGCCGTTGGCACCATGATCAGTTCCGAGACCGTGGTTAAGAATTTCCAGTTATTAAGCGACAAGATATATAACCGGACCCAAGGTTACGTACGAAATTATACTATCATCAAGGAATGGAAAGAAGACAACATCTATAACGTAAAAGTGTCCGCGGAGGTAACTACCGCTGAGTTAAAGGATGATCTGTTCGCTCTGAAACTGTTACAGGAAAGAAAAAACAAACCCCGCGTTATGATCATGATCGAGGAGCATAATATTGGTCAGGTCAATCAGTGGCTTAACAGTATCAACATGTCAGCCTCGGAAACCGCGATAACGGCAAAATTCCAGGAAAAAGGCTTCAAGATTATTGATCGCAGACAAGCTCAGAAAGTTGCCCAGGCTAACCAGGTCAAGCTCGCGGTTCAGGGTGACGCCAGCGCCGCGGCGGCAATCGCGGCACAAACCCGGGCGGAAGTAATTATTGTCGGAAAAGCAATATCGGAAGACGCCGGCAGTATCGCTGGCAGCGCCATGAAATCGATTCAGGGCAACGTAACGCTCTCGGCGATAAAGGTAGATAACGCGGAAGTCATCGCCACCGCGTCAGCTCATTCAGCAAGTCCTCATATTTCGGCGATGAGCGGAGGCACGGCGGCGATAAAAAAAGCTTCAGGTAAAGCCGCTGAGCAATTAATAACCAGTATTATCAATAAATGGCAGGATGAACTGTACAACGCGGCCACGGTGCAGATAATGATCTCGAAAACCGATTTCGGAAGTTTGAACAAGTTCAAACGAGTCCTGAAAACAGGGATTCGGGGGATAAAATCGGTAAATCAAAGGAGTTTGGTCAATGATGTGGCGTTGCTGGATGTTGACGTTCAGGGTAACGCCCAGTATTTGGCGAACAAGATTACCGCGACTTCCTTTCCCGGGTTCAGGTTTTCGGTCACCTCTATTTCCCAGAATCGTCTGGATTTGCAAATGATAAAAGTCGAGGAAACAGCGGTCCCGGCAACGGAGGATGATTCCTTTGAAGATGAGGAAGTGGAGCCCAATAATGACCTCTGGCATCCCAACACATTGACTTTAAATGGACCAATTGAGGGCAATATCGGCGAAAAAGGCGATGTTGACTGCTATCTGCTTGAGACTGACGGTAAAGAAATGGAAATGAAGGTTAAAATCGAACCCGCCGGCCCGACTGAACTCGCCTACCTGGTGGAAATATTCGATGGAGATCGTAACGAAGTGATTTCCAAGTCCACCAAGCCGGGCAGGGGAGTGACCTTTATTTTCAAGACCAATAAATTATTCGAGAAATACTTTGTGAAAGTTTCAGCCAGGAAGAACATGGTTGACGTTGAATATTCGTACATATTAAAACTCAATTCAATTTAATCCAGGAGTTTAATTCATGACCCGTAAACTTCATTCAACTTTTATTTTATCTTGTCTCGTTTTAGTCTTTGCCTGTGAAATATCTTTGTATCCCCTCACAACATACGCCGCCGGCCCCAAAAAACGCATCGCCGTCATTGAGTTTAAAAATAAAACCGATTATGGCAAGGGCAAGTTGGGAATCGCCGCCGCCGATATGATGGTCACGGCGCTGGTGAAGTCGGGAGCGTTCTAAGTTATCGAAAGAAACCAGTTGAAAGCCATTTTAGCGGAGCAGGGGCTTGGTATGAGCGGCGCGGTGACTTCGGCGAGCGCGGCCAAGGCGGCTAAACTATTAGGAGTACAGGCCATTGTCGTCGGCAGTGTCACTGAGTTTGGCGCCAAGCAGGAAGACATCGCTATTTCCGGATTTAGTTTGGGTTCCAAGAAAACCCGGGCCGTAGTGGACTGCCGGCTTATTGATACTGAATCAGCGAAAATACTGATGGCTGAAACCGCCAGCAGTTCCGCGGCTCAAGGCCGGCTGGGACTGGTTGATAACCGGGGTAAAAACATCGTCAACGTAGGCGCTGATAAGTATGATTCCGCGTTAGTCGGCAAAGTTTTACGGGGAGCAATCAATCAACTGGTCGAAAAAATCAAGCGTAACCTGGCGAATGTGCCCTGGAGAGGCGAGATCCTGAAAGTCGCCGGCGGCACGATCATAATCAAGGGCGGCACGGATGTCGGAATCAAGCCCGGCGACCTGTTTGAGGTTATTGGTCAGGGTGAAGTGCTGGTGGATTCCAGCGGCAACGAGATCGTCTTGCCGGGGTCGAAGAAAGGCGAGATACAAGCCGTCAATGTTTTTGAAAACGCCGCTAAAACCATCGTCAAGTCTGGAACCGGTTTTGAAAAGGGCGACGCTATCACAATGAAATAACCTGGCTCCGAAAAGCAAGCTAGAGCGTATTTCGATCTAATGTAAGGCAAAACAAGAACCTTGGAAACCCCTTTTTAGACTTCGCAAGAAGAAGCTCGTCGATAGATATCGAAAAAAAAGTAAGTTTCCAAGCATTTCCCTTATCTATCGTGCGAGCAGTCAAAGCACTAAAAACTTTAACTTGGAGGAGCCTTAGACAAAATCGTAAGCGGCATTATAAATCATCATGATTAATGACAATGATTTTAAAATTTGATACAAGGGAGAGATTCATGACTCGCAAGCTTCAGCTATCTATTATTTCTTTAATATGCCTGGTTACTTTTATTCTCGCTTTGGGCTGCGCTCCGCCGCCGGCGGGCAGAAGAGGAGCGTTACGTTCTCGGAACAAGCCCTTGGCTCCCGAACCGAAATTCACCGGTCCCAAAAAACGCGTCGCCGTCATTGAATTTGAAAATAAAACTGACTACGGCAGGGGCAAGCTGGGAACCGCCGCCGCCGATATGATGGTCACGGCGCTGGTGAAATCGGGAGCGTTTGAAGTCATCGAAAGAAACCAGTTGAAAAATGTGTTGGCGGAGCAGGGGCTAGGTATGAGCGGCACCATAACCTCGGCGAGCGCGGCCAAGGCGGCACGGTTGCTGGGAGTACAGGTAATTGTTGTGGGCAGTATCACTGAATTTGGCTCGAAGCAGGAGGATATCGCTATTTCCGGATTCAGTTTCGGTTCCAAAAAGACACAGGCCGTGGTGGACTGCCGGCTTATTGATACAGCATCCGCCAAGATATTGATGGCTGAAACCGCCAGCAGTTCCGCATCGCAAGGCCGACTGGGACTGGTTGATAAAAAAGGCAGAAACGTCGTCAACGTCGGCTCCGATAAATATGATTCCGCGTTGGTCGGCAAGGTTTTGAGGGGAGCGATCAATCAACTGGTCGGAAAAATCAGGCGGAACCTGGCGAATATACCCTGGAGAGGCGAGATCCTGAAAGTCGCCGGCGGCACTATCATAATCAAGGGCGGCACGGATGTCGGAATCAAGCCCGGCGACCTATTTGAGGTTATTGGTCAGGGTGAAGTGCTGGTGGATTCCAGCGGCAACGAGATCGTCTTGCCGGGGTCGAAGAAAGGCGAGATACAAGCCGTCAATGTTTTTGAAAACGCCGCTAAAGCGATTAAAAAAGCAGGCCTGGGCTTTGAAAAAGGCGATACGATTGTTATTAAACCAAAACCTGAAGCCAAACCTTCAGAACCAGCCGCGACTCCACAATAAGGAAGATATCATGAAAAAGTCTTTTTTGTTCAGCTTCATCATATTGCTTATGGTTAGCAACCTGGCCTTTGCCCGCAAAAAAATCAAATCAGTAACCATGAAAATTACTCTGATTGAAGGCCGTGCCAATAACTGCCTGCTCAAAAGAGCAAAGGACAAGCAATGGCGAGTCGCGCGGATTAAGGACCGGCTCCATGAAGGCGACCAGATAAAGACTCTTAATAACGTACGAGTTGAACTGGTCAGTAGTGGTGGCCATGTCATAAGACTTAACCAAAGGAGCCGCTTCGAGGTAAAAAAAACCAGGAAAAAGAAAAAAACTCTTAAAACCAGAATTAAATTATGGCTGGGCAAAAGCTGGTTCAAAATAAAGAAAATGACCAAAGGACGCCGCCGCTTTGAAACTGAGACTCCTTCGGCCGTGGCCGGTGTTTATGGCACAACTTACCGGGTAGATGTCAATGATGACAAGTCAACTTCCGTAAAAGTCTATTCCGGCGAAGTACGGGTTGGCAGTATTCCCCATGAAGTTCCCGGGCCGACGGAACTCAAAGGCGTCGAGCCGCACGAGGTACCGGGGCCGACGGAACTCAAGGACGCCGGGCCTCGCGAGGTATCGAAAAAAGAATGGGAAATGATTGTTACCTCAGAGCAGCAAATAACGGTTTCCTTTGATAACCTGAAAATAAACAAAAGGAAATTCGATCTGGCAGAGGATGAGAAAGAGGAATGGGTCCAGTGGAATAAAAAAAGAGACGCCGCGTTAGGCTGGGAGTAACCATATTTTATGAACCAACCTGATTGCCCTCAGGAAAAAAGACAGCAGCCGGATATTAACCATGATCTTCAAAAAGAAATAGTCAAAAAGAACATTCAGATAAAGATATTCCAGTTACTTGGCAGTCCTCCGGTTACTTTTGGGAACTTCAGGGAATTAATCAATAAAATCCTGTTATATTCCCGGGAAATTATCGCGTCTGAAATCGCGACGATAATACTCTTTGATGAAGCCGGGGAATCCCTCACCCAAATATATTCAGCGGGCAAAGAAGCGGAAAAGATTAAATGGCGGAAGCTGATAATCGGCGAGGGAATCAGCGGAAATGTCGTCCAGTCCGGTCGACCAAGCCTGATAAATGATGTCCGGGAGATAAAGGAGTTTGAAGTTTCAGACCGTTTCGTGGTCAAAAACATACTTTGTGTACCGCTAAAGACCACCAGGGAAACCATCGGAGTTTTACATTTAATAAATAACACCGAATTTTCTTTCGGTGATATTGATACCATAGAAGAGCTAAGCGATACAATTTCAATAGTCATCAGCAACGCTTCGACAATACTCGACGCGGAAAAATCAATTAAGCAACTTCGGACCCTGATAAAAAATACCGCCCTGATAAACTCCAACCTCGTTCAAAGTAATTTGCTCAACCGTATTATGGCCGTGACTGAAGAACTGATGGACGCGGAAGCCAGTTCCATAATGCTAATCAACACCGAGACCAATGAACTGGAGTTCCAGGTAGCCCGCGGCGATAAAAGTAACGAGCTGATGTTGATCACCGTTCCCCTGGGAGAGGGTATTGCCGGCAAGGTAGCGGTGAGCGGTGATTCCGAACTGGTCAAAGACGCTGTTAACGATCCCAGGATTTTTCGGGCAGCGGATGATTTCACTTCCTTTGTCACAAAATCTCTGCTCTGTGTGCCTTTAAGAACAAAAGACAAGATCATCGGTGTCGCGCAGGTCTTGAACAAGAAGGGCGA
>JAJRWM010000226.1 GCA_024276815.1 bacterium
ACCGCTGCGATGATTGTCACCGGGAAACCCCGATTCCCGGAATAGACTCGTACCGCACGGTCACCTTCGTTGACAACATCTCAACGCTCTGCAACAACTGCCACGGGGATGACGATATCGGGCCGACCCATCCCATCGGCATGGTTCCCAAGATAAAAAAATATATTTCCAACGTTAAAACGCCGGACACCATCAGGGTTATGGATATTCCGCCGGATTTACATCTGGATGAGAACGGACTGATGACCTGCGCCACCTGTCACGAGGTGCACGGGAAGTGGCGTACCTTTGAGAAACCGTACTCCAGTGAAAAACCGTTGGGGGAAATCTTCGGCCAGGAATTCTACCGCACTTTTTTCCTGAGGAGAAACAACTATAACAGCGGACTGTGTATCGCCTGCCACGGCCAGGCCGGCTATTAGAGCGTTTTGCGATCACCTGTAAACTTTATTATGCCGCCAGAACACCTCGCTAGCCAAGCTGGCGGGTTCAGGTTCATTTGCCGTAGGCCGACACTAAAGTTTTTGCAGGGGGGTCTTTAGGGGGACGGTGTTTTTTCCCCAAAGAGTCCCCCTAACAAAATACATACCTGATTACACTTTGCTCTAGTATTTAAGACGGCCTTCAAGAGAGCGGGCCAGCGTTATTTCGTCGGCGTATTCGAGTTCACCGCCCACCGGTATGCCCGAAGCGATCCGGCTGATACGAACCCTGACCGGGTCCAGCAGTCTCTTGAGGTAGGCGGCGGTCGACTCGCCTTCGACATTAGAGCTTAACGCCAGGATAACCTCCCGGACGCCGCCCTGTTTGACCCGGTTAAGCAATTCCCTGATTCTGAGGTGTTCCGGCCCGATCCCATCAAGCGGCGACAGCAAGCCTCCCAGAACATGGTAAAGCCCTTTATAGACGCCGGCGCTCTCCAGGACAAAGAGATTGTTCGGATTCGCCAGCACGCAAATAATCGATTTATCGCGTGACTGGTCACGACAGATCGGACACTCCGGCGTCTCGCTCATACCAAAGCAGGTCTGGCAATTGACGATCTTGCTCCGGGCCTCCTGAATAGCGGTTAACAGACGGGCGACATCCCCCTTGGGACAATTTAACAGATAAAAGGCCAGACGCTGGGCCGATTTTTTACCGATGCCCGGGAAAAGAGAGAGGGCCGCGGTGAGTTCGCCCAACGTTTTAGGGTAGTAGTTCATAATCGTTTAAAATAGCCCCGGGATCTTGATATTGCCGGTCAGCTTACCCATTTCCGACTCCATCATGGTCCGGGCCTGGCTGACAGCCTCATTCACCGCGGCCAGAATCAGATCTTCCAGCATTTCCACGTAGTCGGGATTGACAACCTCAGGCTCGATTTTGAGTGACAACAATTCCATGTTGCCGTTTACTTTAGCCTTGACCATGCCGCCGCCGCTGCTGGCCTCCACTTCCCGGCTGCCCAGTTCCGATTGGGCCTGCATCATTTTGGCCTGCATTTGCTGCGCTTGTTTCAAAAGCTTATTCATATTTTTCACTAGCTAAATCCTCCTTAACGGTTCTCGATTCCGGCTTGAAATCGGTTAGTTGCCCCTGGAATTTATCTATCACCATCCGGATGGTGGGATCGTCAACCTTCGGTAAGGCCGGCAAGCGGGATTCTGTGCCAAGGCCGGACGATGCCGTTCGTGGTTTGGCAGATTTCACCTGTTCACAACTAATAGTAAAATTTTCACCCAGAATATCACGAATTTTCGCGCTCAGGTATTCCAGGTTTTCAGGACGCTTCAAGCTGTTATACGAAGTCTGGTTATCAATCTTCAAGACAATTTTTTCACCATGCTGCTCCACCTTGACCACGTGGCTGTGCAGATGATTCTGCATGGCGTGCTTGTTATCGGCCCCCAGCCGTTCTAAAAAAATTGGCCACCATTTTACTTTATCGCCGCCGGTTATCGGAGCGGCTTCTCTCTCCGTTACGGTATCAGTCCCGGAAGCAGTCGGGACAGTTTTTACGACTGCTTGTTCCAAAGGCGGCCGGACAATCTTTTCGCCGGAGGCCGGCGGCGGCCGGACCGGTTGTCCGCTCACGAGACTTTTTTCCAGTTCGTCCAGCCGGCTGAGAAGTTCCTCATAGGGGATATCGTGACCAAACTCGGTAATTTTAATAATAGCCAACTCCAGGAGTATTTCGGCTGACGATGATTTACGGACCGTTGATTCCAGTGACAGCAACACCTGGATAAACTGTAATAAACGAGCGGAACTGACTTTTTCAGCCTGCGTCCTGAGCTTGACCAGTTCGGCCTCGCCGCGTTCCAGGGCGATCAGTTTGCCGGCTTTCACCTTAACCAACAATAAGTGTCTCAAATAGGCTAAAATCCCGGTAACCAGGTCGAAGGGAGTGTAGCCCTCGGAGATAATCCGGTTCAGTTGTTCCAGGGAACCGGCTGTGTCCTGAGCGATGAACAGCTCCACCAGGTTGTAATAAGCCTCGCTGTCCAGCAAGCCCAGCAAAGGCCCGATGGCTGTCGTGGTGATTTTGCCGTCACCGTAGGCGATTGCCTGATCGAGCAGACTCAAAGAGTCGCGCAAACTGCCGTGAGCTTTAAAAGCGATGAGCCGCAGCCCGGCGTCATCGGCCGCGATATCTTTGCCGGTCGTCAGTTTTTTTAAATGCCGGAAAATATCATCACTGGTAATCTCCCTGAGATCAAAACGTTGCGTTCGGCTCAGGATTGTCGCCGGTATCTTGCGGGGTTCCGTGGTGGCGAACATAAAGACCACGTGATCGGGCGGTTCTTCCAGTGTTTTCAACAGCGCGTTAAAGGCTTGCTCTGTTAACATATGGACTTCATCGATAATATATACTTTTTTACGACTACCGGCCGGAGCGAATTTCACGTTCTCCCTCAGGGAGCGGATCTCCTCGATACCGCGGTTGGAAGCGCCGTCGATCTCAATCACGTCCAGGGAATTACCGTTGGTGATAGCGATACAGTTGGCGCATTCGTTGCAGGGCGTTGGAGTTGGTTCGGAAAAAGCGAGGCAGTTAAGCGCTTTGGCCAGGATGCGAGCGGTGGAGGTTTTACCTACTCCGCGAGGCCCGGTGAACAGATAGGCGTGGCCGACTCGCCTCTGGTTAATAGCGTTCTTTAAGGTAGTGGTAACCGGCTCCTGGCCGACCACCTCCGAGAAGGTTTGCGGTCTTTCGCTGCGGGCCAAGGCTTGATATGACAAGTTCTCTCCTGCTATTTGATATTAGGTCGTGCACCCGCCTTCGATAACCACCGACGATAGCCGAGGTCAGAAAACAACTCCCTCCAGGTATTCCTGAGGCGCCTGAATTACACGTATACCGCTGCTTCCTTCCGGATCTGACGGGGTTTTACGATGATTCAGCGTACAGGGCCCAAAGTTCAACGTTCCCTCTGACCAAAGCTGGTTCGCCGGTTAAATCACCTCGGGCGGGAGTTCAGCTCCGCTGGAGCGGATTGCGGATACAGGGCACCGCTAACTCCCCGCCTAGCACGACCCAAATTTTTGACTTTACTTCAATACGGCTTTCTTTTAAATTGATTTAACTGGTAAAATAGACATCCGCTTTACTAATTAAGGCTAGAATTTTACCATGAATTGGTCAGCGGTGGGAGATAAACTTCAAGAATATCTTCCGGACGCTGTTACCTGAAGCCAGTCCGTCAATATTTTGGCTGGAAATATTTGAGGGAAAATGAAAAAGCTCATCGGCAGGTTTCTTGTTGTGCTCATACTCATCGCCGTTAGTTCCGCGGCGCTGGAACTGGGTTTAAGGCTTTATCTCCAAGTCACGGACAAACCGGAAATCAGCCTGATAAAGTTCAGTTCCCTGATGGAAAAAGCCTGGTTCAAGCCGCATCCCTACCTGGTTTATGTCTTTAAACCGAAAAATCAATTCGCGTTGAACAAATTCAAGCCAAGCACGGTAACGATCAACCGGTTTGGCTATCGTTCCACTTTGGAATTTGATGTCACCGGAGTTGCCAGACAACCCGGGACTCTGCGTGTCGCGACCTTTGGCGGCAGCACAACCATGGGGGTTAACAGCGACGATGAAATCTGGCCCTACCTGATCGGGAAAAACCTCAGC
>JAJRWM010000227.1 GCA_024276815.1 bacterium
AGCGGCCGCTCCGTGACAGGAAATGCAGCCCATTTGAAATTGGTGAAAAACTTTAACGGAACCCGGGTGTTTTTGTATGATTTCTTCAATGCTCATGTCTTTAGTAATGGCCATCATGCTACTCCTTTCTCAAAAGAGGGTAAATTTTAGCATATTCAGCCAATTCGTACCACAATTTTTTGCTTGCGTCATCTCTGAAGCTGACCTGAACCGGGAGGAGCGGGAAAATGAGCGGCCCGGCGAAAAACTTAATACCGCTTGATAATTTGATAATGCGAATTACGCTGGGCCGGTTTAAAGCCCGCGTTTTTAATAATCAGCAGAAGGTTCTCCAGGGATATTTTGGGAGCGAAACCGGTTTTTCGGAGCACGTTTTCCTCGATCAATATACCGCCGAAATCATCGGCTCCGGCGAGTAGTCCCAGTTGCCCGGCGGTTACGTTCTCGCTGAACCAGGAGGACTGGATATGAGCAAAATTGTCGAGTACGACGCGGGCGGTGGCTATGACGCGGACATATTTCGCCGGATTGGCTGTCCGGGGGACTTCCCGGGACAGAGGAGAGGAGCCGCTTTTGAATGACCACGGGATAAAGGAAGTGAAGCCGCCGGTACGGTCCTGAAGTTCTCGCAGCCGCAGGAGGTGTTCGATAATTTCCTCATCCGTCTCGATATGACCAAACATCATCGTCGCGGTGGTCCGGTAACCCAATTTATGCGCTTCTTCCATGACCGCAAGCCACTGGTCGCAGGTTATCTTGGCCGGCGAGAGGAGTTTGCGCACTCGTTCAGTCAGGACTTCCGCTCCGCCGCCGGGCATGGTATTGATGCCGGCGTCTTTCAGCCGGAAGAGGATATTCTTAACGCTGGTCTGTTCCTGTCCGGCCATGTAAATAATTTCCGACGGGCTGAAGGGATGGACGTGGATATTGGTACAGGCCTCGCGAATCGCTTTAATATAGGCCAGCCAGTCCGCGAGAAAAATTTGTGGATTGTGCCCGCCCTGAAGCAGTACGGTGGTGGCTCCGCAAGCGGCCGCTGACTTCACCTGGGCAGCCAGTTCTTCCGGGGTCAGGGTGTAGGCGTCACTTTCATCAGCCACCCGGCAGAAAGCGCAGAAGCGGCAGCGGGTGACGCAAATATTGGTATAGTTGGGATTGGTATCGCAGACGAAGGTGACCACTCGCTCCGGATGACGTTTCAGCCGCAGTTCATGGGCGACCCGGGCCAACTCTCCCAGCGGCGCGTCTTGCAACAGATAAAGCGCTTCCTCCCGATTAATTCTTTTAGTCGGTATCATATTAGTCTTTCCCTGATTTAATAGTTCCAAAATTCTAAAGCTAATTGAAACCTTCTACACGGCAAAACAAGAACCTTGGAAACCCCTTTTTTTGAAAAAAAGTAGGTTTCCAAACCTTCCCCAAAAAACTTTAACTTGGAGAAGCCTGATAGTAAGACCGTAAAACGCTTTAGCGCTGATATATTCCCGCCCGCTCAGCCGGCAAAAAGAGGGGGTGACGGCCGTGACGGGCCAACTCCGAGAGAAATAAGTCCTGTCCCCGCAGTTCCTCTTCTCCCAATACCAGTTTCATCCTGAGCAAATAGGCGAGCATACGTTCCCTCGTCATTCCCAACCTCGCTGCTTCGATCCCGGCCGCTTGCCGGGTCAGCCCTTCTATGTTTTCTTCGAACCTTCTAAGCCAGTTACGCATGGCCGCCCGGAAATTCCGCGGTGCGTCCCGACGGATTACCCAGCGGGCGAAGACGAAGGGGGTTTTCATCCTTTTCACCCAGCGTGAAGCCAGGTCGGTGATAAATCTCCTCGATGTTTCAGCCGTATGCAGAAGCGCCTGGTCGCCGATTAACAGTTCAGCGTCAGCGGTTTGGTCATTGGCGGTGACGACAGGTAAATTATCAAAGCCGTTTTGATAGCCCAGCAAAAGAAAAAGAAGCCGGACGGATGAGGCTGAATGGTTGGTCAGGCTCAAACAGGCGGCCGCGTCCAGTTTCTCAAACGGGCGGTCCGAGAACAGCAGGACACTTTCCACTTCGCCGTTGGCGGCGATCCCGTAATGGCCAAGGTATTCCACCTCCTCCTTCAGGCTGGGCAACATCCCGACCGGTACCGGGGCGGCTAACAGGCGGCCTTTTTTCAAGGCTTCGGAGGACGCCTTGGGGTTAGTCTCAATGAACTCGCAACCCTCAGGAGCGCCCAGAGCGCGGTATGGGCCGACATTGGCGTAAGGGATCATGGAAACCGGATATTTCACGAGTGCGCCTCATCCCGGGCATGGAACCAGCCGTCCCGCTCCCGGGGCTTGAAGCCGGCAAGGGTGATTGTTTCTGCCATTTGTTCGGGAGACAGGGTGGTAGGCGTTTTCGCGCCGGCGGCGTGAGCGATCTCTTCACCGCCCAGCGTTCCGTCAAGGTCGTCAGCCCCCCAACTGAAAGCGGCCGCGGCGGTCGCCAGGCCAATCATGGGCCAATAGGCTTTGATGTGCGGGAAGTTGTCCAGAGTCAGCCTTGACAGGGCGATTACCGAAAGCGTCAGCAAGGGGGAAGGGCGGAACTCGGCTTCCCCATCGTTACCGGACTGGTAGGCCAGCGGGATAAAACTGCTGAACCCGCCGTGTTCATCCTGAAACTCCCGTAAAGCCAGCAGATGCCCGACCCTTTCACGAGGCGTTTCATCCATACCAAAGAGCATCGTGGCGTTACTCACGAGTCCTGTTTCCCGCGCGTTTTTATGGACTTCCAGCCAGCCCTCGGGACTTAATTTGTCGGGGCAGTATTTCTCACGCATACGGGTTGAGAAGATCTCGGCGCCGCCGCCCGGCAGACCATTCAGACCGGCCTCTTTTAATTCGCCGAGGATTTCTGAGGTTGACTTGGCTGACGTGCGGGCGAAATTATCAATTTCAACGGCGGTAAATCCCTTTATATAAAGGTTCTCATCATGATTTCTTAAGGCGCGAATCAGGTTCAGGCTTCGTTTGTAGTTCCATTCCCGGTTCATACCGCCCACAACATGGACTTCAACCGGGTTCGCTTTTTTTACTTTTTCAAATATTTCTTCTTCGCTTATGGTTTTCGCGCCCGCTTCGCCCGGTTTCACTGAATATTTACAGAAACCGCAGCCGCCCTCACAAATATTGGAGGGATTGATATGCAGGTTCCTGACGTAAGTCGCCTGATCGCCAAAGCGGGTTCTGCGGTTAGCCAGGGCGGCTTCCCCCAGTTGGTGAAGCTCTTGCGGCGTTTCCAGTAAAGCGAGGCTCATAATTTCGTCAGGGGTAAGCCGTTCGCCGGCCGCGCCTTTTTGCAAAGCGTCGGTAAATTGTTTATTACTCATAAATATTCCTCATCCATTCGCTGTTTGCGGTTAAAAGCTCGGCCAGCTTTTTTGAGACCGTGTTCAGGTTCCGTTTGATAGAATCCTTGCCGTCCGCGTTGGCGAAATCGGTAACTCCCTTGAGCAGGGCGCAGGGGACGCCATGTTTATTACAGGTTCGCACCACGGCGGCTCCTTCCATATCAACCAGTAAGCCCCACCGTGCGCTTTCCCGCCGCAGCGTCTCATCGTATACCGGCCGGTCACGGGTGGTTAAGCGTTCCACGGGTAAATCGGGCCAGTTGACTGAAGTCAGGTCGCACTGGTGAACTTGAGCGAATTCCTCATATAAATCACCTTCACGCGTTTCCGAGACCTGGTAAACTCGTCCCACTTCAGCCAGCTCTCGGGTCGCGCCGCAAATGCCGATATTAACGACCGCCCCCGGCCGGTATTTCAGCAACAGAAACTGGGTCGCCAGGGCCGCGGCGACTTTACCCTCGCCGCAGATTATCAGAATCCCCCTGTCTTCATTAAGACAATTGATGTTTCCTTCTTTCGTTGATACGCCAAGCAAAGTTTTTGCG
>JAJRWM010000228.1 GCA_024276815.1 bacterium
CTACCGGATCGAGGTTGCCAGAATATTCTTCCCGGGCAGCGGCACCCGTTATTTCTACCGGGAAAAAATCGGCTCCCTGATTCGGGAACTTCAGCCCGCGCTAATCGATCTGGTCGAAGAACCCTGGGGAGCGGTCTCGGCTCAGGCCTTATATTACCGCAACCGTTTTTCGCCTCATTCGAAAATCGTCTTCCACACTTCGAGAACTCAGCTGGTTAAATATCCACAGCCCTTCCCGTGTTTCGAGAAGAGATTTCTGGCGGCCGCCTCTTATGGCATTTGCCGATCCGAGAAAGCGAGACAAGTGTTGATCGAGAGAGGGTTCAGTAAACCAACCGCCGTGATAACCCACGGAGTGGATCAAGATTCATTTTGCCGTAAAGATGTAACGGATTTAAGAAACAAGCTGAGACTCAAAAACAAAACGACTATCGCCTACATTGGCGCTTTAAAAGCAGAAAAAGGGCTGGCGTCGCTGGTTCAGGCCTTAGCTCAGTTGGAGAGGAATTTCAACTTTCTGGTGGTAGGCTCAGGCCTTTTTGAAAAAGAACTCAAAAATTTGGTCGAGGAAAACGGGTTGGCGGACAATACCATTTTTGTACCTTCAGTTCCCCAGCCCCTGGTGGCCGATTATTTAAACCTGGCTGATATTTTGGTCTTGCCGTCACTGACTACCCCGAAATGGGAAGAAATGTTTGGCCGTATTTTAACGGAAGCGATGGCGGTCGGGGTCGCTTTAATCGGCTCCGACAGCGGTTCCATTCCTAAAGTTATCGGGGAAGCCGGTTTAATCTTCCCGGAGGGAAAGGTCGCGGAATTAAAACAGGCTTTGCTTAAATTAATTGATGAGCCGGCTCTGCGCGCCCGGTATGTTAGGCTGGGGAAAAGCCGGGTGAAAGAATACACCTGGGATTCAGTCGCCGAAAAGATATATCATGTTTACCGGGAAATCCTGGGGATAAAAGAGTAGTTTATGCGTGTTTTATTTTTAAACCTCTTAATGGAAGCGGACGGGCTGGGCGGAGCTGAAAAAAGTTTACTGCTCCTGTTGGAAAATATTGATAAGAAAAGATTCCAGCCGGTTTTGGCGACCAATATGGCTGGTAAATTAAGCGAATCAGCCAGCGGTTCTGGCTGCGAGGTCTTCATTTTTAACGCCGAAAAAGAGGCCCTGACCATTTATCGCGATACGTTCAATTTAAATCCTTTCACCCTCCTGAGTAAATTCGCCAAGCTCAAGGGCACGATCAAGGAATTGTCATCATTTGTCAAACGGGAAAAAATCGACCTGATCTATACCAATAATATCCGCTCTCATATCCTGGGCGTTTTCCTGGCCAAAAAAACCGGCCGGATTTTAGTCTGGCATTTTCGCGATATCCTGTTTGGCAAGATGCGTACCCTGTTCAAAATATTGGGCAACCTTTACCCGGACAAGATCATCGCCGTCAGTCAGGCGGTCGCTGATAATTTCAGTCCTCTGGAGAAAATAACGGTTGTTTATAACGGCATAGATGATAAACTTGAACCAGCGGGGCCGCTCGTCGATATCCGCGCCGAACTGGGGCTGGGGCAGGATACGCCGCTGGTTGTTCTAATCGGCCGGTTAACCAGGCTCAAACGGCAGGACGTCTTGATCAGGGCGGCGGCAAGAGTTAAGACTTCACACCCGAGGGTTCGTTTTCTGCTGGTTGGGGACATGGCCTTTGAGAGAAACAAGAATTTTGAAAATGAGTTGCTGACATTGCGGAATGAACTGGATTTACGGGATGAGATAATTTTCACCGGATTTCGGGATGATATCCAAGGCTGGTTAAAAGATGTTAGCATACTTACTCTTATCTCCGAACATGAAGCTTTTCCCCGGGTAATTCTGGAAGCCATGGCCGCCCAAATTCCGGTAATCGCGACCCGGGTTGGTGGGACGCCTGAAATTGTTGTTGACAGCGAGACAGGATTTTTAATCGGGGTGGGCGATGACCAGGCGTTGGCGGAAAAGATCATCTGGTTGCTGGATAATAAAAAACTGGCTCTTGAAATGGGGTTGAAGGGCCGGCAAAGAGTATCGGAAAAATTCCGGCTAACCGATAACGTGAAAAAAATCGAGAACTTGCTGGAAGAGCTGACCGGGAATATTTAAGTGAACCTTACGCTTCGTCAAATCATCAGCCTGATTTATCTGCCCTGGATAATGTTCAAAGAGAATGTGCTGGGGATGTATGGCGTGCGTATCCTGATGTTCCACAGTGTCGCCAAAGTCCACGTCGAGGGAATCGACAATAAAAACGTGGTGGAAATCAAACCGGCCGAGTTCCGGCGGATCATCAATTACCTGGCGCCCCGTTACCGTTTTATCAGCCTGGAGGAACTGGCTGAAATGATCCGGCAGAAAATACCATTACCCAAACGCACCCTGGTTTTGACCTTTGACGACGGCTACGCCAATAATTATAAGGAAGTGCTGCCGGCGCTTAAAAAATTCAACCTGAGAGCGACCGTCTTTATGCCGTCAGGCTTTATCGGCAAGCCCGGCTATCTTGACCGGGAGATGATCGGCGAACTGCTTGCCGAACACATAGAACTTGGCGGCCATACGGTCAGCCACCCGACCCTTGCAAAAATTGACGATAAAAAGGCCTGGCAGGAAATCAGCCGGTGTAAGGAAGAACTGGAACTGGTTACCGGCAAACCGGTAAATACTTTCAGTTACCCAAAGGGTAAAATTAGCGATTATACTTCTCAGACAGTTGAAATGGTGACACAGGCCGGCTTTCACGCGGCCTGCTCCACTATGCGGGGGACGAATACTCTGAAAACGTCTGTTTTTGAACTAAACCGGGTGGGCATTGACGGCCGCGACAGTTTTTTCAATTTCTGGTTAAAGTTAAAGGGCGGATACGACTGGACCGGAACCATCTCGCGCTGGAAGGCGAAGCGGCAAAAATGAATACTGTCAGAGTAATGATCAGCGTCGTTCCTTTCGCTTTATGGGGAATTTATCTGTTCGGCGCCCTCCCTGACAGAGATC
>JAJRWM010000229.1 GCA_024276815.1 bacterium
CGGCGTCCAGGCCTTCAGCTTTCCCTTTTTTATCCAGCAACATCACACCTAAAACGCGCTCTTTGGAACTAAGCGGCGCCACGGCGAAATCATCAAGTTCCAGGAGTTCACCAAGAGCTTTGGGGATCAGGGCGGCTAAGTCCTTGCGGCAACAATGAAAAGTAAATTCCTTGAGGTAGGAGCGGACTAGGATGTTTTTATTGTTTTTAACCAGCCGGAATCTGCCAATCCGGCTGAGAAAGCCCTCGGGAGAACTCTGGTTGGGCTGGGGGAATCCCCAGCCGGCGACTGGTTCAAGATAGCTGTTACCGGGATTGGCCAGGAATAACAACATGCGGGAAATATTGAGATGATCGGCGAGTTTCAGAAAGGCGATTCTGGCCATTTCCGCCAGTTCAATAACCCCGGAAATCTCCTGCAGGGCCTGGGTTACGGCCAGCCACTCCCTATCCGAAAACAGAACATTATCGCCGGCCCGCTTCATCTCGCCCTGCCGTGAAACCAGAAGTTTATTGGAAATCTCCAGTTCTTCCATGTTTTGCTGCAACATTTTCTTCAATTCGATTTTTTCCACGGTTTGCTCAACCAGGTTACTCAGGGTAATCAAAAAATGCTGGCTTTCGTTATCGATAGCGGTTGTTTTCGGCCCAAAATCAGCCCACAACATACCGACGCCGGGGAAAAGGCCGCAGTCCAGGCAAGCTTCAATCTTTTTCTTCTGATGTTCGACTGCCGGGGGGAGATATTTTTTATTCAGACTCTTACTATCGCCCGCGGAGGAACTGAAGATCAGGCATTCATCTTTGCCACCCCGCTTAAAATTCCAGCACTCCCGCAAATCACCGCCTTTTTTCAGCGGCGCTAACATAAAAGACTGATAGGAAATACCTTCGAGCAGGCGTTGATCGAAATCCGTAATCATCTGTTCTTTTTCGCTGTTTTTAAAATTAAAAACAAAGGGTTGCATACCTAAAAACACCCTGGTAAACAGACTGTCCCCGCGGTACAGGGAAATTTTAAAGTTTTCCAGGTGACGCTCGTCAACATTGACCGCCGACACCGGTGCCAACACGGCCTTGTCCGGCTGGAGACGAAAAAAGATTACTCTTTTAAAGCCCAGATTATCATGTACTTTTTGGGGTAATTTTTCGAAAAGCTGTTCCACGTCAGTCGCTAACTGGTATTCCTGGGAGAGATTAAGCAGAAACCTGATTTTACGGTTATCGAGTTCTTTGTCTTTTAACTGTTTCCTAACAACTTTCATCGGTTTTACTCTTCGCGATATGTCGTTTTTCCAGTTCCTCCAGAATCCTGCCGGGCGGGATTTCATGCCAGCCCAGAACCAACAACGAGTGGAACCATAAATCGGCCATTTCCCAGACCAGTTCGTCCTGGTCGTCATTTTTGGAAGCGATAATCACTTCCCCGGCTTCCTCCGCCAGTTTTTTCAGGATCCGGTCGCTGCCCTTTTTAAACAAGTCGGCAACATAAGAGCCGGCAGGAAGGAGCTGTTTTCGTTCCAGAATCAGCTCATAAAGCTCGTTGAAGGAGATTTCTTTTTTGTTTGTCAAATCAGAGACCCATCTGTTAAAAACAATATTTTAAAACACGTTGTTAAAGACTAACCGCCCGCGGGAAGTGGTTCCTCCGGGCATAAGACAGCGTAACTCACAGCAGGTAAACGCAGAAGGTTGCCGAGATCGTTAACATTACGAGTGATCCACTCTTCGCCGCGGGGACAGATTGCTTGTCGTTAGCGGGCGCTACCAGCCGGGGAAGAAACCGGTTAAAAATTTTGCCTGTTAACGCTTCATACCCGCCAGCGCTAACATTTTCGTGGTCTTCCCCCCGCTTCCCCCAAATTCTAATTAAATATACCATTTTTTCTTCGCTGGGGAAACGATTTTTTATCTTAACTTTTTCACTCCACCGGAAGACAAGGGAGCATGGTGTTTTACGTTATAGCGGTTAGCAGAGTGAAGCGTTAACAAAGACCGCGGGCGCGAACTTATCTTCCCAATAACTTTGACATGGTTTAAGTTATAATAGCTTCGTTATGCGAAAAACCGCCAAATTCCTTCTCCTTTTCGTTTTATTCTTCGCTTTCATTCTCAGGTTACGGCATTTGGGTTGGGGCTTCCCTGATTTCCTGGAAGATACGCTCTCAGTTGATTTTTTACGGGATTTCTGGGGAGTTTACAGTGGTCGGTTTAATTTTCGTCCCTTCAGGTATGACTGGTCGCCTTTTTACTACTATCTGGTATTTGTTGTCCAGTACCTTTATTATCTGGGGGGCCGGCTGAGCGGCCACTTCGCCGACTTAACCGCTTTGCGGCTGGAGTGGGTCTTCGCGCCGGCCAACCTCTATTACCTAGGACGCCTGGTCTCGGTGGCTTTCGCGACCGCCACTCTGGGCGTTATGTACCGGCTGGGGCGGCTGTTATTTAATACCGGCGTCGTGTTGCTGGGCGTACTGTTTTTCTCCCTTGATCCCATCTTTTTACGCTATTCGCAAACCATGCAGAGTGACGTACCCCAGCTTTTCTTCTTCCTGCTGGCCGGTTATTTTATAATACTGATTCAGCGGGAAGGTCAATCAAAGAACTATCTTTACGCCGGCATCGCGATCGGATTGGGTGCCGCCACTAAGTACACGCCGATAATTTTAATGGTCCCGGCTCTTCTGGCCCATTACCAGAGAGCGAAAAAACATGACGAAGCTTTAATCTCAGGCAAAGCGGTAGGCCTGATTCTTTTACCGTTTATCGTGTTCGCCTGCGCCGTCCCCTACGCCCTGCTTGATCCGGCCAACTTCCTCAACTGGGTCAGCTACCAGATATATCATCTGCGAAGCGGTCACTTTACCAACCGTTCGAGATGGCTGTTTCCCGGAATTGGCCCGCAACACTGGCAGCTGAACGCGTTGATTTTACTCAGCGCGCTTTACTTCACGGCCAAGAGAAAAAAGAGTTCCCTTTTATTCCTTTTCATCCCGTTGCTGTATTACCTGTTTATTATCAAAAACGCCACCGTTTTCGATTACTATTTGCTGCCCATCTATCCCTTCTTCTACCTGTTACTCGCTAACGGAATCAGCGCGCTGGCCGCCGTGACAGCCTCCCGGGTAACCAGCCAGGGCCGCAAAACTTTTCAGGCGGCGATGATGCTTGTCTTCTCAGGATGCTTGCTCTTCCCCTTGCTTAAAGCGGATATTCAATACCTGCGCGCTAAAGAACAAAAAAACACCTACACGCTGGCCCGGGAGTGGATTGAAAAAAACATTGCGGGCAGAACGCTTTTAATCAGCGAGATCCCGCCGCCGCCGGTCAGGGAATATCGGGTTGTTTCCTATATTGTACGCTCGCCGGCTTTCGAGAAGTCCCTGCCTGAACTACTGCGCCGGCTGGCCCGGAAACCAATTTACCATATCCAGATGATGAAAATAAACACCTCTTCCCCGGGTGATAACGCCGAGCTGTATGAACTGGACAACTACCGGCTCTTCCCCTATTTCATTGTCAACTATAACGTTGCCGCCCGCTACCTGAAAGAACCGGCCCAATACCCCGTCCAGAACAGGTTTTATCAGGAGTTGGCCAATGAATTTCAGCAAGCGGCCCGCTTTGTTCCCGGAAACGAACTGGAGCCGGAAATTATCATCTATAAAAACCCCCACCCCGATTTAACCACCTCCACCCCCCTGGCGAGTGTGAGGACTTTTAAAAAGGTTCAAAAAGAGTACCGCCAAAAGCTTGATACAATCAGGAGTTACCTGGCAGCTCGCAATATCAGCGCTCAGGCTCTCTGAGTTCCCCCCCTTCAGTACTTTTCCGAACCAGCTTTAAGCACGATTTTTCCCTTTCCTGATCTTTCCGGCGGTTAAGAGCACCCGCCAAACTACTTTAACTCACTGTCATACAAGCTTTCATGAGTTATGGCACACCTCCTGCCTTACTTAGGAAAAAACCGGAGGTTTCAACATGAAAGAATACAGTGAGATTTACGCTAATTTCAATGAAGTACAGATGGACCCCATGCTTATGGATTGCTTGTTTTGCCGGGAGGATAACCTTTTCTTCCAGCATCCGGGGTTGACCAAACCGCTGAGCGACCGGCAAAAAAAAGAACTTATCGTGGTCATAAAAGACATCATCGCCAACAATCTGACCCAATGCCAGCGGGAAACCGTTGAGCTGTATTTCTTTTATCAGAAAACAGAAACCGATATCGCTCAAATCCTCAACCGGCACCAGACGACCATCAGCCAGCATTTACGTTACGGCTTAAAAAAGATCAGGAAAATATTAACTAAACGGGGACTGATGGAATAAAGCAAATTACGAGGTAAAGCAAGGATATTGGGAACCCCGACTTTTACGCCGAAGGCGAATTGGCTGAAGCGGCACGCTTCTTTCCTGGCATGCCGTGCGAGCGGTCCAGGCGCTAAAAACTTTAATTCGCCTGTCGGCGATAAAGCAAGAGGTAAAACCTTGTTCCGGGAAAACGTTTCTCTCTTAAAGACAACAGTTACTTGTCAAAAAGATTTGAATGACCCTGTTATCTGACAACAATTAATTTGACATATCGGGACTCTGCGGTATAATAACTATTCGTTTTCAGTCGTTTTTATGCCGAAGTGGTGGAATTGGTAGACACGCTAGCTTGAGGGGCTAGTGGAGAGATTCTCCGTGCGGGTTCAAGTCCCGCCTTCGGCACCAGGATCGCCGCCGGACAGAGAGCGCATATTCCATTGTTTGTTTTGTATCAACTAGAGCGTTTAACGCTCTAAAGCAAATCACGATAAGACAAAACAAAGAACCCCGTTTACGCCGAAGACGAATTAGGTGAAGCGGCACGCTTCTTTCCGGCACCTTCCCCAGATCTATCCCTTTGCTTAGTCCCGGAATCTATCTATGATTCGCGTAGTCCAAGCGCTGAAACTTTCGTCGGCCAGGCGGCAAATCAACTGATAGAAAAACGCTCCAATCCGCCCTAATTGCAGGTGAAAGTATAAATGACCTGGGGCATGCTGTTTGAGAACGCGGACCGGTCGGAAACGTTAATCACCACGGTGACCGTCTGAGAGCTGATAAAGTTGGAGTCAGGGGTGATGGTGACAAAAAAACCGCCGATACCGTCACTGACAATCTTGCCGCTGTAGCCGGACTGGAAAACACCGTTGACAATAGCGTTAGCGCTGGCTACGGTAACCCACAGAGTATCTTTGTCCACTCCGGAAAAGCTGCCGCCGCTGACCAGCGGGTCGTAAAGATAGAAAGTGATGTCGCTGCTAACCGCTACATTCGTTTCACCGGGAGCGGGGTCCTGGGCGTCCACCACGGGCGCGGAATCATCATCCGGCCAGGCGTATTCATAAACTTCACAAGCGGAAGAAGTCGTGGAGCCGCCTAAACCGCCGCTGACCAGCGTCTGGCCATCCGACAACTGAAGCATAGCATGATACCTGTGAGCCTGGTTCATAGAAACTGTTGTGCTCCACTGATTGGTCGCCGGATCGTAAATTTCACAACTGGATAAATTATTACCCCCACTGACCAGTACCCGGCCGTCAGGCAGCAACACCGCCCTGTGGTTGGTCCTGGCCACACTCATAGAGGCCGCCACGCTCCATTTATCAACTGCCGGGTCATAAATCTCGCAACCGGACAGGTCGCTGCTGCCGTCATTGCCTCCAATAACCAGCACCCGGCCGTTGGCCAATGGAACCAGAGCGTGAAACACCCGGCCAACGTTCATGGAAACAGCGGAACCCCAAACATCGGTCGCCGGGTCGTAGACCTCACAACTGGACATGGTGTTGGTATAGCTGTCCCAGCCTCCAACAACCAGCACCCGGCCGTCCGTGAGCAAGGTTGCCACATGACGGGAACGCTCAGCGCCTAAAAGAGCCGCTTCGCTCCAAAGATTGGTGTCAGGATCGTAAATCTCGCAGCTACCGCCGCCGCCATAACCTCCGGCAACCAACACCCGGCCGTCGCTCAGCAAAGTCGCCGTATGGAAATATCTGCCGTAGGACAAACTAGCGGCCGCGCTCCAAAGGTTGGTCGCCGGATCATAAATTTCGCAACTGGACAGATAGCCACTGCCGTAACCTCCAACAACCAGCACCCGGCCGTCAGCAAGCTTGGTGGCCGTATGGGCGTATCTGGCATTGTTCAAAGCGGCGGCCGCGCTCCAAAGGTTGGTCGCCGGATCGTAAAGCTCGCAACTGGCTAAAGAAGAACTGCCGCTCCAGCCGCCGGCAACCAGAATCTTGCCGTTGTCCAGAAGCGCAGCCGTGTGATAATACCTGGCGGTTCCCAGAGAAGCGACTGTCGTCCAGGTGACGCAGGTAAAAGAATAGCTCACCGGAGTCATGACGTTGCCGTTTAGATCGGAGGCGTCAACTGTAACATTAACGACCTGACCGCCGGCGAAATTAATATCGGGATCGAGCATCAGATAATAACCGCCGAAACCGTCGGGGACTAAAGCCCCGCTGTAACCGGACTGGAAGACGCCGTTAAGAATGGCGTTGCCGCCTTCAACTGTTACCGTAATGGTGTTCCTGTCCACGCCGTAAGCGCTGCCGCCGGCGTAAGAATCGGTGATTTTCAGGTAGATATCGCTGGCCAATGGTACGCCGGTATCACCGTCGGCGGGCTCAGCGTCAGCCACCGTTGGAGGTACGGTGTCGGCGGGAATATCATAGGTGTAAAAATTACACGAAGACAGGGCGCCGGTGACCTTACCTCCCCCGACAAGCAGCACCCGGCCGTCAGCCAGCAACGTCGCCGTGTGATTATAGCGGGCTTCGTATAACGAAGACGCGTCCCGCCATCTGTTGCTGATCGGATCATAAACCTGACAGCTGAAGGAATTGCTGCCGTAGCTCCCGACAACCAGCACCTGCCCGTCAGCCAGCAACGTCGCCGTGTGATTCGCGTTGGCCAGGCTCAGAGAGGGGATGGTCGTCCAGGTATCCGTGGCCGGATCATAGATCTCACAACTGGAGATATTGCTGCTACCGTCATGTCCGCCCACGACCAGCACCCGGCCGTCGGTAAGCAGAGTCGCGGTATGACTCAGCCGCCCGATGTTCAAGGAATCAGCCGCCGTCCAGGTATCTGTGGCCGGATCGTAAATCTCACAACCGGTTAAACCGTTATAACCGTCAAACCCCCCGGCGACCAGCACCCGGCCGTCAGCCAACAGGGTCGTCGTGTGTCCTCTCCTGGCCGAGTTCAGGGAGGAGGCGGCGCTCCAGGCGCCGGCGACCGGATCGTAAATCTCACAAGTAGCTAAATAATTGGAGGAGTCATGTCCGCCGACAACCAGCACCCGGCCGTCAGCCAACAGGGTCGCCGTATGTTTTTTTCGGGCTATGCTCATAGACGCGGTGTTAGTCCAGTTTCCGCTGCCCGGGTTATAAAGTTCACAACTGGATAAATAATTGAGACCATCATCTCCTCCCGCGACCAGAACGCGGCCGTCGCTCAGCAGAACGGCCGCATGAGCGCTTCGGGCGGTATTTAAAGAACCGGTGGTGAGCCAGACATCATTCGCCGTTTTGTAACGCTCGCAGCTGGCGATAACATTATTGCTGGCGTTACTTCCCCCGGCAACCAGCAGGTCACCGTCAGGGAGTCTGGTCGTCGTGTGTCCTCTCCTGGCTGAGTTCAGGGAAGCGGCGGCGCTCCAATTGTTGAAGAAAAAGTTAAGACTGACTTGACCACCCACATTGGGAGCCGGCGCCAGATCGGCTACGTCAAACAGGATTTCTATATACTGTCCGTAAGGGAAATTGTCGTCGGGATCGATGGTGACAAAGAAGCCGCCAATACCATCCGGTACGATGGCTCCGCTGTAACCGGGCTGGAATTCACCGTTAAGAATGGCGTTATTGCCCGCGACTGTCACCGTCAGGGTGTTCCGGTCCGCGCCGTAAGCGCTGCCGCCAATGGTCAGCGGATCACTTATTTCGCAAGTAATATCCGTGTCAACCGGTACAGGGGGAGGAAAGAAAACAGAACTGATAACGGGCAAACTGTTGTCCGGCGGAATATTATAGGTATAGATTTCACAGCCTTTCTTAGTATCCCCTCCAATAACCAGCACCCGGCTATCGGTCAGCAGGATCGCCGTATGCTCAGCCCTGGTCGTACTCATAGAGGAGGCGGTGGTCCAGGTATCGCCGCCCGGATCATAAATCTCGCTGGCAGAGAGAAAACCGCTGTTGTTCCAACCGCCGGCAACCAACACCCGACCGTCGGCCAGAAGCGTAGCCGTATGGATATAACGGCCCGTATTCATGGACGCGACAGCAGTCCAGGCGTTGCTAGCCGGGTCATAAATCTCGCAACCGGCTAAATAATTATCGGGAGCGTAAAACATATAGCCGCCGGCAACCAGCACCCGGCCGTCTTTAAGCAGGGTCGCCGTATGCGCGGCCCGATCTGCAGCCAGAGAAGGAATGGTCGTCCAGGTATCGTCTTGCGGATTATAAATCTCGCAATCCGCGATAGAGCTAAGGTTGCCATGTCCCCCGGTAACCAGCACCGTACCGTCTTTAAGCAGAGTCGCCGTATAACTATAACGGCCCGTATTCATGGACGCGGCAGCAGTCCAGGCGTCAGTAGCGGGATCGTAAATTTCACAACCGGCTAAACAAGAACTGCCAGAACCATCATAACCCCCGGCAACCAGCACCGTACCGTCTTTAAGCAGAGTCGCCGTGTGATTATCCCTGGCGTCGGTCAAATTGCCGGCGGGACTCCAAAGATTGGTCGCCGGATCATAAAGCTCGCAACTGGCTAAACGAGAACTGCCAGAACCATCATAACCGCCGGCAACCAGGACCCGACCGTCACTCAGAAGCGTAGCCGTATGATTATAACGGCCCGTATTCATGGACGCGGCAGCAGTCCAGGCGTCAGTAGCGGGATCGTAAATTTCACAGCTAGACAAGGCTCCGCTATTCCAGCCGCCGGTAACCAGAACTGTGCCGTCAAGGAGCCGGGTTGTCGTACAAGAGTTTCTTTTTCCGGTTAAAGAAGCAGCCAACCGCCAGTTAGTACAGGTGAAAAAGTAACTGACCGTAGTCATGGCGTTGCCGCTCAAATCGGAAGCGTCCACCGTCACATCGACCACCTGACCATAGTCAAAATCTGTTGGCGGATTGTAGGTCAGGGTGTAATCGGCCGCCGTGCCGCTAACGCTGGGCGTAACCACACCGCCTTCCACGGTCATGACTATCGTAGACTGGTCGACGCCATCACCGTCATCCTGAACATGGACAACAATGTTAACGGCCGGGGCGACATCAACATCTCCAGCCGCCGGGACGGCTCCCGTCACGTA
>JAJRWM010000024.1 GCA_024276815.1 bacterium
GGAAATGCCAACCGCGTCAGACAAGATCATTCCCTTTCATCCGGAAGAGAAGCTGGGCTTTCAGGAAATACCGGTAATCGAGATCGCCGAAGGCGATTCGACCAGGGTTCGGGACATAAACTTGCGGTTAACGGCCGCCGGGGCGACTCAAATGAAATTGAGTGAGAAGGAAAACTTCCAGGACGCCGACTGGATCATGTTCCAGCCGGAATTCCCCTTTAAGCTGAGCGAAGGGAACGCCAGCAAAAAGATTTTCGCTGTTTTCAAAAATGAATGGGGCTACGAATCGGCGGTTGTCAGCGCCCGGACTAATTACAGCAGCGTGAAATTCAAGCGGATATTAAGCGGCGACCTGAAAGAGGACCTGGTCCTGAATGAAACGGACAACCCGGTAATGCTCAAGGGAAAATTCCTGATCCCCGCGGGCAAAAAACTTACGATTAACGAAGGGGTTGAGATCCTGGTCACTTCAACCCCGGCGGAAAAGGGAAGCATGACGATCAAGGGTAGCCTGGAAGTGCGGGGAACAACCGACAAGCCCGCAACCTTCAGATCATATGAAATCAATCCCGTAGCGGGTGACTGGGAGGGCATTGTCTTTAATGTTTCAGGCGAGGAAAGCGACGCGATTAGCTTCATAGAACACGCCGATATCCGGCAGGCGACCATAGGCATATCGTTAAGCTCAACCAGGGTCAGGGTCGCGAACAGCGACTTCTCGGACAACCTGACCGCGCTCCTGGCGCCGGACAACAGCCTGGCGGAAATAAGCAACAACAATTTCCACGACAATTTAAATTACGCCATAGTCTGCCGTTACTCGAAACCCAAAATCACCGAGAATAAATTCACCGGTCAGCCGATCGGAGTTTGGTGCCAAAGTTCCGCTTCCCCCTACATTTCCCAAAACGTCTTTATCGCCAACCGACAAGGTCTGGTTGTTGAGGGTCTTTCATCGCCCAACATCTGGGGCAACACTTTTGTTGGCAACCTGGAAAACGCGATCAGCGTCAAGGCTTTCTCCTCCCCCCCCTTAGCCAACAATATTATTTCTGAAAACAAGGGTGTAGGCATTAATATCGATCGCGGTTCGCCCATGATGTACCATAACCTGATCAAAAGCAACCGGATCGGGATTCTGTGTAAAAATTATTACCGGGATTTCATGATTATGCAGAACAATATCTATGACAATGTTGAAAGCAACCTGAAGCTGGAAAACTATACCCGGAGGATCAACGCTCAACACAATTGGTGGGGCACGAAGGACCGGAAGATCATTTCCCAGTTAATCTATGATTACAATGAAGACAAGTCGCTGGGAAAAGTTCTTTACCTGCCAACCTTTGATTATGATATCGACATCGAGTCCCGGTTAATATCCCTGGACAACGTCAAGCCGGTCATCATGGCGTACATCTACGACCAGCCGCAATTGAGCGCCCCTTTCCAGTTAACCCTGGTCGCCAGCGAATCCTTGAACAAACACGTCAAGCCCGACATTACCCTGATAACCGAGAAAGGAAAAGAGATCAAAATCGGAAAAGACCGGGGCCGCTTCACCAACACCAACACTGAAAACGATACTTATCTGGCGCCGGCGGTAACGCTCGATCCTGAGGATGGCGGTTATTTTTCCATCAAGGTGGAACGGTTACGGGATTTGACCGGCAACGTTTTGGAGCCGGTCAACACGGAGAAGTTTTATTTTGAGACAGCGATCGCCACCAAAGGGGGAAATTACGCGAAGGAGCAAAAGGTCGAATTGCTGCTCTATTACAAGGACGCCGAGAAAATGCGGATCGGTCAGAGAAGCGACCTGACCGACGCTGAGTGGCTACCGTTTCAAAGTCCTTATTCTTTTGAATTGTCGCCGGGCGACGGCCTCAAAACGATTTATGTGCAGTTCCTGGATGCCGCCGGCCAACGAAGCGCGGTCAAGCAACTTAATTTAACCCTGGACACCAAGGGGCCGGAAAGAATCTCGGAGGAACATCCCGTCCCGCGACCGGAAACTCCCTTCTTTTTATCGTTAACGTTCAATGAAACGCTGGACATCAAGCAGGCCCCTAAAATCACCCTGATCGCCGAAAACGGCAAGGAACTGGCGATCCCCCAGGGCGGGGAATTTTCCAAATCCAAGCTGCCTAACGATACTTTTACCACGCCATCATTTTTATTGCCGCTGGACATGGGCGGTCAGATCCGGGTTGACATCAAGAACCTGTTCGACCTGGCCGGCAATCCCTACCAGGGATATTATTATTATTTCGATTTTGACACCAAGGCGCCCCTGGCCAGTGAAATCTCTTTGCGCGCCGAAGGCAAGCGCACTGTTTACGCGAACTCGTACGACATTGAGTTGGACCTGGGCGAAGTCCTTGACGCCACAGAAATGTTAATCAGCTCCCAGCCTAACTTCGCCGACGCGGAATGGCAGCCTTTCAAACCGCTGTATTCTTTATCCGTGCTGCCGCCGGAAGGCAAGAAAATGCTGTTCCTTAAATTCAGGGACGCGGTCGGCAACACCACGCCGCCGACTTCCTTTGTCTTTACCGTGGACACAACTGAACCGGAAATAATGGACTATATCTATCCCGACCCGGCAAAAGTCAATGAAACGTTCAGCATCGCCCTGGTTTTCAACGAATCGTTGCGCAATTCAGTCAAGCCCAGGGTCAGCCTGCTGAGCACCGGCGGAGTGACCCCCGTTTTCCCCTCCAACGGTTCTTTCAGCGCCACAAACCGGCAGAACGACACCTATACGACCCCTCCGATAACGCTGACCAGGGAAATGGCCGGCGGGTTAACGATCAAGGTGGAGGGAGCGCGGGACCTGAGCGGTAACACGATGCTGTTATCGACCGAGGAAACTTTTAACCTCGACATTATTCCGCCGGAATTCGAACGACTGGACGTCGAGCCTAAAATCACCAACCAAAGACAGGTAACGCTGTTTTTAAGCGCGACCGGAGCGGACGAGGCGATCATTTCGGAAGACCCTGATTTTTCCGAATCCGAAAAAATTTCCTACCAGCTTGTCGTGAGCAGCGTGGACCCTTTCAGCCTGGATATCATGGCGGAGTTGCTGGCCGAAAAGATGCAGAACATTGATGGTTTTAATTCCATGAGCTTAATGTCCAAGCTGCGCGCCTTACCGGGACTCTTCGTCGAAATCGACAACCAAGAGCAGCTTGAGGGAATCAAGCAAATCTTCGATGATTACGACGCTGTTTCAACAATCTACAAAAAGGAAGGGGCCTGGCAATTCTTTTCCGACCGGCTGACCTACGAATTCTCGGAGGGCGACGGTGAGAAAACGATCTACGTGAACGTTCGGGACGCCGCCGACAACCGCCCGGAGAAACCGCTCTCGGTTAAAGTAATCTATGACACCAAACAACCTCAGATTGTTCAGTATGATTACCCTGAAACCGTACGCCTGGAAGAACCGTTCCGGATAACAATCAAAACTGACAAGCACATGGACCCCTCTTTCCGGCCCTCGATTGTTTTCACTTCCCCCAACGGCGAGACTCAGCAGATACCGGCTTCCGGCGCCTTCAGCACGAGTGAAAACAACAACGATGTTTACACTTCGCCGGAGATTGTTTTAAGCCGCATACTCGGCGCCGGGGAACTGAGCTTCACCGTCAAGGGATTACGGGATTTTTTAGGCAACCGGATGGTCGAGGCGTCCCCCCAAAAGATTAATTACGACACCAACTCCATTTACGGAACAGCCATCGCCCTGGAGGAATGGTACTTCACCAACTCCCGCGACGTTCATCTGGTCTTGAACTCCCCCGGCGCCAAATATATGATGTTAAGTGAAAGTGAGGATTTCGCCGGCGCCAAATGGGAACCGTTCGCGACGAATTACCTGTTTAACATCACCCAGCCCGACGGCTACATCACGATACACGCCAAGTTCAAAACAGAAGACGGGGCCGAGAGCTCCCCGGTAAAAGCCACCACCCTGCTGGACACCCTGCATCCGAAGATTATCGGGATCAAAAACCCGCCCCCGGAAATTGGCGATGATTTCTGGCTTTCAATTCAGTTCAGCGAGTCTCTCAACCCCGACAAGCTCCCCGTGGTTATTTTACGCAGCACCGGCCAGAGAGACCCGATTGTACCTCTTAACGGCCGATTTACCACGACCAGGCAGCCCAACGACACTTATCTTACGCCCAGGATTACCCTGGACCGTTTCATGCTGGGCCGGTTTATAATCATTGTCAAGGAAGCCGAGGACATTCACCATAACGTGATGAACATCGCGACCGAAAGACTTTTTGATTTCAAGGTTCAGTGGCTTTCTTTGGCGCCGGTAGTGGTCAAGGAAGGGGAATATGTTAACAAAAAAGATATCCACCTGATCTTAAGCCCGTATCAGACAGCGGACTGGGTGAGAATTTCAGAGCAAAAGGACTTCCCTGAATACAAAAACGCCGAAGAAGGAGAAGACCCCAGCACCGCGGAATGGGATATTTTCGCCAAAGAGGTTCCCTTCACGCTGGCCAACGATCCGGAAAAAACCGCGAAAGTCAGCAAGATGGACAAATTCAAGGCCAAATACGGTCGCAAGGTTATCGTTGAGGGAGAACGCACCATCTATGTGAAATTCCGCGCCGAGGTCGCTGAAGTCGGACCAGGGAAAATAACCCGCAAGATGGTTGTCTCTGACAAACCTTTCACGGCCAAGGTTATCCTGGACCTCACTCCGCCCAAGATTAAAAACTACTCTTTCCCCAGGCCGCAGGTCGGTAAACCTTTTCAGGTGCGGCTAACTTTTAACGAGTCATTGTCCTCCAAACAGGAACCCCAGTTGGCAATCACCACCGACCGGGGCGAAAGGTTCGAATTCCCCCCGGGGGGCTTCTTCCAGACCAGGGAAAAGCCCAATGACACTTACCTGAGCGCGCCCTTATCGATTTCTGCCAGGATCAAGGGCTTGCCTCAACTCGAAGTCAAGGGTTTCGCTGACTTTGCCGGTAACGAGATGGCCCCGGCCTCCGGCATCAAGCCCAGCGGTGTCAGTATCATCGAGGGTCGTTACAGCGCGAACCGCAAGATACATTTATTCCTCAACCTGGAAGATATCGCCAGCGTTCAAATCAGTGAAGACCCAACCTTTGCCGAAGCTCCCTGGCAGCCTTGGCAGGAAAC
>JAJRWM010000025.1 GCA_024276815.1 bacterium
CGCAATGACGATGATTACTGGCAGCAACTGGACGAATATATCCATCAGCAGAGTAATGTCGATTTTACCCATGGGATCTGTCCAGCCTGCTATGAGGAACGGTGTAAACCGGTTCTGGAGGAAGCTGAACGCGAGGCCCAGGAAAGGTCCCGGAAGTCAAAAAGCGATGAAAATTAGAGCGGATTTCAAGCTTACGCAAGAGATTTGTTAACTTTTGTGGTAGCTCTCGTTTATAATCACCTTAATTATGCTGGAATACTTGAAGATATTTGAAAAAGTTATTATCGTTATTCTGATCTTGATGATGGCTATCGTCGTCCTGTTCACCACCATTGAAATGGGGCACAGCATCATCGGCAACGTTATCGCTTCGCCCATGTCTCTCTTGGGGAACAATCATCTGATGAAGATATTCGGCGACTTTCTCCTCATCCTGATCGGGGCTGAGCTTTTGGAAACGACCAAGTTGTTCTTAACGGATAAGATGATTCACGTTGAAGTCGTTATCCTTGTCGCCATCATGGCCATCGCCCGCAAAGTCATCATCCTTGACACCACCAAGCTTCCTAGCCTCACCCTTTTCGGCATTGGTTTTATCATCATTGCTCTCACTGCCGGCTACTATCTGATCAAACGCTCCCAGCAGGATTAATTACCCGTCCCTCCACTTTTCTATCTTCAGACCTAGGTCCTCCAGCTGTCGGTTCACATCGGAAAACAGCGTCAGACTAAGAGAGTGCCGCCGAGTTTAAAATTTTATAAAAAAGAGTGATAATCTTTTCTCAACCTCTTTTTTGACCAAATAAACTTACTCGGCAAGCGTACCGCCTGACCATACTTGCCTTCGGCTCATCAATTACACTCGCAGCGGTGCCTTTAACGTTCAGATGTAAGGCAAAACAAGAACCTTGGCAACCCCCTTTTTTTGAAAACAAATTATTGCTTTAAAGTTCGTCCAGGTAATTCCGGGCGGCGGTAGCGGCGATAGCGCCATCAGCGGCGGCGTTGATGACTTGCCTTAACGTCTTGCGGCGGACATCGCCGGCGGCGAAAATCCCGGGCACGCTGGAACCGGTTGTCTCGTCGGTGATCACAAAGCCATTCTCATCAAGTTCGACAACCCCCTCCAGAAGCGCGCTGTTCGGCGTCAAGCCCACATAAATAAAAACGCCGTCCGCCGGCAGGGTTTCCACAGCTCCGGTCCTGACATTTTTCAGCGCGACTCGTTCCACGATCTTGTCGCCTTCGATGCGTAAAAGAATGGTGTTCCAGATAAACTCCATTTTAGGGTTAGCCCTGGCCCTTTCCTGGATCAGCATAGCGGCCCTGAGTTCATCCCTTCGATGCACCAGGTGAACTTTTTTCGCCAGGCGGGTTAAGAACAATCCTTCCTCGACCGCTGAATCGCCCCCGCCGATAACGTAGACTTCTTTATCACGGAAAAACGCGCCGTCACAGGTAGCGCAGTAGCTGACGCCTTTCCCGGCGAATTCCTTCTCACCCTCAACGCCCAGTTTGCGGGGGTTGGCCCCGGTGGCGAAGATGACCGCCCGGGCGATTATTTCACCGTCATCGGTTTTGAGTATCTTTTTGCCGTCATCAGCGACTTTAATGTCCAGCACGGAAGCGTTAATCAACTCCATACCGAACTTTTCCGCCTGTTTTGCCATTAACGAGCTCAGCTCATAGCCGCTGACGCCATCGGGGAAACCGGGATAATTCTCTATTTTCTCGGTTGTCAGCACCTGACCGCCCGGCGCCAGTCTTTCAATGACCAAAACGTTCATGCGGGCGCGCCCGGCGTAGATAGCGGCCGTAAGCCCGGCCGGCCCGGCCCCGATAATAACCAGATCTTTTTCTGTCATTTAGCGGATCATCCTTATCAAGTTTTTAAAGCATTTTATCATATCTTAAAATCCTGAGAAATTGTCAGGAAATATTTTTACCGCATCCTGGATGAATTAAACGAATCATACGCTATATGGCAGTAGATGCGTTTTTCCGCATTATGTTAATTGGCGCTAAAGCTTTTTACGAACCCAGGTGAGGCAAAACAAGAACCTTGGCAACCCCCTTTTTATAAAAAAACGAGGTTGCCAACTTTAGCCTTAGGTAAGACCGTAAAATGATCTAAACAAAGCTCCGAATCGGGCAGAGAAGCCCTGTATGCTTTTTTGATCTCGTCTTAAAACATCTCTGAAACGATTCGATAATTCCAGGAAGATACTCTGGCTGCCGCCGGCGAACGAGGACTGTAAATGAGTATTCCACTCAGGGTTCTGTTAGTAGAAAGCTCCGAAGACGACGCCTTGCTGATTATCAGGGAACTGCATAATGCGGATTATGAACCAAGGTATGAGCAGGTTGATAATCCCGAAGATTTTGACCGCCTGCTGGCCGGATTATCGTGGGATATCATCATAGCTGATTACCCGGCGCCGCAATTCAAGGGGCTGAACGCGCTGAAAAAGTTATTGAAGGATAAAGGCGAGATTCCCCTGGTTATTGTTTCAGACGCGACAGGCGAGGAACAGGCGGTTGAAATTATCAAGGCCGGCGCTAACGATTATGTCCTGAAAAAAAATATCAGGCATTTAGGGCCGGTCGTCCGCCGGGCGCTTTTTGAGGCGAAAATCCAACCGGAACATAAAGTCGCCGCGGAAGCGCTCCAACAGGCTAACCGGGAATGGGAAGATCTTTTCCAGGCGATCGGACAGCCTTCCTTCATCCTTAATCCCCAACATGAAATTCTGGCGATTAACCGGGCGGCCGTGGAATTGCTTGGGAAAACCGAAAAAGAATTGCTGGGCAAAAAATGCTTTGAGGTTTTTCACAACATCGATAGACCCGCTGAATGTTGTCCCATGGATAAACTGCTGTCTTCAGACCGGTTTGAAGCGCAGGAGATGCCGGTCGAAGTTGTCGGCCGCACTTTCCTGGTTGCCTGTACGCCCTGGTTTGATGAAAACGGTCGGCTGGAAAAAGTAATTCATATCGCGACCGATATTACCGAAGCCAAGGCCGCCGAGAAAGCCCTGAAAAAATCGGAGAAGGAACTGGCGGTTCGCAACCGCATCGCCAACGTTTTTTTAACCGCTTCCGATGAGGAGGTCTATGAACAAGTTCTGGAGATAATCAGGGACGAAATTGATTCCCCGTTCGGCGTCCTGGGTTACCTTAACGATGCCGGGAAGTTGGTCAGCCCCTCAATGACCAGGGACACCTGGGAAAAATGCCAGGTATCCAATAAAACCTTTGATTTCCATCCTGAAGCCCGGAGAGACACTATCTGGGGACGGGCGATCCTGGAAAAAAAATCTCTTTGCTTCAACCAGCCGTCCAGGGTGCCTAACGGCCATATCGCTATCTCAAAATCATTAGCGGCGCCGATTATGTATCAATCAGAAGTTATCGGGCTTATTCACCTGGCCAATAAAGCAACTGATTACGATGAAAGCGATATGGCGCTGCTGGAAATTATCGCCGATTACCTGGCGCCGATCCTGGAAGTCAGGCGGCAACGCAACCGGGAAGAAAGGAAACGACACCTGGCCGAGGAGGAAGTGAGAAAAGAGAGGGATAAGGCCCAGAATTACCTTGATACCGCCGGGGTGATGTTTGTCGCTCTGGATGCCAGGGGGAACGTGACCTTAATCAATAAAAAGGGCTGCGAGATATTAGGTTATACCGAAGATGAACTGATCGGGCAAAACTGGTTTGACACCTGCCTGCCGGCCGCTGTCAGGGATAGTGTAAAAGCTGTTTTCGCCAACCTGATGAACGATAACGCGTATGCGGTTGAGCATTATGAAAATCCCGTAATCACTAAAAGCGGCGAGGAAAAACTGGTTGCCTGGCGCAATACAATACTCAGGGACAACCGGGGCCTGATTATCGGCGCCTTGAGTTCCGGGGAGGATATTACCGAAGAGAAACGGATAGAAATCTCCTTGCGGGAGAGTGAAGTCAGGTACCGCACCTTGTTCCAGCACATGTCGAGCGGATTCGCTTACCACAAAATTATCGTTGATGAAAAAGGGCGCCCCAGGGATTATATCTTCCTGGAGATTAACGAAGCTTTTGAAAAACTTACCGGTTTATCCCGGGATATTATCGGCAAAAAAGTCACCGAGGTGCTTCCCGGTATCGAGAAAAACGAGCCTGACTTTATCCGTGTTTACGGGGAAGTGGCTTTGACCGGCAAGCCGGTCCAGTTTGAGAGTCACGCCGAACCGCTGAACCGCTGGTATTCAATTACCGCCCACAGTCCGCAGAAAGGATACTTCGTCGCTGTTTTTGAAGAGATCACCGAACGTAAAATAATTGAAAAAGAAAAACTGGCCCACCTCTATTATTCTGAATCAATGAACCAGATATCCGAGATAATGATCCATACCCTGGACCTGAAAAAGGTAATCCATAGCCTGGTCAGTAAACTCCTGACCATTTTTAACTGCGATCGTACCTGGCTGATTTACCCCTGTGACCCCCAAGCGCCAAGCTACCGGATTTTCGACGAGGCCTGCGTTGAGGAATACCCCGGTTTGCTGGCCGGCGCGCGTAAGGAAATCCCGCTGTCAAGTAATGCCGCGGAGATCTTTCAGGAGGCGCTTGGTACGAAAAAGCCGGTCACTTCCTCCCCCCGAACTTCGCCTTTGCCGACCAGCGAAGAAAGTAATTTACTGGAAAAGTACCGGGTGAAATCACAGATGGATATCGCTATTCATCCCCGGATAGGAAAACCCTGGCTTTTAGGTTTGCACCAGTGTTCGTACACCCGGGAATGGACCGGAAACGAAAAAAGACTGTTTCGGGATATTTCGTATCGTTTTACCGATGCTTTGAACAACCTTTTGCTGTTTCAGGACTTACGCTACTCGGAGAAAGCCTTGCAGGCCGTCAAGGAGGAACTGGAGCAACAGAATGAGGAGCTGAAAACGCTGGACAAGTTAAAGGACGGACTGGTGCGGGACGTTACCCATGAAATGAAGACCCCGGTCGCCAAACAGAAAATGCAGATTGATCTTCTGCAACGGGTGCTCAGCGAACACGGAATTGCTCACGAATGCGGCAAAATGCTTGATGTCATGCGGAAATCCGTTCGGCGTCAGGAAAGCGTCATTAACAATATTTTGAATCTTTCCCGCCTGGAGGCCGGCGGCCGAAAATATCGGTCGGAGCCGATGCGGCTTGATCTGCTGCTTGACGATGTCCTGAACGATTACCGGGAAATGTTCAAATCTTTCCGGATCAAGGTCGATGCTGAACTGCCTTCCCTGACAATTAATTCGGACCGGGAGATGCTTTTTCACGTGTTTTCCAACCTGGTCAATAACGCCGTCAAGTACCGTAAGCCTTCCGGCGATTGCTGGCTGGGTGTTTTTGTTAAAAAGAGCGCCCAGAAAGTAACCATTCAGATTGAGAATAACGGCATCGAACTGACGGAGGAAGTCAGGGAAAGAGCTTTTGACAAGTTCTACCAGGCTACCGCATCCTCAGAAGGCAGCGGCGTTGGTTTAACGATAGCCAAAATGATTGTCAGCGGGTTGAAGGGAAAAATCTGGCTGGAATTCAATAAAAAGAAGGCAACGGTTTCGGCTGTCGTGGAAATTCCGATCGGGACAAAGCGCGAACCCAGGTAAGGCGAAAACAAGAACCTTGGCAACCCCACACAAAAACTTTCGTCAGCCGGTGGCAAAAGAAAGATTACCTCTGATCGTAACCTGATTTAGTTGTTTACTATACGGGAGGGGGGAATCTGTTATCGGCCGACGCAGTCATAATTGAAACCCATGGCCCTGATGCGTGACGGATGAAACATGTTGCGGGCGTCGACAATGTTGGGGGAACGGAGCATACGACGGACATTTATCCAGTCAATCTCGCGGAATTCGTTCCATTCAGTCAGGAAAACCAAAACGTCGCAACCTTTTATGACATCGTAGGTGTTGTCACAATATTCAATTTTGTCCAGTATTTTCCGGGCCTCATCCATCGCCGCCGGATCAAAGACCTTAACCTGAACTCCGTCTTTTTGAAGCGCCTGGATAATATCGATCGCCGGAGCTTCTCTCATATCATCGGTATTGGGCTTGAATGACAGTCCCAAAACACCGACGATCTTATCGGTGAAATCGTAATCCAGCCTTTTTCTTATTTTTTCCAAAATCCTGAACCGTTGCCTGGCGTTCACCTCGACCACCGCTTCCACAATCTCGCACTTATAGCCGACCTGTTCGGCGATTTTGGTCAGGGCCAGGGTGTCTTTAGGGAAGCAGGAACCGCCGTAACCGGGGCCGGCGTGCAGGAATTTTTTGCCGATACGGTTATCCAGCCCCATTCCCTTGGCGACGCTTTTCACATCGGCGCCCACTAACTCACACAGATTAGCGATTTCATTAATGAAGCTTATTTTGGTGGCCAGGAAGGCGTTGGCCGCGTATTTGATTAACTCGGCGCTTTCGATATTGGTTTCGACCATGGGGGTTTCCAGCAGGTAGAGGGGAGCATACAGATCGCGCATAATTTGAAACGCCTTTTCATTTTCAGCTCCGATCACCACCCGGTTCGGCCGCATAAAATCCTCAATCGCCGAACCTTCACGCAGGAATTCCGGGTTGGACACCACGTCGAATTCAATCTCTTTTGTCTGGGCCTCTTTC
>JAJRWM010000230.1 GCA_024276815.1 bacterium
GCCGTGACGCCGGTTGGAAATAATAAGGAAGAATTCTGGGACAGCCTGATAAATGGCCGGAGTGGAGTTGGTCTGTTGACCAAGTTTGAAAATTCCGGGTTCAGCAGTCACGTTGCCGCTGAGGTTAAGGATTTTGACGCGGAGAAATATGTTTCGGCCAAAGAACTGAGGCGCATGAGCGGTTTTATCCGCTTTGCCGTGGCGGCCAGTATTATGGCTAACCAGGATGCCGGCTTGATACTTGACCAGGAAGACCGCGGCCGGATTGGAGCCTATATCGGTTCCGGTATCGGCGGGTTGGGTGTTCTCGAAGAACAGCATAAAAACCTGCTTACCAAGGGACCGCGGCGGATCAGTCCTCTGCTCATGCCTCTGATGCTGGTGAATATGGCAACCGGTCAGGTTACCATGCAGCTTAATATTAACGGACCCAGTTCCGCTGTCGCTTCCGCCTGCACGACCGGAGCGCACGCTATTGGCGACGCTTTCAAGATTATCCAGCGGGGTGACGCTGATGTTATGTTCGCCGGCGGCTCCGAGGCGGCTATCACGCCGATGGGTTTTGGCGGGTTTTGCGCGCTCAAAGCGTTGACGACCCGTAACGACGATCCTGAGCACGCCTCAAGGCCGTTTGATCGGGACCGGGATGGTTTCATTATGGCTGAAGGATGCGGAGTCGTTGTCCTGGAGTCTTTGTCGCATGCGCTGAAAAGGGGAGCCAGAATATACGCTGAACTGTCGGGCTATGGCACAACCAGCGACGCTCACCACGTGACCTCGCCCCACCCTGAAGGCCGGGGAGCGGCTGACGCGATGGCGATGGCGATGAAAGACGCCGGGCTGAATGTTGAGGATATTGACTATATTAATGCTCACGGGACATCCACCAAGCTGAATGACTGGTATGAAACCTTGGCGATTAAAAGGGTTTTTAAGGCTCGGGCCAAAAGTCTGGCGGTCAGTTCGACCAAGTCCATGACCGGTCACCTGCTGGGAGCCGCGGGAGCGATTGAGGCGGTGGCTTTGGCTTTGGTGATTGACCAGGGAGTAATACCGCCTACCATTAATTATCAGAATCCTGATCCTGACTGCGATCTTGATTATGTGCCTAATACGGCTCGGGAGATGAAGGTCGATGCCGGGTTATCCAATTCCCTGGCGTTTGGCGGTCATAATGTTGTCCTGGCCATGAAAAGGTTCGATGGGAGCTGAAGAAACGCTTTCCGGACAAGGCTCTCCCAAAAATAAAAAGATAAAAACACCCGAGCGGCTGGCTGAGAGTATCGGCATTACTTTTAACGATATAAATATACTCAAACAGGCCTTGACGCATTCTTCGTATGTAAACGAGAACCCTGCTCTTAACAGTATGGATCATAATGAACGGCTGGAATTCCTTGGTGATTCAGTTGTTGGTCTAGCGGTTTGCGATTACCTGTTTCGCAAGTTTCCCACCTATCAGGAAGGCGAATTAACCAAGATCAAATCACTGGTGGTGAGTAAGCCTGTTTTAGCGGAGTTGGGTCGGCGGCTGAAGCTTGGGGACTACCTGCTGCTTGGGCATGGCGAGGAAGTTTCCGGCGGGCGTCGGCGTGATTCCCTTCTGGCTAACGCCTTCGAATCAATTGTGGGCGCTATTTATTTAGACAACGATCTTGATACGGTCAGCGCTTTTGTCCTTTCTTTTTTAGGGGAGATAATTCAGAATACTCTTGATTCAAAAGAGCATCGCGATTACAAAACCAATCTTCAGGAATATTCACAGAAACATTTTAAAGTTACTCCCCGCTATAAGATCGTTAAGACTGAAGGGCCTGATCACGCCCGGGTGTATCACGTGGAAGTCCGTTTGCCGAATGACATCCTGGGGGTTGGGCAGGGTAACAGCAAAAAAGAAGCCGAGCAAATGGCGGCCCGCTCAGCCTTTCTTGAAGTTGAAAAGTGAGCCGATATGAGCCGCGACATTATACCCGTTTTTTTAAATCAGGACGGTTGCCCTTTTAAGTGTGTTTATTGTGAACAGGGAACGCTTTGGGGAGATGTGAACGCTGTTTCGTCTTGGGAAGTGGAAGGTTTTCTGAACGGAGCTCTGGAAAAAGTTAAGAACCGGGGAGTGGTCGAGCTCGCTTTCTATGGCGGCACCTTTACCGGGTTGCCGCTTGAAGTTCAAAAGAGCTATTTGCGAATTGCCAAACAAGCCAAACAGGAGCACAGGATTCAGGCGATCCGTCTTTCCACCCGGCCCGATCTTTTATCACGGGAGACTCTGGAAGTGCTGAAGTCTTTCGGGGTCGATACGGTGGAAATCGGCGCCCAGTCTTTGGACGATGACGTTCTCCGGCTTAGTAAACGCGGTTATCAGGCTGAAACAGTGCGGGCCGCCGTCGTGTCCTTAAAAAAGGTTGGTTTGCGGGTCGGCGTTCAGTTAATGTGCGGTTTGCCCGGCGATAACTATGAGCGGTTTATGAAAACGGTCAGGGAAGTGATTCGGCTGCGTCCCGCTTTCACTCGGCTTTACCCCACGCTGGTAATCGCCGGCACTGTTCTCGATAAAATGTACCAGGTAGGAGAATATCGGGCGCTGGAGCTTTTTGAAGCCGTGGAGTGGTGCGCCGCCGCTAAAGAGATGCTGGAAGACGCCGGCGTCAAGGTGATTCGCGTTGGCTTGCACTTATCCATGACCGAAGAGCTACGCGCCAAAATTGTGGCCGGACCGGTTCATTCCGCCTTCGGGCAGATGGTCAAGTCCCGGATTATCCGCAAAAAAGCCGAGCGGGTGCTGAAGCTTGTAACTCAAGCTGGTGAAAAGACGGCTCAAATCACTGTTCCCCAACGATTGCTGAGTGACTTCCTGGGAGTCAAGCGTGAGGAATATCAATATTTACAACGGCAATTCCCTGAACTGGATCTGTCCTGGAAAATTTGTCCCCCGGCGGGCGGGATCCGGGTTGAAGCCAGCGGCATGACTTATCCGTTAGGAGTGAATCGATGATAGACTGGAACGCGGTAAAAGAATACGCTGAAGTGGTAATCATCGCCCTGATTATGGCCTTGATCATTCGCACTTTCGTGGTCCAGGCTTTCAAAATACCGTCAGGTTCGATGCTGGAGACTTTGCAGATCGGGGATCATATCCTGGTTAATAAATTCAAATATCGGTTTACCAGGGTAAAAAGAGGTGATATAATTGTTTTTGAGTATCCGGTGAATCCCAAAATTGACTTCATTAAGCGGGTTATTGGACTGCCCGGAGATGTGGTCAGGGTGATTGAGAAGAAAGTGTATCTTAATGGCCAGCCGCTTGATGAGCCGTACGCGATATTCCGGGACGCAAAGGGAGGAACCAACGAAGGCGATAATTTCGGGCCGCTCACGGTGCCGGATGACAGTTATTTTGTCATGGGCGATAATCGGGATGAGAGTTATGACAGCCGATTCTGGGGAGTTTTGTCGGGTGAAGCGGTAAAGGGCAATGCTTTTTTCATATACTGGCCTATTAGCAGGTTCGGCCGGATTGATCATTAGGAGGGTCAAAAATGAATAATACCTGGCAAATTCAGTATATTATTATGATTATTGTGGGCGTCGTTTTGGTCGTTGGCGGGTACGCGGCTTCAGAGCGGGCGGATAAGCCGCTGGATATCGCCGGCGCCCTGGGAGCCTTGTTTGGTCTGGTTTTAACCTTCCTGGGGATTCTCCTGGGAGCGGTGCCTAATTTCTTTCGTTCCTGAATCAGATTAAACATGCCGGGAGTCTATTTTCATTGGCCGTTTTGCCGGAAAAAGTGTCCCTATTGTGACTTCTTCACCACCTTTCCCTTCCCTGATCTGGTTGAAGCGTATTACGGGGCTGTTCTTCAGGAATTAAATAACTATTCCGAATTAGACCAGGAAGTTACCTCGGTTTATTTTGGCGGGGGAACTCCCAGTTTATTAAGCGCTTCCCGGCTGGACCGGATTTTACAAACCCTTTATTCCCGATTTAAACTTCATCCGAAAGCTGAAATCACCCTGGAAGCTAATCCGGAGAATCTCACCCGTGAGCGGCTCAACGATTATTTCAAGCTGGGGATTAATCGCCTTAGTCTCGGAGCGCAGAGCTTTGCGGACTCTGAACTGGCGACGCTGGGACGGGGGCACCGCGCGGGCCGTGTTGAACATATCATTAAACAGGCGAGAGAGCTTGGGTTTCAGAACATTAGCGTTGACCTGATCTTCGCTTTGCCGCGGCAGACATTGGCTGGCTGGGAAAGAAATTTGGCCGAAGTTGTAAGTCTGCCGGTCGAGCATGTGTCAGCGTATTGTTTGAGCTGGCCGGAGAAAACTGTTTTCGCCGGCAAAAGGAAAAAGGGAGAGTTCGCTCCTTTATCTGAAGACGAAGAGCTGGCTATGTACCGGTTAACTCAGGAAATATTGGCGGCTAATGGCTTTAACCAGTATGAGATTTCCAGTTTCGCCCGATCCAGGTTCCGCTCGCGACATAATTCCCTTTACTGGGAAAATCAGCCCTGTCTGGGCCTGGGAGCGGGGGCGGTTTCTTATGACGGGAAAACCCGCCGGCGAAACGCGGTCCCGGTACGAAAATATATCAAGGATATCCTGCATAAAGGAAGCGCCGTTGATTTTTCGGAAACTTTAAGCCCGGAGGAAAAGATGGGGGAGGCGATTCTGCTCGCTTTAAGGACCAGTTCCGGTCTTGACAAGCAGAAATACCGGCGGGAATTTAACCAGTGCGTGGAACAGCGTTACCGGGAAACTATTGCCAGCCTGGTTAAAGAGAACCTGTTGATCGATACCGTGGAGGCTCTCTATATTCCGGCTGAAAAAATGGCTCTGGCTGACGCCGTGATCAGGGAGTTTCTTTAGAGAAGGCCGGTGGGCCTCTTTTAATACGCTTCGCGCAAGCCGGTGGGCTTGACGGATACGCTTCGCGTCTTTTATATTTCGTCTCACATCGATCTCGCTCGACTACGTATTAGGTGATGCGAAAGCGACCGACTGTTTCTTGAGCGTAATTAAAAGTGACGAAGGCAAAGTTATATTTTTTGGAGGGGGCGTGGGGGAACTCTTTTTTGGAATAAAAAAGGTTCCCCCACATCGCCTTACATAAGCTTTTAAATTGGCGGAGTCAGGTTCATTAAAAGAAACTAAAGGAATGGTGCCTTGTCGCTTCGTAAACGGGATCAGCTTTTATCCCTGATTATTTATTTAAACGTTATTGGCTGGTATTTAAAAAATCTCTGCCCGACAATTTTCGGCGGCGACAGCCCTGAGCTTATCACGGCCGGCGTTAAGCTTGGCGTCGCTCATCCGACCGGTTACCCTCTTTTTACGCTCCTGTTGAAATTATCGCAATTGCTGCCGCTCGGTTCTCCCGCCTGGCGGGCAAATTTATTTAATGCCGTAATCGCCGCCGTGGTTGTGCTTTTGATGTTCCTGGTGGTCAGAAATTACGCTGAAAAAACCTTGCCGGCGATTATCGCCGCGTTATTATGGTCACACAGTTATACCTTTTTTAGCGAAGCGACGATTAGCCGGGTCTATGTTACGAACCTCTTCTTTTTGGCTTTGATCGTTTATTCGCTGGCCTGCCGCTCAAGAGTGGGTTTAACGCTGTCAGTTTATTTGGCGGGAATTGGTCTGACCAATCACTACTTCACCTTAATCGTTTTGCCCCTGATTTTGGTTGTTTTTTGGTTTGAGAAAAAGCTGTCAATTAAAGTGTTGTCCTTGGCCGGCTGCTTTTTCCTGCTGGGCTTAATGGTCTATTTATATCTTCCCCTAAGAGCGGTGACCCATCCCACCCCTAATTGGGAAACTCCTTACAATATCAACTTTCTGTTCAATACGCTCACCCAGACCAGTTATCGTTATAAGATCGCCAGGCGGGAGTGGGGTGACGTTGTTGACGTGATGGTCAATCTGCTTCGCTCCGGCGTCCGGGAACTGTATTTACTGGGGCCGTTGCTGGCCGGGTTTGGTTTATGGGGTTGCATCAGGAAAAAAAGGTTTTTGGTTTGGCGGATTTTGATCATCATACCGCTTATTAATCTATTGATGGTCATTCTTTACGGCTCCAAAGGCGAGTTCCATCCGCTCTATTTTTTGCCGACGTTTTTCGTTGGCGTCGTTTATCTGGGAACTGGTCTGGGGGAGGTTTTCCCGGTGTTGGGGCGGCGCCGGGTGGAAGCTTTATCAGTTGTGTGGGTAATATTCAGTATCTTATTTGTAATGCTGAATATATATAAAAAAGATTATGTCGGCCGGCGGAATAATTTCCTTTTTTACGACTATGCTTTTAACCTGCTGAACAACCAGGAATCAGCCAGCCGGTTCCTGATCAGAAGCGATTACTCGTTCCCTGTTTGGTATCTGCGGAATGTTGAAGAGCGACGGACGGATATCTTCGTCCTTAATTATCCGGTTAATGACTGGTATTTAAGGGAACTTATCCATTATAACCCGGAGATCCTGGCAATTGCCCGCCAGTCAATCAACGCCCGGGAATTCTTGCGGAATTATCTGCTTCGCTTCGAGGGGGAGTACCGTTTGTATACCGCGTTTATACCACTCCGAAAAATACCGGAACGATACGCGGTGAGAAAGACCTTGATGCTTGAACGTTTGGAATCCCCAACCCTGAAAAACAATGAAACCGGAATTGAATTGACCGGCGGCCTGAAATATTGGCGGCTGAGGATAACGGCGGCCAAACCTGGTTATTCTTATCCCGAAGCGGAACGGCGGTTGAGACAAATCTACTCAAAATGCTTTCTGGAGCTTGGTGCCCACTACCGTAAACCGGGTAACGCAGAAATGGTGCTATATTACCAGAGACTGGCTCGGGTTTTTTTAAACAATCTTGTCGTTTGAAAAAGTTTTGCCCCACAAAATTTTTGGGGGAACTTTCCATAATATAATGAAGGCGGCTTGACAGTTGAGCGGCGGGTATTCTATAATTTGTTGGCTCTCTATGTGAAAAAATGCGGGAATAGTCTGGTTTCCCGGGGATAAATTTCCCTTTACCAAAGGTTCGAGGCAAAAAGAATTGTAAAAACGTTCAAAAAAGATTCTTCCCTGTGAAACACCAGATAACATATATTGTATAAATAAATCAGAGGTTGGTGTGGGCGATTCTCTATCTCGCGCAAGAAAGGGATCTGATATGGGGTTAAAAAACGTCTGTAAATTGAAATTTTTCTTAATGGTTTTGGTGGGCCTGGGCTTTATTCTGATCGCCAGAACCGGTTTCGCGGCTCCGCCGCCGCCGCCGCCTGAGCCGGTTCCCTTGTTCGGAGAGGAATTTTTGATTCCCTCTCTGGTTGGTTATGGTATCTATCGGCTGAGAAGAAAAAACAAATAATGAAATAGAAGGTAATTTTATGTCTAGTGAACATTGGAACGGCCTCAGGAAGATAATTTTAACGTTAGGGATTGCCTGGATGGCTTGTCTGGTTACGCCGGGCAGGGCGGATGTCTGGACTGAAACTTCAGGTAGTGATTTCGCTGCCGGGACACTCTACAATGTCGATATTCAATCTTCTCCCGGCGATATAACCCTGTATCCCTATGTTCTTCCCCACCCCTACCAAAACGGATGGCAAACCGAAGCGGGTGACCAGACGATAACTATTACCGGAGACGAGGGGCACGGGGTCGTCGCCGCCAATGGCGCTTATCTCTATGTCAAGGCTCTGGACGCCGCCGGGAATATCCACAAGGTCAGGACTTCGGACGGGGTTAGCGAAGGGGTAATCGCCTCAAGTAGCGCTCCTACCCGTACCATGGCCTATTATAATGGCTATATTTATAATGGTTATACCGATAACGGTTTCCGTTTACAAAGATTTAACGTAAGCAACGGTCAGGCTGATTTTGTCGATGTCAGCGATGGCCTGATTAATCCGGATACCGCCCAGGTTTCCGGAACCTGCTCTACTTTGCTGATTACCACCGACGGCCGGTATTTCTACAACCTGGCTTACCGGATCAGTGGTACCGGCACTGATTACGACGGCTTCACCCTGAAAGTGTTTGATCCTGAAAATAACTGGAGCCTGGTACGTAAAGTCACCTGCCAGCCCAGGGCTGATTCCTACAATCCGGCGACCTTTAACTCCAGTTTCCCGACCAAAGGCATTTTCGCCGATGGTTATTTCGTTTACGCTGTCAGCAGTATCAATACCCATATGCAGCGGATCGATGTCGTTACCGGTAAAGACAGCGGACGCTATACTCCCGGCGACCAGTCGGCTGCCGGAACCTACGGCGGCGGGCAACTCGATACCGTAAACAATAAAATCTGGCTGGGCAGTTCAACCACCGCCGCGGCCTATTGGTGGGCAGGCCCCCGATA
>JAJRWM010000231.1 GCA_024276815.1 bacterium
AAGGAGTCGTCTTCACCGGAGCTTTCCCTGATCTCGGTTTTACCGCCATAGGCGCTGACCAGGAGCGTTAGTTTACGTGTCCGGTCGTCGTTAGCGATAACTACCAGCGTCTCCTCCACCTCCCCCGAAGGAAGAAAGGCGATATAGGGGATCTCTTTCTCCTCGGTCAGGGGCGCGGACTGCTCCACCTTGATAAAACTTGTTCCCCGGGGAAGATGTTTCCGTTTGAATAGTCGTGAAGCTACCTCGACCCACTCCCCATTCCGCCAACTGGACGCCCAGTAAGTGTTTTTTTTGGTATCGATATACAGCCTGAAAGGAACCGCTTTAAGGATGGACTGGTTGGCCAGGTAACGCACGTTAATCGCCAGGCGGCGGGCGGACGTCTTTAACTGGGTGCCGGGCAACAAACCGCCGATTTCAGGCAAAACGATAGCGCCCACGATAACCAAAACAGCCAGAACAACCAACAACTCAATCAGGGTAAAACCCCGATCGTTTTTCATATCTTTAATCCGAATTCCAGCTTTCGATGTCAGCGTTATTTCCTGAGCCGCCTTCTTCACCGTCTTTACCGTAGGATACGATGTCATAGTCTTTGTCATGTATTCCCGGCGACAAATAGACATATTCATTGCCCCAGGGATCGCGCGGCACCTTGTTCTTCTCCAGGTAGCCGCCCTCTTTCCAGTGAGACGGAATGCTGCCTACCGCCGGCTTCTCAACCAAGGCCTGCAAGCCCTGTTCGGTTGAGGGATAACTGCCGTTGTCCAGTTTATAAAGACTGAGCGCCGCTTCAAAACTGGATATCTGGACCCGGGCCGCCTTGCTTTTCGCTTCTTCCGTGCGCCCGATCATCTTGGGAGCCACAAAAGCCGCCAATATGCCCAGGATGACAATAACAACCATCAGTTCAATCAAAGTAAAACCGGCTTCGCCAGATTGGCGTTTCATATCTTTTTCCATCAGCTTCCCTTTCAGAGCTAAATTATAACAGGAATAACAACTTTGGCAAAGCGGCGGCAAATAAATCAGGGCCGTTCAAATATCAAGTCAAAAAACATCAAGGATGAGAACCTTAAAGCGTTTAATATTTTTTTGCAATCAGGCCCATCAAAGTTTTTGCGGGGGTTATAGGGGGCGGTGTTTTTTCTCAAAAGAGCCCCCTAACCTGCCCTTGAATTTGTTTGGATACGCTTCAGACGCCAAAGCTGACGCCGACAGCCCGGGCGGTTTTCACCAAATCGCCGTTTGGAGGAACATTGCGATTACGCGCCGTGGCCTTGGTCAAACTGACCGGCACGATCTTAAGCCCGCGCAAGCTCACCATTTTCCCGAATTCCTTGTTGGCGACCAACTTCACCGCGTGGTAGCCAAAACGGGTTCCCAGTATGCGGTCGAAAGCGGTGGGCGCTCCGCCCCGCTGCAGGTGCCCAAGAACGGTTACCCGACACTCCAGCTTGGTGCAATCCTCAATGTGCTGAGCCAGATGCTGCCCTATCCCGCCCAGACGAATGGGGTCAGTGCTTTCCTTGACCACTTTCTGGACCACCATTTTCCCGCCCCGGGGCTTGGCTCCCTCAGCGATAGCGATAATACTGAACCGCTTGCCTTTTTTATTACGATTGACAACGACTTCGCAAACCTTGTCGATATCATAAGGAATTTCTGGAATGAGAATAACATCGGCTCCGCCGGCCATTCCGGCTTCCAGGGTAATCCAGCCGGCGTACCGCCCCATAAGTTCAATGATCATGACCCGATGATGCGACTGGGCCGTGCTGTGCAGCTTGTCGATCGCTTCGGTGGCGGTGGTAATAGCCGAATCAAAGCCAAAGGTGACATCGGTTGCCGAAAGATCATTGTCGATGGTCTTGGGAACGCCGACTACCGGTAAACCTTTTTATAAAGATCATGGGCAATATCCAGCGTCCCGTCGCCTCCGACACAGATAAGAGCGTCAATACCCAACTCCTTGCAGTTATGCAAAGCGGTATCTGACTGGTCGGTAAAGATGGTTTCACCTTTTTCCTTGTGATCGGCGTAACGGAAGGGATTGGCGATATTGGAGGTCCCCAGGATTGTCCCCCCCTGGGACAAAATCCCGGAGGCGTCCTTGTAGCTCATTTTCGTGGCCAACTTTTTCATCAGTCCCTCGTAACCATCCTTCAGACCGATTACTTCCAGACCGTATTCATTGATCGCGGTCTTGACAACCGCCCTGATTACCGCGTTTAAGCCGGGGCAGTCGCCCCCGCCGGTAATAATGCCGATCTTTTTAACTTCGTTTACCATAGAATTTACCTCCGGAAAAATTTACCGTTTTTTAGATTCATCGAACCCACTTATAAGAGATGTCGGATTAATTCCGCTGTTGTCTTTAATGCTTCCCGCAAGCGATAATCGCCGCTCGATCAAGCCAGAACCGGAAATTACTTCCAAAGGATAAGTCCCATCTCGAAAGGATTGTTCAGGTCCTGGTGATTGGGCAGCGCTCTGACGGTATAACCGTGACGGCCGCTGGTCGAACAGGGCATTTCGCCAAAAAAAGTATAAGAACCTTCTGCCGCTCCTTTTTCAGACGCCAGGGTCACAGTCCGCGGTTCGATAATATCCCGCTGAGCGTTGATCTTGCCGTAATAAAGCTCGACCTTGATATCGTCGGGCGTCAGGACGCCTAAAAAGACATCCGCTTTGACTTCCAGCGTGGAGCCGACCCTGACAGCCTCGACAATGTTCGCGGTCACGTTGTTGATCTTTATCTCTCCCCAATGCTGACGCACCCGCGACTTCCAGGCGGTCAATTCCCTGGCGGACTGAAGGCTTTCGCCGGCCAGGTAACGGCTTTTACTGTCCGCGGGCAAATAATAATTATCCAGGTATTCCTTAACCATGCGATTAGTGCTGAACACCGGAATCACCGAACTCATCGAGGTTTTCATTTTTTTGATCCAGCCCCGGGGAAGTTTATCCAGACCGCGATCGTAAAAAAGCGGGGCCACTTCTTTTTCCAGCAGGTTATAAATGGCGTTGGACTCGACCTGATCCTGATAATCGAAATCATCGTATTCCTCGCCCTTACCAATAGCCCAGCCTGTTTTGGCGCTGTAAGCCTCATCCCACCAGCCGTCCAGAATACTGAGGTTGATGCCGCCATTGACCGGCACCTTCATGCCGCTGGTGCCGCTGGCTTCCAGGAGCCGCCGGGGATTGTTCAGCCAGACATCGACTCCCTGCACCATGTAGCGGGAGACGATAATGTCGTAATCCTCCAGGAAGACAACCCTTCGGCCAAACTCGCTTTTACGGCAGTAGTGAATAATCTTGCGGATAAACTCTTTTCCCTCGTTATCCTTGGGATGCGCCTTGCCGGCGAAAATTATCTGAATCGGACGTTCGGCGTTGTTGAGGATACC
>JAJRWM010000026.1 GCA_024276815.1 bacterium
ACTCAGCAAGGTCGCAACGCTGGTTTTAGATGAAGCGGACACGATGTTTGATATGGGATTCATTAATGACGTGGAAAGAATCATCAAGGTATGTCCCAAAGCCCGGCAAACCCTCCTGTTCTCCGCGACGATTACCCGCGAGGTAAACTCCCTGGCTAAAAGACATACTCAAAACGCGGTTAAAATTTTCACCGAGTCCTATGTCGATCCCCTGAAACTGACCCAGGTCTGTTATGATGTCTCAAGCAAAGCAAAATTCCCCTTGTTAGTTCATTTACTGCGGAATGAGGACACTGAACTGTCCATGGTTTTTTGCAATACCCGCAGGAATACGGATCAGGTCGTCAGGAAATTAAAACAGGCGGGAATTCCCGCGAAAGCGATTCACGGCGGCTTCTCCCAGAGCAAGCGGAAGCAGGCTATCAGTCATTTCCACTCCCAAAAAGTGTCCGTTCTGATCTGTACTGATGTCGCGGCCAGAGGTCTGGACATAAACGGCGTTTCTCACGTCTTCAACTATGACATTCCCAAGGACGGCAAGCAGTATATCCACCGGATAGGCCGAACTGCCAGGGCCGGGAAAGAGGGTAAGGCGATCAATATCCTCTCGAAAAAGGATGAGGATAATTTCTCCCGGGTTGTTTGGGAGAACGCCCTGGTTATTGATAAAAAGGAATTACCGGACCTGATGAAGTCTCACTAAAGCAAAACACAAGTCAGTATAATTTATGGGGGGAGATCTTTTTGATTACCAAAGCAGCTCCCCCCTTACCCCCTTCCAAAACACTTTAGTAAAAGAAGGATTACCTCTGTTCGTAAAAAGCTCTGACAATCCATCCACCACCCTTCGCATTACTGGCGCACGCTTGGTTGACGTTTGCCAAAATTAGCGATAGATGTTATTATATTAAATATGTTTTTAAACATAAATTAAGGACTTGAATGCTTAAGTTAATCATAGATCCACTTTATCAGCTTGTCATTTCGGGAATGGTCATTATCGCGATCTACTTCCCCATGCTCACCAAACTGGTTCATCAGTGGAGTACCGATGAGAACTATTCTCACGGCTTTATCATCCCGGTCATCAGCGTCTACCTGATCTATGCAAAAAGAGAAAAACTGAAACAACTGGCGGTTGAGCAGGCGGTCGGCGGTCTGGTGATTACCGCTCTGGGTATGATGATCTACATCATCGGCGTGATCGGCGCGGACCTGTTTACCCAGCGCTTCAGTTTTTTAACCATCCTGGTTGGCTCCATTATCTGTCTCCTGGGATACAAGGTATTTAAAGAGATCTCCTTCCCGATATTTTACCTGTTGTTTATGATTCCCTTGCCTTACGTTATTTTCTACGCCATCGCCGCTCCCCTCAAACTCTTTGCCGCCAACGCCTCGGTCGCCATACTGAAAGAGGCGGGTTTGCCGATCATGAATCGGGGACACATGATTTATATGCCGCCGGACATAAAACTGGCTGTCGCCTACGCCTGTAGCGGATTAAGAAGCCTTATCTCCCTGACGGCCCTGGGCGCGGTTTTCGGCTATTACACCCAGACCAAGCTCTGGAAGAGATTGTTTGTTTTCGGCGTGACGGTGCCTATTGCCATAATCTCGAATATCATCCGGATTATGAGCGCCTGCTTGCTCGCTTTTGTTTACGGCGAGGAAGTGGCGACCGGGTTCCTGCATGACTTTTCCGGCGTCGTTGTTTTTGCGGTTGCTGTCTTTCTGTTAACGGTTATTGGAGGTCTGCTATGGGAAAAAAGCCCATCCACTTCTTCATCCTGATAACAATGCTGGTGGTCGGCGGCCTGTATGTCAACGCACTGGCCAAGAGGGATGACGCCTATGTTGGGAAAATAATCCTGGAGCAGTTCCCGAAGCGGGTGGGGAACTGGCAGGGAGTTGATGTCGCTATCGGTGACGACGCCCTCAAGATACTAAAAGCCGACGCCGTGCTTTTTCGCCAATATACCAACCCGGCCGGAGAAATGATCTCGTTCTACGCCAGTTATCACCGCAGCCAGAAAGAAGGCCAGTTAATTCATTCGCCCAAAAATTGCTATCCCGGCGCGGGCTGGGAGATTCTCGAAGATGAAATCACCGAACTGACTTTGAGTCAGGGAGTGAAACTGCCGGTCAACAAACTGGTGGTGAGCCGGGGCCCTACCCGGCAACTGGTTTTATATTGGTACCAGTCGCCGGGCACGATTGTCGCCAGCGACTACGCTCAGCGTCTCTATATGATTAAAGACTCCATAACCAAAGGGCGCACCGACGGCTCGCTGGTCAGGGTGTCAACCGCCGTGGGCGAGAACAATGTCGAAGAAACCTTCGAAAAAGAGAAACAATTTCTGGAATTGTTTTATCCCAAACTGTTAGAATATCTGCCACAATAATAAATAACTTTACGAGGCTGCTAATATGTGTGGAATTATAGGCTATATTGGCGAGAGGGAAGTAGCGCAGGTTCTGTTTGAGGGCTTGCAGCGTCTGGAGTACCGGGGGTATGATTCGGCCGGGATCGCTGTTTATGACGAGGACGAGTTAACGGTTATCCGCAGTGAAGGCAAACTGATTAATCTCTGGCACCGGTTAAAAAAGGAAACCTTGCGAGGCAAAATCGGGATAGGTCACACCCGCTGGGCGACCCATGGACGTCCCAGCGAGGAGAACTCGCATCCTCATACTGACTGCCACGGTAAGCTGGTCGTGGTGCATAACGGAATCATCGAAAACTACCTCTCGTTAAGGGAGAAGCTCTTGGAAGACGGCCACGTCTTTCGCTCGGAAACGGATACGGAGGTGATCGTCCATTTAATTGAACAGCATTTTGACGGCAACCTTGAAGAAGCCGTACGCGAGACGCTCACGGAAGTAAAGGGAGCTTACGCGCTGGGCGTTATCTCAGCCGAAGACCCGGGTAAAATAGTGGCGGCCAGGTGTGACAGTCCTCTGATCCTGGGGGTTGGGGAAGACGAGTATTTTATCGCCTCTGATTTCCCGGCTATCCTCAATTACACCCGTTCAGTCATTTTCCTTGATAATCACGAGATGGCGGTCATTACCGACAAGGGTATCAAGGTTATGAATACGCAGGGAGAACCGCTGGAAAAGCCGGTCAGCCAGGTTGAGTGGAACCCGGTTCAGGCGGAAAAAGGCGGTTTCAAACACTTCATGCTCAAAGAGATTCACGAGCAGCCCAGGGTCGTCGAGGATACCATTAGGGGGCGTCTGGAGGAGGACCTGTCGGAAGTGTTTCTGGATGGCTTGAACCTCTCTGATGAAGAGCTGAATAACTTTGACCGGATCGTAATCCTGGCTTGCGGCACCTCCTGGCACGCCGGGCTGGTGGGCAAGTTTTTGCTGGAAGAATATGCCCGGCTACCGGTGGAAGTGGATATCGCTTCCGAGTTCCGTTACCGGGACCCGATCATTAACGAGAAAACCCTGCTGCTCGCGATTTCCCAGTCCGGCGAGACCGCGGACACTTTGGCGGCGGTGCGGGAAAGCCAGAGAAAAGGCGGCAAGGTGATAGCGGTCACCAACGTCGTGGGCAGTTCCATCCCGCGTGAAAGCGACGGTTTGCTGTATACCCATGCCGGCCCGGAAATTGGCGTCGCCTCGACCAAAGCGTTCACCGCTCAACTGGTGGCGATTTATCTTTTTACCGTGAAAATGGGCCGGGTGAAGGGCTTGATTCCCCCAGCCCAGGCCCAGGAGATGATCTCTGAATTAAGAAAAATTCCCCGCCACCTGGAAACGATCCTCGAACATAATGAATATATTCAGGAACTGGCCCGCAAGTATTTCAAGAAACGTGATTTTCTCTATCTGGGACGGGGCATCAATTATCCCATAGCGCTGGAAGGCGCTTTAAAGCTCAAGGAAATCTCCTATATTCACGCTGAGGGTTATCCGGGGGGGGAAATGAAACATGGCCCGATAGCTCTCATTGATGAAAACCTGCCGGTCGTTTGTATCGCCACGCGCGACCGGGTATATGAAAAAACAGTGTCCAATATTGAGGAAGTCAAGGCTCGCGACGGCATTATCATCGCTATCGCCAATTTTGAAGATACCGAGATTAAAAGTAAAACCAGTGAGATAATCTATGTCCCCAAAACGAGTGAAGCGCTTTCACCGATTCTGAATAATGTTCCCTTGCAACTCCTGGCTTATCATATCGCTGTCCGATTAGGCGCCGATGTCGATCAGCCGCGCAATCTGGCCAAAAGCGTCACTGTTGAGTAAAACGTAAGAAATGACGATAATGCTGGTATAATGAACCAGGCGGTCGTTCAGGACGATTACCCCGGTCCTCCCCCCCAAGTTTAATGAGCGCGGCGTTTTGTCTGAAAAGCGTCTTTAATTTTGGGAGAGTGGTTTCCCGTTGTCCTGAGGAATTTTACGGTTGCCCATTATGGGTGTCAAGGAGCGGCGGGACAAAATGAGAAACCCGATCATCACCAAGGTCCTCGAAACCGGCGGGAAACATCAGAAGGCGCTTGTCTTTACCGCTCTGGCGTTACTTGGCGTCTTAACCTTCGGCCGCTTTGCCGGGAATTATTTCACCTCTGAAGATTTCACCTATTTATATAACTCGATTATCGCGCCCGGCTATTCCTCTTTTTTTTTAAATAATCCGGCCGGCGGGGTCTTAAACGGGCGTTTTTTACCATTGTTGATGTGTTTTTACCGGCTGGGCAACCAGTTGTTTGGTCTTAATCCGGCTGGCTTTCATGTTTGCGTTTTAGTTGTTCATATTCTGAACAGTTTTCTGGTTTATTTGATTAGTCGCGAGCTTACCGGGAAAAAACGGCTGGCCTTCATTATCGCGGCGATCCATGTTACCTTTTCTCTGCATGTGACCGCTGTCTTCTGGTTAAGTTGCGCCAACTTTGTCTTAGCGGCTTTCGCTTACCTGCTGTCCTTTTATTTGTTTATCAGGTATCTCAAAAGCCTGAAGGGTGTTTATTATTTCTTTTTTGTCGTCTTTTTCGCTGTCAGCATTCTGTTGCACGAAATCGCCTACACTCTGCCACTTTTATGCCTGCTCTACCCGCTGATTTTTCCTCCCGGGTATAAAGCGTTGAAACGTTTAGACAACATTATGTTTTTAATGATGCCGCCTTTAGCGGTGTATCTGGTAGTCTTTTACGTCCAGATGAGCGCCGGTTCCACCCTGGGGCTGGTAGGCGCCAAAGCTATGACGCTGTGGCGCAATCCCGGTTTGTTACTGCTCAAACCGTTCCTGGGGATGTCTGTCATGCTGGCGCCGGAAATTTCCTCCGCCAACTGGTTTTTTAATATTATTCGCTATGCCGGCGTTCTGGTTGATAATTATCCCGGAATCGCTCAGCTTCTCTTTTTAGGGATTGTGTCCCTGGGTTTTCTCAACCGGGCGGCCCGTTTCGGAATATTATTCTACCTGATTACCAGTTTCATGCTACATTTTGCCACTTTTGGTTCGCTGAACAACTATTACCTGGCTTCCATCGGCTATTTGATCTTCGGCGTCAGCGTGCTCGCTCATCTGGTTGGCCTGCTGATCCGTGATAAACGGGTATTTCGTCTGCTGTGCGCCCTTTTCCTGATGCTGGTGGTGAGCGTCAATATTCTGGTGGTCCAGGGACGGGGAGCAAGCTGGCGGGCGGGGGGAGCAATTGCCCGAAGCGTCCTGGAAAAAGTGAAAAACAAGTATCCCGTCTTACCCTCCGGGGCACAGATATTTCTGTACGATGTTCCGGCGGTTGATTATCGAGCCAAGGTTAATATTTTCCGCTTCCGAACAATTAACGACGCCATCAAGCTTAGCTACCAGGACCCCTCGGTCTCCGCCTACATTATCAAGACGAACCAGATATATCTGAATCCCCGCACCCTGGCGGTTAACGGCGGTTATTTATATCTTCCCTACAATCAACTGCTTGATTTGACCGACAACCCCCAGATTATCCGCCTCTTTAGTAATTTAAAAAGGCCTTCCTTTATTTTTAAACATAGTTTTCCCACCCGCAACAAGTTTTATTTCCGTTATGCCAACGGCAATCTCAACGAAATAAAAATCAAGCGGCCCATCGATTTCTCCCGTCTTTATGAAATCAACCTGTAGTAATATTATGGTTGGGAGCAGAGAGAGAGAGCCACCCGTAACGCCGCTAAAGCGTTTATAGTAGTTATTAACCAAAATTTGTCATGTTCATGTTTTAAGAATCCGATTTCGGTGTTTCCTGGTTTATATAGTACCTATTAATGAAAATGTGACATAGCGCAAATTGATTTAACCAGGTGTGGACGATCAAGGTAATGTTTTAAGGCATGCTCAACCTGATCATCCAACTCTTCCACATCTTTCGTCCAGAACCAACTGAAAAA
>JAJRWM010000232.1 GCA_024276815.1 bacterium
CGATAGATATAAAAAAAAGACTATCCCCCTATAACCCCCTGCAAAAACTTTCATGATTTAATTGCTCCACTAACTGGTAAATACGATCCGTTACTCATTTCTTAAATAATATTATGAAAAACCGAATTAATACTATAACTATTATGTTTTAAACTGATAATAAATAAATTTTAGAAATTTTTGGAAGGGGGCCTGGGGGAGAACCTTTTTATCAAAAAGGTGTCCCCCAGCTTGCTCTTCAAAGCTTTTGACTTTTCTCAATCCTTTGATTTTGCTTTGGGATGGCGAAGACGGCGTAGATTGGGTTTTCATACCTGATTGGCCAGCCGGCCTTCACGAAATGATACAGGTTGGGCTGATCTTTGTAGACGATTATATACTGGCAGTTATATTTTTGGGCGATTGACTGGAAATGCCGGGGCGGAAGATTATAATAGCGTTCCAGGAAAAACATGTACCATTCATTTTCGTCCGGCATCTCATTGATATCGGCCAGTTCCCATAGTCTTTTCCACCACTCTTTGATTTCGGCCGGCTTCATGGGGAAATATTTAACGTTGACCAGCAGGCCCCGCTGGCTCAGCGCGCGGAAGCCTTTAATATCAGGCGGAGCGATGAAAACCGTTCCCGGCGGCGTACTGTTTTTGGCCCAGTACGCCAAGCTTTGCAGCGGTTTGGGCAAACCTGGCTTAAAGGGATTGACATATTGCCGTGGTTTGACTTGCGCTGAGGTCAGGGTTACCGCGACAGTAAAAGTTACGATAAAGAGCAACAGATGTTTGTTCAGTCTGATTTTTTCCCCGAAAATATAAAGACCGGCCAGTAGCGGGGCGGCCAGCAGGATCCCAAGCATGGGCGAGAGATTGAAATGCTGGTTCAGGCTTAAAGCCGCCAAGGATAAAAGCATTATTAAACCATTCCCCACCCGGACCGGCGTTTCCCGCCCGTCAAAGAAACTGGTTAAACGGATTAAGGCCCATAAAAACACGGTCAACCAGAGCGCCAGTAAAGTCCAGCCCTGGTAATAACCGCTAATTCCCAGGCTCAGGATAACGGTAACGGCCGTAAATTGCCGGGAGCGGTTTTCACTGCTGAGAAAGGTCTTCAGGGCGTTGGCGATCAGAATCAGAAAGATCAGGCTGATGTAGGGGACAAAACGCCAGAAGTATAACCTTAAATAGGTTGGCCAGTAATAGATGAAAGAAAACACTAAACTGAACAGGCATAGCGCGCCCACAACGCCAGTCAGGATAAAGACCTTTTTTACAGAACGCTCGGAGTAATTTCTGATCAGCTCAACGATTCCCAGCCCGTAAATACCCAGCATGTAAAGTACGGTACCGCTTTCATAATGAGGAGGATAGAGATGGTGGGAACAGCGGTAACGGACGTAGACCGCATATATCCCGTCAGCGGAGCCTCCCAGCGTCGCGGCGAAGTTCCTGAATACCGGGAGGAGATTGGGGAAAACCACCGCCAGGGCAACCAGCGGCGCTAAAAAAAAGGCCGGTTTGTCTTCCCGATATTCCCGGTTGATCAGCATATAGAGCACCATGATAACGATGCTGCCGTAGCCGAAGTTAATATGAAAAAAACCGCTCACACCCCCCATCAGGCCGGCCAGAAAATATCTTCTCTGAAGCAGGTACAGAACAAATAACAAGACAAAGGGAGTGGCGAGGGTCGTGGGCAGAACGGCGCCGATGGTAAGCTTGGCGGAACTGATCTCCTGCTTGATAAAGTAAAAGGCGAAAACGTAGACCAGCGGGATAATCCTGGTGTCGAGGCCCAGGTGCTCGATCAACTGGAAAATACCCCACATTAGCAGGACGCTGAGCAGGATATAAATAAAAAAGAAAGCGACGCCGATATCCGCCAGATAGGAGATGAAGACAACTAAGTAATTATAGGTGAAATGATAATTGATCGTTTCCCAGACCGACCAGTCGTTGAGGCAGAAGTTGGGGAATATTTGCCGGTAAGCTTCCATCATATACTGGGTCTGGTCTTCGACCATAAACTGATAATTTATCGTGTAGACAAGGAGACAGCCCAGCCCCAGAATGAGTAAATAGCGGCCCCAATTTCGCTTGTTTTTCAGTTCCCTTGTCCTTTAAACCATTGAACAATATTGCGGGCGAACATCCGGTTATCAGCGACGTGGATAAAATTATTCAACAGAGGAGCATCGTCGGCAATGACCAGCACTTTACCCCGGTGCGACTCATTGACAGCCACGATCCCGAACCGTCCGGCTTTCTCGGACTTATCCTGTTTTCGGTTATTATTGGTTTCCATCCAGGTTGCCGGCGAGGACTTGGCGATAGTCCTGGAGTCCTTCAGCGACATGACGCCCCAACTGCCAAAAACGGCCAGCTTTTTAACTCCCTTGGTTAAGGGATGGCTGGAAATGTTGGGGACGAAAAAATCACTGGCTTCTTTTATTTTGTTGGTTTCATCCATAAGAATACCGTTTGAAACCAAAATATTGAATCTTCTTGTCAGTTGGGCGGCTGGCGAGGAAATATGCAGCAAGACCAGAAGGTTACCGCCCTGCTCGACAAATTTATCCAGGACGCTCAGTTCACTGTTTCGCAGCGGCCGCATGGGACCGAACAGAACCAGGGAATGAACATCCGCTAACGTTTTATCGGTTAACGGCTGTTTGTTCAGCCTGAGCGTAAAACCGGCTTTTTCAAACATCCGGTAAAAGATGGAATAATTAAGCCGCTTTTCGGCAAAAGGACTGAAAATCTCGGAATGAGCCAGGTCGAAACTGACAATCAGGGGTTTCTCAGCCCGGACGCCGGCGGTAACGACCAGAAATAACAACAGTGAAACAAGCGCGGAAATTTTAGGTTTGGCCATAATTATCACCTCTTAATTTAATGCCGCTATCTTAGCACGGTTTTCCCGGCCCGGTCAAAACTTGTTGGCTCCCGGAAAAACTGCTATGATAGCGGTATGAGAAAAACAATCGCGTTGCTAATTATGTTAAATCTTTTAATTGGCTGTAGTTATGTTTCTCAAACGGTTCTGCCTGACAACATCAATAAAATTAATCTTAAACCGGTTAAGAACAGTACTTTTTATTCGGGGCTGGGGGAAAAGCTGACCATTGGCTTGAGCCGGGAACTGGCCGCGGATAACCGGATCCAGTTGGTGGACGGGGAGGTTTCGGACGCCGTTCTGACGGTGGATATTTCCAACTATGTCAGGAAGGCCGTGGATGTTGATGAACGCGGGCGCGCCCGTGAATACGAAATCACTCTGACCGCCAAGGCGATTCTCTTCGACAAGATCGGGAAACGGGTCTTCTGGAGCGAGGAACGGATAGAAAGCTCAGCCAGTTATACGACCAGCCTCTCATCTGCCGAGGATCTCACTTCAGAAGCTGAGGGTGTGGATGAGGCTCTCGATGACCTGGCCAGTGACATCGCTCACCGGGTCATCTATGGTTGGTGAACTTCCGGTCTAACTTAAAGCGTTAACTTTTTTAGCCAGACGTGATTTCAACCGTGCGGCTTTTTTATGATGAATAATGTTTCTTTTAGCGGCTTTATCCAACGCGGAAACGGCCGCGCTTAACTTTGTCGCAGCTTCTTCCTTACTGGTCGCTGTCACGACATCTTTTTTCAAAGTACGCAGACGCGAACGCTCGGCGCGGTTTTTCTCGGTTCGGACTTTGATGCGTTTCATATCCTTGATGGACGACTTTTTGATTGGCACTTTCTCTCCTCAATATGATAAACCTTGATGCTTTGATAATGATAAACTTCCCTTAACAGAGTGGCAATATAGCACAACTTCATCTTCAAAGCAAGAAAAATATTTGGGACTGTGTAA
>JAJRWM010000233.1 GCA_024276815.1 bacterium
TCGTCCAGTTCGTCAACCGAGACGATCTTTTCTTCTTCTCCCTCGCCTTCCTCACGGATGATCTGCAGTTGAAAGTCTTCGGCGATTTCCGTGAGAACTCCCCGGGCGCCGCGGTTTTTCTCGATAATTTCTTTGATCCGGGCGCTTGAGCCGACCCGCAAATGGACAACCTCGCCCAGCAGAGTCTTGATATTGTCAATCTTGACCACGTCCGCCGGGTCGTCAATGACCAGCGAGTAGCCCTCGTCAAGTTTTTTCAGGGGGATAAAATTGTATGATTCCATGACTTCCAAAGAGATTTCCGGGAAGCAGGTCACGTCAAACTGGAAATCGGTAAGATCGGTGTAGGGCAATTCATATTTTTCGGCTAAAACCCGGGCGGCCTGCTCGTGAGTCAGGATGTTTTCCCTGATTAACTCGGCCAACAGCCCCTTCTCGTCATTCTGGAACTTCTTCAGCAAGGTGGAATGATGAGAACTGTCCAGCCAGCCGTGATCAAGGATAATCCGGGAGAGGGGTTTTCTTTTAAAGCGGTTGATATAGAGATCCATCAAGTCACGCTGTTTAAGGTAGCCATCTTTAATCAGCGTTTCTTCCAGATCGGCGTTTGCTTTTTCCGCCTTGGTCCGCAAGGCGTCCCATTCCTCGGCCGTCAAGACCAGGTTCTTGATTAAAGTATCCTTCAACTCGTCCGTTTTACTGAACAAAGCGCCCAAAATTATCCTCCGATGCGGTCGGCCATCTCAAAGATCGGCAGGTACATTGAGATCAGGATTACCGTAACAACTATTCCCATCAACAGGATCAGGGCCGGTTCGATAACCGCTAACAGGGTGTTGATATTATTGTCAATTTCCTCGTCATAAAGCTGGGAAATGTTTTCCAGCATTTCTTCCAGAGCGCCGGTATCCTCACCGACGCCGACCATCTCGACGATCATGGGCGGAATGCGCCCCAGTTCTTTCAGGGCAACGTGAAGCCGGACACCCTCCCTCACTTTTTCCGTTATCGGCCGGATGACGGAAGCGAGGTAACGGTTGCTCATGGCTTGACATGAAAGAGCCAGCGCCCGCGGTAACGGGATGCCGCCTTCCAGCGTGGTCTGCAAAGTCTTGGTGAACTGCGCCAGTGAATATTTCTCTAAAATCCTGCCAACAAAAGGCATTTTTAATAATATCCGATCAATTATTCTAGCACCAACCGGAGTTTTTTTCCAATAAAAGAAAAATACCGCCAAGCCGATAAAGCCGGCCAGGAGGGGGCCTGAATAGTAGCGGGTGAGGTTACTTATCCGGACCAGGTTCCGGGTCGCCGAGGGCAGCCTGGTATGCAGGTCGTCGTACATACTGCTGAAGGTAGGCACGATTTTATTGAGAAAAACAAAAATAATTACCGTGACCAGGCCCAGGAGGATTGAGGGATAAATCAGGGCCTGCTGTACTTTCTTTTGAAACCGGATAACGTCTTTTTGGTACGCCGTGAACTTCTTGAGCACCTTGATTAAAGCTCCTGAGGTCTCCCCGGCGTTCAATGTCGAGATATAGACTGGCGAAAAGGTATCGCTGAACCGGGCGAAACTCTCGCTCAGCGATTTTCCCGATTCGACCTGTTCCTTAATCTTGCCGATGATGGTTTTGAAGTTTTGATTTTCCAGTCTTTCCCGCAGCAACGCCAGCGCTTTGCTGATGGGGATACCGGCTTTGAGCAGGATGGTAAGCTCCTGGTTGAAAATCAGGAAGTCTGTGGCCGGTACGTGCTCTCCCCGGGAAAAGTTAAACCACGGGCGGTTCTGTTTTTCAATAGCGAAGACATAGTACCCTTCAGCTTCCAGCTTGCGGCGCAAGAGCAGGCCGCTTTCCGCCTGAAGAGACTCGGTGATGACGCGTCCGTCCGCGGTGCCGACTTTGTAACGGTACTTATTCATACCACACATTATAACACACGGGCTTACAGCCTGGGGATAGATCGCTTCGCGACTTTTGATCCGCTCGTAAAGAGTTCCTCGTTTACGAGCAGGTAATGCTTAAGCGAGCAATTTTTTGCGGAGGTGTGCCACGAATTCCAGAGTGCTGGCCGGTTGGCATTCGGCAGGGTTTTGGTTAGAATTATGGCAGTAGCTTAAGGGAGATTGTTTTTATGAATCCGTATCTGTTCAGCATCCTGATCGGCGGTATTGGCGGAGGCGCGCTGGGTTACCTGATTGCCATCGTCCGTAACGCCCCGGTTTTCGGTATCGTGAAGGGGATGTTATCTGCGGTATGTTGCTAGGTCCCGCTATCCTGGCCGACATACGCCGGGTGGAGAAGAACCGCTTACAAGAGGAATATGAGACCGGCCAGATTAAGGCCGCTGAGAAAAAGCAGGGTTTGGTAAATTCCAATCACCGGGACAAAAAAACTGAGGACCAGCAAGGCCCCGGCAGTCGCTCCCAAAAGATCAACGCCGTTAAGTATCCCACCGATAACTCTTTCATTCTGAGGCTCTTTTTTTACTATTTCAACCGCCAGCGGGAACTGTACCCCGCCCAGAAAACCTAAACCCAGAGTCAAAACGGGCAAGACAATCTTCATCAGATCCGAATCTGTTCCGGCTCCCCAGTATAAACCGCTCATTACGATGAGGGGATAAATCGTAATTATTGCCTGAATTAACAAATAAACGGCTCTTTTCCTGATTCTTGGGCTGAATTTGATGATTAAATAGCCACCTATGGCCAGTCCGAGCATAAAACAGGCCAGTATTAAGCCTATTTTTTGGTAAATATTGCCAAAAAATATCTGAAAAGCTAAAATTATCAACAATTCCGTGCTGATTTCGGCCATTCCGGCCGTAAAAATGGTTGCTCCCGGGCGGTATGTTTCAGGAAACAGACCGACTTTACGGAGAAACAGCA
>JAJRWM010000234.1 GCA_024276815.1 bacterium
ACAATTCCAATTGTTAAATTATCTTGTTTCGATAAGCGTGAAATCAGGTCGCAGGAATACTACGTTAACCTAAAAAGGAGCCATCGATATGAAAATAGGTTTTGTCGGCTTGGGCCGCATGGGGAAAAACATCGTCTTGAATCTTCTGGAAAAAGGAATTAAGGTCTGCGTTTACAATCGCTCGCCGGGGCCGGTTGAGGAATTGGCGGCGAGAGGGGCTGTTCCGGCCGCTTCATACCACGATCTGGTCAGCCACCTGTCTTCGCCGCGGATTATCTGGGTGATGGTGGCGGCCGGCAAACCAGTTGACCAGGTGATCTTTGATGGCCTGGCCCCCCATCTTAAAATGAACGACCTGATAATTGAAGGCGGTAATTCCTATTTTAAAAACTCTCTTGAACGCTATCATAATTTAAAGAGCCGGGGCGTTGGTTTCCTGGATGTCGGCAGCAGCGGCGGCTTGAGCGGCGCCCGTCACGGCGCCTCGTTTACCATTGGCGGGGAAGAAGCCCATTTTAAACGAGCGGAAGCAATCTTCAAGGCGGCGGCCGCCCCGAATGGTTATGCCTATGTCGGTCCGGCCGGCGCCGGTCATTTTGTAAAAATGGTCCACAATGGTTTAGAATACGCTATGCTACAGGCAATTGGCGAAGGCTTTGAACTGCTTGAGAGCGGGCCTTATGCCGATCTTGATTTCGCTCAAATAGCCAAGGTGTGGAATCATGGGGGGGTTATCCGCTCCTGGTTGATGGAACTGGCGCAGGAGGCTTTCAGCAAAGATCCGCGTCTGGCCAGATTCGCCGGCGAAGTCGGTGGGGGGGAGACCGGGTTCTGGGCGATTAAAACCGCCTGGGAACAGGGCGTTCCCTTCAGCCTGATCGCCCAGGCTTATTCTTTGCGCCTGTTAACCCGCAGACCGGAGTCTTACGCGGGCAAAGTAATAGCCGCCCTGCGCAACGAATTTGGCGGTCACCCCTTTAAAGAAAATAAGAAGAAAGAGGAGACTCATGACAGAAATTGATTTCAAGTATCAGAAAACCGCTCTTTTCACCCAGTCCGAAATTCAGGCTACGGCCTCCGGCCTAAAAGACTATCTGAAAACCCTGCGCAGCGTCGTCGAAAACAAGGCTTATGACAACGATCCGGCATCCTTGATTTTAAGCGTGGATAACAGCCATTTAAAAGCAGTCCGGAAAGTTATCGCCGAAAAACGCGAGTTGAACCCGACCCTGATGGTGGTCGTCGGTATTGGCGGTTCCAACCTGGGCACCATGGCGGTCGCCGAAGCGGTCTTAGGCAAACATTATAACCTTCTGCCTACCACCAGGCTGAAGATCCTTTACGCCGATACGGTCGATTCGGACAACACAGCGGCGATTATCGAGATCATCAAGCAGGAAATCAGGAACAAAGGAAGGGTGTTGCTCAGCGGGGTCAGTAAATCAGGCTCGACCACTGAAACCATTTCACTTTTTCAGGTTTTGCTGAAGGTCTTGAAAAAAGAACAAAAAGACTATCAAAAATATATCGTTTTAACCAGTGACAAAGGTTCCAAGTTCTGGGATTTAGGGGTTAACCAGGGCTTTTCCGTTCTGGAAATCCCCGCAAAAGTTGGCGGCCGCTACTCGGTATTATCTCCGGTCGGTCTTTTCCCCCTGGGTATGCTGGGAGTCAACCTTCGGCAACTTCTGGCCGGCGCCAAAACGATGCTCTATAAATCCCTGGAAAGCGACCTCCGGAAAAATCCGGCCGCTATCAGCGCCAGCCTGCTGGCTCTGCACCTGAAAAACAACCGAAACATCAACGATAATTTCGTCTTCGATGTCAGCCTGGAAGCGGTTGGTAAATGGTATCGCCAGCTTATGGGCGAAAGCGTCGGTAAAGAAAAAGATTTAAAAGGCAAAGTCGTCCACCAGGGCATGACCCCGACCGTTTCTGTTGGTTCGGTCGATCTGCATTCGCTGGCCCAGTTATATCTGGGCGGCCCCTATGACAAATTCACCACTTTTATCGGAGTGGCCGAGGTTAACAAAGATGTCCCGATCCCAAAACTGAAAGACTACGCGCACCTGGTCAGCGGTATTCAGGGTAAACAACTCACGGATGTCATGGGAGCGATCTACCGGGGAACCAAGCAGGCTTTTGTCAAGGGCAAGCGTCCCTTCGTAGAGATCATTCTTCCTGACCGCAAAGAGGCTTCTGTGGGCCAGCTTTTGCAGTTTAAAATGGTGGAAATGATGTATCTGGCCCAGCTTTTGGGGGTAAACGCCTTTGATCAGCCCAATGTCGAGGATTACAAGGCGGAAACCCGCAAGTTTTTGCTTGGTTAGGATGAAATTATGAGTATTCCAGCCAAATTATGCTTGAAAGACCTTGAAATCATGGCAAACCGGTTACGCCAGGATGTTATTGAAATGCTGCTGGCTTCCAAAAGCGGTCATGTCGCCGGGCCTTTGGGCATGGCCGATATTTTCGCGGCTCTTTATTTTCATGTTTTAAATCACGACCCGGCTGATCCCGATTGGCCGAAACGCGACCGGCTGGTGTTATCCAACGGGCACATTTGCCCGGTTCTGTACGCGGCGATGGCCCGTGCCGGTTATTTCCCGGTTGCTGAACTAAAAACCCTGCGCAAGCTGGGCAGCGCTCTTCAGGGACATCCGCATAACCTGGCCCTGAAAGGGATTGAAAACTCTTCCGGGCCACTGGGGCAGGGCATAAGTCAGGCCATCGGCAAGGCCTTAGCCGCTAAGCTGGATAACGCGCGTCACCGGATTTACTGTTTGCTGGGCGACGGCGAGCACGATGAAGGGCAGACCTGGGAAGCTATCCTTTTCGCCGGGGCGAAAAAAATAA
>JAJRWM010000235.1 GCA_024276815.1 bacterium
CAGGCTCATTCTGATAACGTCCTTTCCCGCCATGCTGTCCTCCTCTCTGAAGGGAGTGGACAGCATAACTTGCTTAGTTAAAAGCGGACATTTCTATTTGGACAAAATAGGACATTATCATTTTTACGTAACAGGAAAAATTATCCTGGTGTCGTAACCCGTCAGCCTTTTGGGGGGGGCGAGTGGGCGGTTTTTGCCTGTTTATCGACAAGCTAGTCTAAAAAAGCCGCGCACGGGTTTTCTGCTTTTTGATTTTTAATGTCTTGATCAGAGTTTGCCTGTTACCCTGGAATAGATTCTTCCCTGATTGTATTTTCAGTCTCTGTCAACTATAATCCTAATCTTAAGGATAAACCATGAGACGTCTGTTTAAATATTGTCTTTTAATATTTTGCCTGTTCATTCTGACCGGGGCATTTTTATACGCTGAGGAAGGAAAAGATGTTGTGCCGGAAATAAACGGACTGCCGGTAAAAATAGCTCCCCGGCCGGCCGGTACGGAAATGGTTTTAATACCAGCCGGCCCCTTTTTGATGGGTAGCTCCGTAGAGGATATTTTTGCGATCCAGGAGCAGTGGTCAGGTCAGGAAAGAATGTCCCTTGCTTGGTTCGATGATGAAACGCCCCAGCATTCCTATTATCTGCCGGATTATTATATCGACCGTTATGAAGTGACCAACAGGCAATACCGTAAATTTCAGGAAGCGACTTCCCGGCGGCGGCCGGCTTTCTGGGATGATCCCTCGTTAAATGGCGACGATCAGCCGGTGGTCGGGGTCAACTGGGCTGACGCCGACGCCTACTGCTGGTGGGCGAAAAAACGGCTACCTTACGAAGCTGAATGGGAGAAGGCGGCTCGTGGAGTTGACGGCCGGCGTTATCCCTGGGGCAACAAGTGGCAGCCGGATTACCTGAACGGCAGGCACAGCGGTTTGTCGAAAACAGCTCAGGTCGGCAGCTTTTCGCGGGGCGCGTCGCCCTACGGAGCGCTTGATATGGCCGGCAACGTCTGGGAATGGTGTATCGACTGGTATGATACTTACATCTATCGTTTCTCGCCGAAGACCCGCAGCCCCCGCTATAACAGGATCGGTTACCGGGTGATCAGGGGCGGTTCCTACCTGGAAAAACCTTTTGAGTTACGCGCGACCTACCGTTACCGTTTCAAGCAGCAGTATAATTTTATCAGTGTCGGTTTCCGCTGCGTTAAAGACCCCTGAGCCCAGGGCTATTCGCATTTAACGTTCAGTTGTCGTTGTTTTTTTAGAGTTTGCCCTTGTCCCTGAGCCATTTCTTTTGGTGAAAATCGATTAGCAGCGCTATTCTCATATCATAGAAACTATCTTCATCGAGTTCTTTCAGCAGTTGAGAAGAGAGCCCGATAATCTTGCGCCCCCGCTGGCGATACCCCTTGGGGAAGCCCCGCAGCAGTTGACGGTCAATCGCGATAAACGGTTCCTGGATCGACGGCGTCAGGATCAAAGCTCTCGCAAAATTAATTTCTCCGCTCCCTCCTCCATAAACGAATAACGGGGTGGCTGAGCCCTCTAATATTTTACGAACATGTTGAGGTTTCAGCCGGAAGTTTTTGGACAGGATCAAGCTCGCGGCCCCGGAGACTATCGCTGCGGCCATGGAAGTCCCGGAATACTTGCGGTACGGTGGTTTTAACCGGTTGGACGAGGTTACCGTCGAAAGAATGTCTTTTCCCGGCGCGCTGACCTCGACCGAGGCGCCATAACAAGCGAACACTGATTTCCCGGCGCTGTTTTTCCAGTCCGCGATCTTGACTCTGCCACCCTAGATAACCTCGGTGGCCGTAACGGCGATTACGTCAGGGTGATTGGTCAGAAGATTGTAATGAGACCAGTTGTCGAGGTTGGCGTAATGAGGGTCATCTGTGTTACCGCTGGCGGCTATAAGTATCACTCCCTGTCGGGCCGCCTGAGAAAGACTTTGATATAAGGGGTCCTTTTCAATCGGATTAATGGCGGTGGTCTGCAAACTGAGATTTATGATCTTGGCGCCGTAATTAACGGCCAGATCGACAGCCTTGGCGATGACAATGTTGCTGCCGTGCTGATTTCTCTTGTTGGCGGTTTTCAGGGGGATCAGGATAACGCCCCGGCGTTTTTTACCATCAATTTCAAAGCCGCCGCCGGCCGCTCCGGCGATTCCGATCTGGTTATTGGTGGTCGCGCCGATTATTCCGGCCACATGGGTTCCGTGTCCATTGTCATCATCCGTGTAGTTGTTTTCATTGATAAAATTCCAGCCCCTGATATCATCAACGTAACCATTGTTGTCATTATCGATCGAGTCGAAGGGAATTTCCTTTTTATTCAGGAAAATATTATTAATATCGGGGTGCAGGGAATCAATACCGGTGTCGATCACAGCGACCTTGATGCGGTCGCTGCCGGCCTGGTTGTTCCAGGCCGCTTCAATACCGAGCCGTTTAAAGTAATTTTGCTGTCCGGTTAAAAAGTAGGGGTCGTTGGCGGTCGCGCTGAGTTTGACCGGCGTTACCGGCGCGACGTAAGTTAGCTGATATTCTTCGCGCAGTTTTTTAATTATCCGGGGCAGCAAGTCAGGTTGATTAATTCGTATCTCGTACCAGCGGTATTTACTGTAGCCGGGGGCGTAAGACCGGATTATATCACCTTGGCACCCGGCAAGATGCTGGCGGATTTTATTCCGGTTAACCGCGGCTGTGGCAAACTGGATGATATAATTTTGGCTGGTGGTTCTGGTGTCCAGGAGAGGCAGGACGAAAATCAAGGATACCAGAATAACAACAAGATTTTTTAACTTCATTGTCTTTTAATTGTACCAGAATCTTGCCGGGAAAACTGAAAAATCGCCGGGCGTATTTATCACGCCGTCCGGCTACCTCGCTGTAGTATTTAACGTTTTCACTATCAGGTTTCTCCAGGTTAAAGTTTTTTGGAAAAGGGACGTGGGAAAGAAACCTTTTAAGACAAGAGGTTTTTCCCAGGGTTCTTGTTTTTTATGATTTTGTTTTTGAGAATTGAATGACCCTGTCGCTTTTCGGGGCAGGTTCATTTTTAGCTGAATTGATGTTATGATAAATCTTTGACTCATCGGTCTAGTTCAGGGAGAAATCGTAGTGGCGGAAGAAACGACCATCAGCGTTAAACACGTGAAAAAAAGACGTAAAATCTACAAGGCGGCGTTGAAAGTATTTGCCAAAAAAGGATTCCATAACACCAAGATGCAGGATGTCGCCGAAAAAGCGTCCTTGGGTAAAGGCACTTTATACTGGTATTTCAAGAGCAAAGAGGAACTGTTCCAGTTCGTAATCCGCTGCGGCTTCGCAGAATTCAACGAAGCGGTGCTCAACGCTATCGCCCAGGTCAATCACCCCATGGCAAAATTGAAAGCAGCCTTCGAGGAAAGCCTGAAATTCTATTTCGATAACAAGGATCATATCTGGGTACTGACTTCCTTCTGGTCCATCAGCGGTCTGGGCAAATTAAACAAGCGGCTGCGAAAAGAGGTCAACGAGGAATTTGAGGTCTACAAGGGAATCATCATCGGGGTTCTGACTAACGCCGCCCGTCTGGGCTTTATTAACAAGGGTGACAATGTCAAACGGGCGGCTCACTTTACCGCGCTGATCGACGGCCTTCTGGTTCATCGTGTTTTAGGGATTTATGTTGATGATTACGGCAAGGTGGAAGCGGAAGTTTACAAGGAATTTTTAAAGAGCTTAAAGGGCTGATTTAACAGTACAACAGTATGGTTATCGGTATTGATTGTTGTATCGTTTTTCCAAATTGGCAGTAAAATTTAATTATGTAACATACAAGGATTTATCTTTTGATTACACCATACAACAATATTATTAAGACGGGACGGGGCGCCTTCGGCGGTTTCCTGGTTGTTTTTACCATATTGTTAATGGCCGGCCCGGTCCGGGCAGGCGGGGTTAAATGGGGCGGCGAGTTCGAATCCGAAATATACGCCAACGACCGCTGGGGCGACCCTCAGCTTGGCAGTATCAACTCTTTCACCCTGCTTGGCGACGCGGAAATTAATGACCATACATCATTTCATTCCCGCTTGATTTTCCGGCACCTGACCGGTTACAAGATTATTGACGAGGTCACCCAAATACTCATTGATCGGGCCCAGGTGAACCTCTATCTGGAGAAATTCGACCTGATTATCGGTAAACAAAGACTGGCCTGGGGCAGCGGCTACGCCTTTAATCCCACGGATGTTTTCAATCCGCCGGATTTTACCGATCCCAGGGGCGAGCGGGAAGGGGTCAGCGCGGTCAGGCTGACCGTGCCTTTGGGTAAAGTTTCCGAAGTCATGCTGGTCGGCGCGCAAAAGGCCGCTGAGCCGGTATATGACAGCGGGACAGGGAAGTGGACAACGCCGTCCGACAAAGCTGAGGATGGCGAATACGCCGTTCTGGCCAAGACTAATTTCGCGGATTATGATCTTTCCTTGATCGCTATCGATCTGGGCAAAGATGAGTCGGAAAAACTCGGCGGCAGTGTCAGCGGCGAGCTTTTTGGCCTCGGCGTCTGGCTGGAGGGCGCCTATACTTTTCCTGAGGACGAGAAAAAAGAAATTGCCAACAAAAACAATTATCCGCAAGTAGTCGCCGGGCTTGATTACACTTTTCAAAATGGCTTGTATCTCCTCGGTGAGTACTATCGCAATGAACAAGGCGCCTGGTCTTACAAAGACTACCAGTGGGCAAGGCTCAGGCGCGGCGAGATTACCAACCCGGGACGGGATTACCTCTTCAATGATTTTGAATACGACGTTACCGATTTAACCAAAATTGTTTTTTCCAGCCTCCTGAATGTGAATGACAGCAGTTTCTTCTTTCATCCGCAAATAAACTACAATATCTACAGCGACACCACGATCAGCGGCGGCATGTATGGCTTTTACGGTCCGGTCGGCAGCGAGTTCTTCGGAGAGAAAAACAGCGTCAAATATCACAACCATGATGAATACTTCTTGACATTCCTGGTGCACTTCTAATCTAATTAGGCAATGATTAAACGGGTCAGGTTCCAGGTTAAAGGTGTTGTCCAGGGAGTAGGTTTCCGTCCTTTTGTTTATAATCTTGCCCACGCCAACAAGCTGAGCGGCTGGGTCTTCAATGATGTTGGCGGGCTTGAGATTGAGATCGAGGGGCCGATAGAAGCCATCCGTGCCTTTCGTGACCGCTTGCGTTCCGCTCCCCCTCCACAGTCTCACCTTGAGTCCATTACGGAAATTTCCCTTCCGCCTCTGGGTAACGACGACGGTTTTGTCATCCTCCCCAGCCGGGGAGCGGGTAACGAAGCTGTCCTGATAAGCCCCGATCTCTCAACCTGCCCGGATTGTCTAGCTTAATTATATGAGCCGGCGGATCATCATTATCATTATCCCTTTATCAACTGCACCAATTGCGGCCCCCGTTTCACCATCGTGCTGGATGTGCCTTATGATCGTCAACTGACGACCATGAAAAGCTTTGCCATGTGTTCAAAGTGCCGGCAGGAATATGAAGACCCGCGAAACCGGCGTTTCCACGCTCAGCCCAACGCCTGTCAGGTGTGCGGGCCTCATTACTGGCTTGAACCGGGGCCTAAGCATCCCGACAGTTACAGCGCGATCGAAGAAGCGAAGCAGTTGCTTTTGTCCGGCAACACCATAGCGATTAAGGGACTGGGCGGATTTCACCTCTGCGCCGATGCCCGCGACGAGGAAGCTGTTAACAAGCTGCGTAAGGGGAAAAACCGGGGCGCCAAACCTTTTGCGGTCATGGCCAGGGACCTTGAGATG
>JAJRWM010000236.1 GCA_024276815.1 bacterium
AAATGATTATCAACCGCTAATCGCGTCCTTGAATCTTTTGAGCAGAGTTTTTCCCATCGTGGAGGTGTCTTCCCCGCTAAGCTCGGCGAATTCCTTAATATGATTTCGCTGCTTTTCAGATAATTTCGTCGGCGTGGTAACAATAACCCGGACATGCTGATCTCCTTTTCCGGGATGATGAAGATGGGGAAACCCTTTGCCTTTGAGCCTGAATATCGTATGTGTTTGAGTGCCGGGCGGTATTTTCATTTTCACGTGGCCTTCCAGGGTCTTAACCTCAATTTCAGCGCCCAGCGCAGCCTGAGCGAATGATATGGGAACCTCGCAGAGGATGTCGCTGCCGTGTCTTTCAAAATAATCATCCGCCTGAACAAAGATCACAACATAAAGATCGCCCGACGGTCCGCCATAGTCGCCGGCCTCCCCCTCGCCAACGACCCTGAGCCGCGACCCGTCATTAACACCGCCCGGTATTTCGGTGGAAATTTTCCTGACCTTGCGTATTTTCCCTTTCCCGGAACACTTGGAACAGGGATTGGTTATAACCTGACCGCTGCCATGACAATTACCACAAGTGCGGCTGATTGAGAAGAATCCCTGCGATTGCCGTACCTGGCCGCTGCCCTGGCAAACCGGACAGGTTTTAGGCGCCGAACCTTTTTTAGCGCCGGTTCCCTTACATACATCACAATGTTCAAGCCTGGGCACCTTAATCTGTTTTTTTACGCCAAAAGCCGCTTCTTTGAAAGTGATTTCCATATTATAGCGCAGATCAGCGCCGCGACGGGGACCGCGTTTTGCCTGTTGCCTCCGGCCGCCGCCAGTGAAAATATTCTCAAAAACGTCCCCGAAAATATCGCCCAAATCCCCGAAATCAGCATTAGTATAGCTGCCAGTTCCTTGATTCAGACCATCATACCCAAATTGGTCATAGGCAGCCCGCTTTTTAGGGTCTCGCAAAACCTCGTGAGCTTCGTTAATCTCTTTAAACTTAACTTCAGCTTCTTTATTCCCCTGGTTGCGGTCAGGGTGATATTTCATCGCCAGCTTTCGATAAGCTTTTTTTATCTCGTCCTCACTAGCGTTTTTTTCAACGCCCAGGACTTCGTAATAATCCTTTTTACTCATGGCCTAATACTCTGACTCCGTCAATTTTCTTCCTCATCCACAACTTCAAAGTCGGCGTCCACAACTTTCTCCTCCGGCCCACCTTCCTCTGCTTTACTATCACCAGAGTCAGCCGCGACATTTTCGGCGCCGGCACCTTGTTCCGCCTGGGCTGCCGTTGCCTGAGCGTACATCTTTTCAGCTAGTTTATGCGAGGTTTGCGTTAATTCCTCAATCGCCTGCTTAATAGCCTCGACGTCAGTTCCCTTATTAGCTTCTTTCAGTTTTTCCAGGGCCGATTCAATCCCCTTTCTGGTATCTTCATCAACTTTATCCCCATATTCCTTCAGGGATTTTTCCGTGGAATAAACCAGCGCTTCCGCCTGATTGCGCGTATCCACTTCCTCCCGCTTAGCTTTGTCCTCGTCAGCATGAGCCTCGGCTTCATCAACCATCCTCTTGATTTCTTCTTCGCTTAACCCGCTGGAAGATTCAATCCGTATCTTCTGCTCTTTGCCGGTCGCGAGATCCTTAGCGGAGACGTGGATAATACCATTAGCGTCGATATCGAAAGTCACTTCGATTTGCGGCACCCCTCTGGGCGCCGGCGGAACGCCGACCAGATCGAAACGGCCTATCGTCTTATTATATATGGCCATCTCTCGTTCGCCCTGAAGCACATGAATGCTTACCGCGGGCTGATTATCGCTGGCCGTGGAAAAGGTCTGGCTTTTCTTGGTGGGAATAGTCGTGTTTCTTTCAATCAATTTAGTAAAAACGCCGCCCAGAGTCTCGATACCGAGGGAGAGGGGAGTCACATCTAGCAGAAGGACATCCTTGACATCACCGCCCAGAATCCCGGCTTGAATCGCCGCGCCGATAGCGACGACTTCATCAGGATTAACCCCCTTATGCGGTTCCTTACCAAAGATATTCTTGACAATTTGCTGGACATGCGGAATACGCGTGGAACCGCCAACCAGGATCACTTCATCAATATCGCCCGCAGTTAACTTCGCGTCAGCCAAAGCTTTTTTACATGGCTCTACCAGTTTCCCCAGCAAATCATCCGTTAATTCATCGAACTTGGCCCGACTCAATGTTATATTCAAATGCTTGGGGCCATTGGCGTCAGCCGTTATAAACGGTAGATTGATTTCCGTTTGAGAAGTGGAGGAAAGCTCACATTTAGCTTTCTCCGCCGCTTCCTTAAGCCGCTGCAAAGCCATATTGTCAGTTTTCAAATCAATTCCCTGATCTTTTTTAAACTCATCAGCCAGCCAAGTAACCAGGATCTGATCGATATCATCGCCACCGAGATGAGTATCGCCATTCGTTGACTTTACTTCAAAAACACCTTCAGCCAGTTCAAGAATTGAAATATCAAAGGTCCCGCCGCCAAAATCAAAAACAGCGATTTTCTCTTCTTTCTTTTTATCCAGCCCGTACGCCAGGGCCGCGGCTGTTGGTTCATTAACTATCCTCAAAACTTCCAGGCCGGCAATTTTACCGGCGTCTTTTGTGGCCTGTCGTTGCGAATCATTAAAATAAGCCGGCACAGTGATTACCGCCTTGTCAACCGTACCACCCAAATGGCTTTCAGCGGTCTCCTTCATTTTTTGCAGCACCATCGCGGATATTTCCGGCGGGGAATATTTTTTATCGCCAACTTTAACCCGCACATCGCCGTTGGTCCCTTTTTCCACTTTATAGGGAATTTCTTTAATCTCTTCAGTCACTTCATTAAATTTGCGCCCCATAAATCGTTTTACGGAAAAAATAGTGCGCTCAGGATTGTTAACGCTCTGCCTTTTTGCCGGCTGGCCAACCAGCCTCTCGCCAGTCTTGGCAAACCCCACAACAGACGGGGTAGTCCTGTTTCCTTCAGCGTTAGTAATAACAACCGGTTCCCCGCCTTCCATAACAGCGACAACAGAATTAGTTGTTCCCAGATCAATTCCTATAATTTTACTCATTTTTTCTCCTCCCGCGGTTCTTTAACTTTCTTTTTTGATACTTTAACCATTGAATGCCTGATAACTTTATCATGCAGCTTATATCCCGTTAACATTTCTTCAACCACAGTTCCTTCCGCTTCATCGTCAGTTTCCACCTGCATCATAACATCATGCAGATGAGGATCAAATTTTTCCTTCAAAGCCCTGATTGGCTGCAATCCTTCTTTTTGCAACGCGGCGAACAAACTTCCCTGGATCATCTTGATACCGGTAATAAAATTTTGAAAGTCCTGGTTTTCACCAGCCGCTTCCATTGCTCTCTGAAAGTTATCCAAAATAGGTATCAGGTTTTTTATTAAGTTCTCGCAACCATAACGCGCAATATCCTGTCTTTCCCTGTTCACCCTTTTTCGATAGTTGTCAAACTCGGCCAACACCCTTAACTGTTTATCATTGCTTTCTTTCAGCTCTTCTTCTTTTTTCGCTACCGCTTCTTCGAGTTCCCTGATCCTCAGTTGAGCTTCTTCCAACCCGCTTTGCTTGGCAACCGTTTCTTCCGCCTGCTTGACTGGATCATTTTTTTTTCTTTTAGTCATATTTTTCTCCGAAACCATATTTACGGCATTTTTCTCAATAGGTTATTAATAAATTTAGCTGTAAAGTCAACAATGGACACCATTTTATCGTATGGCATACGCGTTGGCCCAATGATACCCAAGGCTCCCATTGGTTTGTCATCAATCTTATAGATCGCTGTCACCAAGCTACAATTTTTCATTGTTTCGTAGGGGTTTTCCTCACCTATAACAACGTTAACGCCATTACCAGAATCCGTCAGACAATTATTCATAATATCAATGAGAGTTTTTTTCTCATAAAGCGTTGTAAATATTTTCTTGATTTTATCCGCGTAGTGGAATTCAGGATTATCAATAATGTTAGTACTACCATCTAAAAACAGTTGTCTTTCTTCCAACGGCAAAGAGATTTCACTAATCATCTTCCTCGCCAATTCACTCATCGCGAGAAATTCCCGTTTTTTCCGCTGTAATTCTTTGGCAATAATCTTTTTGGCTTCGCCCAAACTCACTCCAATGATTTTTTTGTTTATCTCCCGGGAAAAATCATTCAAGATCTCCTGCGAAAGGTCCTTATCAATATAGATGATATTGTTTTTAACTAAACCAGCGTAAGTAACTGTTACCATTAATATTTTTTTACTGGTTAAGCGAATTAACTGTAAATTCTGACAGCGGCTGTCTACAATATTGGGAGCGATAACAACCCCTGTTTGTTTCGAAAGCAGGGAAAGTATTTTCGATGTTCCCCGAAGAACCCTGTCCAGTTCATTGATCTTGGCCTGGTATTCATCCTGGATACATTCCTTCTCGTCCACGGTCAATCTTTGTATCATCATTAAATAGTCTACATAATAGCGGTATCCTTTATCTGTCGGAATACGGCCGGCCGAAGTATGCGGCTGCTCTATCAGTCCTAGCTCCTCTAAATCAGCCATAACGTTGCGGATAGTAGCGGAACTAATTCCCAGGTTAAAAGTTTTTTCCAGAGTCCTGGAGCCAACCGGCTCAGCGGTCACGATATAATGTTGAACAATAGCCTGCAAAACCTCTTGATTGCGGTCACTTAGCTTACCAGTCATTTGTTCACCAACCAGCGGTTATTAGCACTCACTCTAAACGAGTGCTAATAATGATACCTGCTTTATTTGACTATGTCAAGCCCGTTTTTGATCTTTTTTTCTTGTTTTTGTTGAGCCAATCCAGTCATTATTGCCTGCCTAACAGAGACTTGGACCGGAATATTTTGGTGGTATTTATCGTTAAATCAAGGCCAGGTATGAAACGCCAATGAGAATTATCAAAGAAAACGGAACCATCTTTTTCCAGAAAGGAATAATCCTTTTTTTATCGACCTTGTTTATTATCTCATTGGCGGCCACGAGGGAGATAAAGATACTGACCGAAATTACCAGACTGCCAAGATGGTTGATAAATTTATCCGAAACCAGCGGCGGAATATTTCGCGGTAGCGGTGCCTGGTATAAATAATATTTAATCGCCGGCCAGAGCCAGCCGCTTTTTTGGGAAAACACTTTCAGGAAGTAAACCAGGTACCCGGCAAGAGCCAGCGGTATAAACGAATAGCCCAGGTTGCGAACAAAATACTTACCCGGCGCTTTAACTCCTTCTTTTAGCAAATTATCGTTGCCTATCAATATGAAATATGACAGCGCCAGCGTCGCGCAGTAACTTGCTGTATAAAAAATCACGTAATAGGCATCCACCTTATGTAATCTATCAACACTCGACTGTAAGTAATATAAATCAAAGACATTTTTTAATAAAAACGTTAGCGCCAGGGCGATACACAGGAAAGAAACGCTGATCAACGGCCTTGAGTTGTTCCAAAGCTCAAAAGGCAGTTGTCTGATACTTAAAAGTATGGATTGATGGGGACAATTTTTAATACAGTTTCCGCACATGATACAATTCCGGTTACTGTCCTGGGAATAGGGATGACCAAACATCGGGCAACCGGGCGCGGCGTCACCGCCGAAATAGCAATTATAATTTTTGCACTGGGTCAGACAAATATCCCGGTTACTTCTGAGCGCGACCCACGACGACTGGGCCAAGACACCGTTGAAAATTCCCCAGGGACAAACATAGCGGCACCAGACGCTTCTGGAATAGACTAACGCAAAAATCAGGGCGCCGAAAAAAATGAACAGGGTCAAAAAACCGGTAATCAGCGGAGAACTGTAAATATCCGTAACCTCCTCAAACCAGACAATTACCAGGCAAAAGGCTGTCATAATCCAGTGCCCCTGGGTTTTGATAAACTCCGGCACCGGTTTTTCCAACCCAAACAGTTTTTGCGCCAGCCGTGAAATTGCAGAAAAAGGACAAATACTGCACCAGATCCGCCCCAGAAAAAAAATTGATAAGAACAGAAAAGGCCAACCGATATACCAGGAAAGAATAACCGCCGGATTCGTCTCTGCCCGATCGGGAGAATAAAAGGCGAAAAACACGATCACCAGAAAAGTTAAAACAGTAGGAACACTGAAGATCGCCGGAAACAAACGGCTTTTAAAAAAACCGGCAATCCAGTTAACTCTAAGCAGATTAAAGTGTTTTTTACCCTCGGCGGAAGGCAGACCGAAGAAAATATGCTCAGCTTCAAGGATGTTTGTTTTAGAGAGCATCACCCCTCTTTCCAAAACGTTATACAACTCGCGAATATTCCCGGGCCAGTCATAATTGAGTAACAATCCCTTGGCTTCAGGAGAAACGCTTACTATATCTTTATGGATTGTCTGATTGATCTTTTCCAGGATATCGTCAATCAAGGAAGACAGGTCTTTTTTCCTTGATTTTAGGGGCGGTATGATAAGCAGGTTCCTGGTCAGGAGGTTAAAGAGGTGTTCATCAAATTTCCTTTTCTTCACCAACTTATCCAGTTCCGCCGAAGTCGTGGTAACAATTTTAACGTCAGCCGATCTTTCTGAACTGGCGCCAACCTTGTGATATTTATGGGTTTTCAAATAATAAGCCAGCTTCGTCTGGCTGGAAAACGGCATCAATTCAATATTTTTGAGGACCAGAGTCCCGCCCTCCGCTTTTTACAGAACCCCCTGATCACTTTCTTTGTTCGCGCGATGAAAATAGCCAAATATCTCATCTCCCCATTTCTCAGGTAACAGGTTAGCGCAGTCATATTCCACCAGCACATTATCCCGGCGGGGGCTTAAATTATGCAGTGACTGGGCGGTAAACAGTTTACCGCCGCCGGCTTCGCCATGGATCAGCACAGCGTCGTCATCCTGAGCCGCTTCAAACAGCTTGCGGTTGAAATGTTTGACTTTTTTGGATTCGCCCAGCAAACCGACTTTATCCTGAAATTTCTCATGTTTCAGCGCTAACGCGCTTTCAGCCTGTTGTTTCAGACGAGTATTGATGATCGCCACCGTCGCCTGAACCGCCAGCGATTCGAGCAAGGTCCGGTCATCATCGTTAAAATCATGCGAACCAACCTGTTCACGCGTATCTTTATCGAAAACGGTCAGCGTGCCGATAGCTTCGCGCTGATTAATCAGGGGCACAACGAGTAGGGAATGAGCGATGGTTTTGATATTGTTTTCAAAACGCTTATCACTGGAAATATCATTTATTATCAGCGACGCTTTTTTCTCCGCGACCCAGCCGGCCACGCCGGAACCAATCTTTTGGGTTGTATTCTCGGCGATTTCCTTACCGACCCCCCAGTAAGCGACTATTTTCAGGTGTTCAGCTTTTTTGTCCATCAGCCTCAGAACGCACCCCTTGGCTTTGGTCGCGTCGGCGGCCAGTTTAACCAGCTCAAAAAGCAGGTCTTCAATATTGTCATAGGACAGTAATTTCCGGCTGATTCGATGAAGCGAGATTAATTCCAGCTTACGCCAGCGATTTTCTTTTACCTGTTGCACCTGGTAAATCTTTACCGCCAGATGACCGGCAAACAGTTCCAGTGTCTGGCCAATCTCTTTCGCGTTGGTCAGGGGCTTATCGTCGCCCAAAAGGATAAAAGCGATTAACTTGCCCTTATCCATGATGGGATAGCAATAAAAACCGTTAAAACCAAGATTCTTATTCAGAATGGACGTGGGATAAGTTGTCTTGATAATCTCCCGGTCGAGATTCAGCGCTTGCCTGTTTTGAGTCAGAGACTCAACAACCGGATCTTTTTCACTGAATTCCTGATGAAAATTACCCTTGAATATTTTTTCATTTACCGCCTGCAGCCAGAAAAAATCCTTACCCTTAATCTTCAGGAAAATAGCGCATAAGGATAAATCAAAGCGCTTCGCTATTTTTTGAGTCAGGCTATCGAGTTGCTTACCAAAAGGCCCTTCGCTATCCAGAAGCAGATTTATCTCATCGAGAAATTTTAATATTTCTTCCTTATGGCTAAGGATTTTCGAAGTAACAACCACATCCGCGGCGACGACTTCAAGCTCTTCCTTTATTTCTTTTTCTTTCATGTGTGAGATGTGATGGAGCCGCCTGAGCAGAATTTGATAGAAAACATGATGGAGCCCGGGGAATTTCCCCAACAAATCAAAAAGCGCATCCCTTTTAATCAGCAAAAGCTCTAGGTCGGTAATAGATTCGATATAAAACGGTTGCGGATCGCCGCTGAGAAGATACATTTCACCGAAACAATCACCAGCCCTGAGATTATCGATATCGACCTTTACGCCCCGTTCATCTTCCGCCACAACCCGCACTTTACCTTCAAGTATCAGATAGAGACAATCATTCTTGGAATATGAATCCAGGATAACCGTGCGGGACGAAAATTTCTCCCGTTTCATATTCGCGAAAGACTTTTTAAGAACGCTCTCAGGTATTGCCTGGAACAGAGTGTAGTTTTTGATAAATTTAACCGTGTCCATTTGTCTTTCCTGGTGTTACCCTTGGAGAATGGGGATTTATGCCCCCTTTTATTTTTATCTATGTTATTATATCTTATATTTATCATTGCTTTATATACTTGTTCGTAAAATCTATAGCGCCTACTAATGAAAATGCGACCTGTTGTCCGTAGCGAGTCGTTTGCGACGCAATCTCCTGCCATAAAAGAGAAAGCATGCGTCACCCGCGGCTCCTCGCTACGGACAACTTTTGGTTAATAAGTACTATGATGTCGTCTCTCAAGAAATTATAAGCAACGGTTGACAATGAAAATCCTGGTATTACGCAGCAGCAGACTACCTCATTTTTTTAACGCGGCGGATTTCTTAAAGCACAAATACCCGGCAGCGGACATATGGGCCTTGGCTCAGGAAAACATCTGTTCCGAGTTAACGGAAGAACCCCGTTTCGCTGAGATTATCCCCTTCACGGCGCCCCGTTATTCCGTGTCAGCTCTTGATAACGAGCAAATCAACCAAATCCGTCAAAAGCACTTCAGCTTTGTGGTCATCACCTATGCCAATATCAGCGGCGCCGGCTATGATAACGTCCACGATTTCGCCGAGAGCCTTGAACTACCCATCTATATTTATGATAAAAACGGCGGTTTTTATAAATATAGCGCCGGCGTCAAGCTGCTCCGGGCTGGTAAGAAGTTATGGCACAAGGGATACTGGAGTAAAAAAATCGCCCGGAAAATCAATGAGATAAAGAATATTATCGCGGATGCTGATCGAGTTACAGACGCGATCATCGGTCCCGAACAGCAAAAACAGATTAAAACCTTGAGAGAGGGCTTTTCCAACCTGGCTCAAATCGCCAATGATTATATTTTTGAGGCTGATGAAGAGGAGCGGAGTCCTGAGGGCATCACCGTCATACCTTCAGCGAGTATCATCGTGGTTAATTTCAATGGCAAGGATTTGCTTGAGGAATGTCTGCCCTCAATTTTCCGGGCTATTGAGTTCAGCGGAAAAAGGCACGAGGTCATAGTGGTTGATAACGGCAGCACAGATGGAAGCCAGGAATTCATCAGGCAAAAGTTTCCGAAAGTAAAGCTGATCTCTCTTCCCAATAATCATGGTTTCCCGAAAGCGTGTAACAAAGGCGTCGAGCATGCCCGACATGACATCCTGGTTTTCCTGAATAATGATCTGACCATAGAGCCTGATTTCCTGTCCCAGATACTGCTGCATTTTGAGACCTATAAAATCTTCGCGATCTCCGCGAAAGCCTATGTTTATGGCACGAATGATTTAAACCAGGGAATGACCCTTGGCGTACTGGAAGAGGGCAGAATCAAAATCAAGACCCGGGATTCCCGCCGCATAATACCATCCCTTTATGCCATGGGCGGCAGTTGCGCTATTGACCGTGGAAAATTTGGAAAATTAGGAGGTTTTGACGAGATTTTCACGCCGGGCTATAGCGAAGACCTGGACCTCTGTGTCCGGGCTTGGCGGCGGGGCTGGAGTTCTGTTTACGACCCAAACGCCATAGTTAATCATAAAGTCTCGACAACAACCTATCGTTTAATGACTCCCAGAGAAGTGAATATCTTAGGCGAGAGGAATAACTTTATCTTTACCTGGAAGAACTTCCTGGAAAAGGATGTTCTGGATGAGCACTGGCGACAACTGGCGACAAGGCTGGACAAAACCCTGACTGAAAAAGACGATTCGTTGTGGCTGGCGTTCAACCAGGCCGCGGAATTTCTGCCGGCGATAATTTCCAGGAGGAAGAAAGAAAAACTGAAAAACGTTTTTAGCGTAAAAGATATTCTAACCAAAATCCAGGAGGGAACATAGTGCGGCTGGCGATTGACGGCCGGGAATTATTCAATCCCTATGGAATGGGACGTTTGCTATCGCAGACGATCACGAATTTACGGCGATTCTCTCCTGAGATCGAGATCACGCTTTTTATTCATCGGGACAAGTCGAGGTTGCTTAACGTTTTTGGCGACCTGACAGAGGACCGTTCACTTCGTATTCACAGTTGTCCGATCAGCCTCAGTCATTTAATCTGGGAGAATTACTTTTTAGCCCCCAACCTGACTCCCGAAAATTTCGATTTGTTTTATTTGCCGCATAATCACAGTGGCCTGATAAAGCTGAACATCCCGTTGGTCGCTTTGATCTGCGACCTAATCCCGCAACTGTTTCCCCGGTATTACACTGACGCCGGTGAAACCATTGCCCGCACCGCAAACGCCGCCCGCTTAAGCGACCGGATAGTCACTCTTTCCAACTGCTCAAAGCGTGATATCCACCAACTTTTGCGTGTCCCGGAAGCTAAAATTGAGATAAATCATCCCGGCATCAGCGATATATTTACACCAGATAAAGACAATGACTTAAACCTCCATGTTTTATCAAAATTCAAAATAACCAAACCATATTTTTTAAACGTCGGCGGCTTTGACCCCCGCAAGAACCTGTCCTTCCTGTTAAAAACTTTCGCGAAGTATATTTCGCGAACCAATGATGACATAAAACTGGTGGTAGTCGGCCCCTTGAAAGCCATAAACATCTTCAAAAACTTTGAGAACCCTCTGTCCCTGATAAAAAAATTGAGGATTGAAAGCAGAGTAATCTTCACTGATACAGTCAGCGATGAAGAATTAAAATCCCTTTACCAGGAAGCGGTCTCGCTTGTTTTTCCTTCACTTTATGAGGGTTTTGGCTTACCTCCGGCGGAGGCTTTGGCCTGCGGCACGCCGGTGAACGCCGCCTCAGGCTCTTCGATCGAGGAAGCTGTCAATGAAGCGGCCTTGTTTTTTCCAGCCAACGACGAAGAAGCCTTAATCGCCGGCCTGATTAAAGTCAGACACCACAAGACCTCGTTCAGCCGGCAAAGACAAAGCGGGCTTGCCTGGGCCAAAACGCTTACCTGGCGGAACTGGACCTCCAGGTTATACCGGATATTTGAGGAGACAATCAATTGACTGTCAAGTACGGCTTAAGAGCGCGAGTATTCTCGGACGATTATCTCGATCTTGCCGCACTGGAAGCGGATGATATTTTATTATTTCGCAGCGCCACCAAAGAACAAACAGACAAAACTTTGCTATCTTTGCGTAACACATTTCCCGCTTCTCATATTTCCCTCGTGGTTCAGGAAGAACTCGCCGGCCATTTCCCGGTCGACAAAGAAATCATCTATCCTTTCCCCGGTTCTTTTAAATTAAATGACAAAACGAAACTTTTTTTTGAACAATTAGCGAAAAAAAAATATGATTTAATAGTTTTGATTTACAATAATTTAGCGAAGCGTAATTATGGAGCGGTGGAAGAATGCCTGCTTGGTTGCCGGGGAGGAAAATCCCTGGGGATTCTTCCTGACGGGTCGGCTGTCGGAATCAAACCGGAAGCGGTTCGGATCAGGAAGCTCGCGGAAAATCTACACAAAAGAATAATGGATAAAATTAACCATGCTTGATTTTGATAATGAATTTAACCAACCCGAAAAAATATTGGTAATCCTGAGCGCGAGATTAAACCAGTTTTATTCTTTTTATTACGAATTACCGCTAGCCCTTGAAAACTACCAAATAAGCGTCTTGTGTCAAAAAAGGGCGGCTGATTCAATTCCGGAAGCGTCGATCAATAAATTCATTACCAAAGACGCTGAAATCTCATTAGACAATTTAGAGCCGGAGATAAAAGGGAACCTGCTAAAAGCTGAATATGGCAGTCTGGTCATCCTCTACAACAACCGTGAGGGCAGCGGTTACGATCAAGTTGACAAGCTGGCCGGAACACTCAAGGCGGGTAATAAATACGTCTACGATATAGACGGCCGGCTCTTTAAATTCGATGATGATTTTCTTCATCGGAAAAACGTTATCCGCCCCGCCCAGCACAGGGAAGATGTTCGGAAAGCCCAGAAAACAGCCAGCGAATTAATCAAGAAAATAACCTCTAGTATCTCCAGTCAGCAAACCAAACCTGAAAAACCTCGGATCATTTTTTTAACCGCGCAGGGCTTCGATCTGCCGGCGGCGAGAGTACGCTGTTTTTTTTTGGCGGAGGAACTGGCGAAACTCGGCTGGCAAACGGAGACGATCTCACTGGTTACCCATTTGGGCTTCCCGGAAGAATGGGATCAAAATCTCTCGGAAAAAATGACAGCCAACAGCCGGCTGGTCGATATCCTGTCAACTAAATCAAACTATATTCTATATCTCCAGCGGCTTGACTATCACGCCTGGGTGGTAAAAGAACTTTTTGAGAAGCGGGGCCTTCCGTTTATCTTCGATTATGACGACTGGGACCTGGATTTTTTACCGCTCCCTGAGATATTTAAACCTCACTTCCCGGACGGTGAGAGTTTATTGAAATTTTTCATCCAGAACAGCCTTCTCAACGTGGTCAGCAGCAAATACCTGGAAAATCATTTCCGCAAGACCGTGGATGAGACGCTTTATTTACCAACCGGCGTAGCGACCTCTAATTTCAACGCACACAGCCCGACAACCGCCGGAGATACAATAAAAATAAGCTGGCTGGGCACGGTCATGCGCCTGAGCAACCTGAACGACCTAATCTTCTCCTTAAACGCTTTTCAGAAAATCAGCGTTCAGTACCCGCAAACGGTTCTGGAAATTTTAGCGTCCGGCCGTTATTTGAAACGCGCGCGAAGCTTTGCCCGGGATAATCAACAAATCAAATTCAGGGGCTGGACAGCGCCGGGCGAAGTGGCTGGCTATCTCGGCACAATTGATATTGGCTTACTGCCCTTGATCGAAAACAATCCGTTTAACCGGTCTAAAAGCCCGACCAAACTTTTTGAATACATGTGCTTAGGCAAAGCTGTCCTCGCCAGCGCTGTCGGCGAAGCGAATTATATTATCGAGGACGGGGTAAACGGTTTTTTATTTCAGGACGAAGGGGAATTCATTGATAAATTGAAGATATTGATCGAGGATAACGGCTTGCGAAAAAAAATGGGATTAAATGCAAGAGCGACAATAATCGATAAATATACTTTGGCTAAGCAGGCTAAAAAATTATCGGATAAACTGGAAAGCAGGCTAGGATGAAGATATTTTTAGGTAATCCGCCCTGGCGGGATGGTGATAAATACGGCGTTCGAGCCGGTTCCCGCTGGCCCCATTTTCATATCGTGCCTCCCGGCCAGAAGATACCATCATACGTACCGTTCCCTTTTTATCTGGCCTACGCCGCCGCGCTTCTGGAAAATGACCGGCATCAGGTTAAAATTATCGACGCGGTCGCCGAGGGGCTGGAGAGCGACGAGTTTCTCAAAGAAGTCACTGAATTTGCTCCCGAACTCATCGTACTCGAAGTATCAACACCATCAATCTATCAGGACTTGCTTACGGCGAAAACAATAAAAAGCGCTTTACCGCAATCCATTATCGCGTTTTGCGGTCCCCATGCCGAAATGTCCTCGCCTGATTTCCTGGTTAACAATCAGCCTGTTGATCTGGCGGTGTTCGGCGAATATGAATATACCCTCAGGGAATTAGCTTCGAGGCCAAACGATTACGCCGGGATCAAAGGACTTATCTTCCGTAAAGGCA
>JAJRWM010000027.1 GCA_024276815.1 bacterium
AGATAAACCTGGTCCCGCCGGTAATCCCCACCCGAAGCCTTGATCTTCTCCACTGACCGCTTAAGCTCCGAATAGGTCATTTCCATCGGCAGCTTCTGCCGCTTGCTGAAATCAGCCGGCGTCTCTTTCAGCGGAATAACTTTTTGCTCAAAAGGTACGCTCCTGACCAAAGTGCTTCCCTTGAAATAACGTTCGACGCCGTTATGAAACCGCCATTCCTGATTCATATAGACCGCTTTCTGAGCGTCAACGCGGCCACTCAGTTCGCCTTCTTCATCAAAACGGAGTATGGTAACAGACTGCAACAGCTTGTTTTCACCGTCAAAGATGTCCACATAGTAAACGTTGCCTTCCTCGCCGCGATAAGCGATATTGCTGCGGGTATCGAAGAGAGAACGGGTTTCCTTTTTGATTTCGTAAGTGAGTATTTGCCGGGAGCGAAGATTGGTGTAAGGAACAATAAATTCCTTGATGAAAAGGGAAGCGAGACTTAGGACGAGAGCGGCTAACAGGATCGGGACGCAGATGCGGTACAGGCTGACGCCGCTGGCCTTGATAGCGGTTATCTCGTTGTTCTGGGACATGCCGCCCAGGGTGAACAGGGTCGCGAAAAGAACGGCAAAGGGAATTAGCTGGACAAAGATAAAGGGAATCTGGTTTAAAAAGAAACGGACAATCTGGGAAAAAGTCGCCCGGTATTCGACAAAGGTCTCAACCCGCCCCATCAGTACGGCTACCAGGAAAATGGACAGAAAGGTCAGGCTGCTGTAAGTAAATGATTTTCCCAGCCCTTTTAGTAAATAGCGGTCGAGAATCTTCATTTTCCTCTGGCTCCCGGTAAAAATTTATTTAAGCCGGACGGCGGATAATCGCTGATATGAATTTCAATTTCCTGACTGGTGATGTAGATCAACAAACCGCCCAGGCCGCCCAGGACCAGGTTGGGCAGCCACATGGCGAGCAGGGGAGGCAAAGCGCCGTTTTCTCCCAGGACCTGTCCGCCAATTAAAAACATGTAATAAACAAAGATCAGTATGACGCTGATGCCAAAGCCGGCGCCCTTGCCGCTGCGTTTCGAGAAGATGCCCAGCGGCGCGCCAATCAGGACAAAGGCCAGGCAGGCAAAAGGGATGCTTATTTTCTTGTGGAATTCAACCCGGAAAGACCGGTTATTCTTGGCTATCCCCTGATGCTTTTTCAGATAGGTCATAATCTCGCGGATGGTCATCTCGCGCGCGCTTTTATGGACACCGCGGGTTGAGCGCAAGATGCTGTTGATATCCAGGCTCAGTGAGTGACTGGAGAAGGTCGCCTGCAAAAAAGTCTCCGGCTTGAGGGGGTTGATCGACTGTAATTGACCGTCATATAACAAAAAAGAAACCAGTCCGGCTTTCGGGTCGCTGACCAGCTTGCCTGATTTTGCCCGGATTGTTCTGAGCGGCGCGCCCGGGCTGGCCTGAAAGATCAGGATACCACCCAATTCGCCGCTTTTACGGTCGACTTTTTCAACATAAAGAATATAATTATCAAATTCCCGGATAAACCGCCCGGGCTGAATGACGACTTCGGCTTTCTTGCGGATAATATCCACGTACAATTTTTTATAGGCGTAATTACCGTAGGGTAGCACCAGATCATTAAAAAAGACCATGAAAACGCTTAAGCCGAAACCAAACAAAATTACTGGGACGATGATCCGTTTGAAGCTGATGCCGCTGGCCCGCAGGGCGGTTATCTCGTTGTCCTTGCTAAGTCGGCCAAACGCCATCAGGACGGCAAGCAACGCCGCCATGGGAACGGTGATAGCGACCGTGGCCGGCATTGAATAGAGGAGCAAAAGGAGAGTCTTGCCAACAGCGACGCCCCGGCTGATAATCAGCTCCAGGACCTGGAAAATGGTATCCATTAACAGAATAAAGGTGAAGACGGCAAAACCAAAGAGGAAAGGCGGCTTAAGCTCGCTTAAGATATAACGGTTAAGAGTTTTCATAATCCCTGGTTATTCTAACCCAATACCATGGGATAAGCAAACTCCCGTGTGGCTGCCGTCGATTAGCGTTGCCGTTGCCGCTTTAATGACCAAGGCCGGAAGGAGTACCCCCCCCTTCCGGTCCTAGGGCGTTTTACGACCAACCATACTGTCTGTCATACCTGCGAGCAGGTATCCAGCCCTGGATTCCCGCGTTCACGGGAATGACCGAGGCTGAAAAGCGCCATACCTTTGATCGTAGTTTGCTTTAACAATCATTTTGCTTGTATCGAGACATCCTTGATGATTTACTTCTTACGCTTAAAACCAGCTAAACCAATAATCCCGGAACCAAACAAGAGAAGCGTCGCCGGCTCGGGAACCGCCGGTCCGCCGTCGTATACAGCGTAGAGACCGCGTCCGCTGCCATCCGTGACGAGAACAACGCCGTTAGGGTCCAAAACGTCAATATCGAGCGCGTCGTTACCGTTGTTCTGATACAAATGATCGACATTGTTGAATATCGGGTGGGCGCTGTTGATAGCGATGTTACCGCTGACCCCGTTATAAGACGCTCCAAATCCCAGGCCAAAATCACCCAGGAAAGTATTCCACCGGTCCGCTTCGGCCACCGCGCCGCCCCAGCCGGTACCGCCGGCGAGATAAACATTGCCGCCCGCGTTCACGTAATCGGTTAACACAGTATTGTCAGCGTCGTCGCCGGCAAGGAAGACACCGTCATAGTTCAGCAGGTTAGCCACCGTGAAAGTCGCTCCGGAATCAATGGTCCAGCCATGGCCGGCGTTGGTCATAGTCGTACTCAGGGTTGAGCCGACAAGACCGAAATTGGTGGAATAGACCAGGAAATTGCCGGAGCCGCCCCCGGTAAACCAGTCGGCCACATTCAGGGCGTATTGCGCCGGGTCGTTAATGGCATTAACAGTGAAGCCGTAATCGGTCAGCTGCCATTCATCATTCGCCAGCACAATTTTACCGGCGTAGACAGTTGAGCTAAAGGCCAGTGTCAGGACAAGAACAGAAAGCGCCAGAAGCGCTTTTAACTTTGATAAGCTTTTCATTTTTATCACCACCTTTCCGTTATGAAATAACCGGACAATTAAAAAAATATCTTGTTTCCGCACGTCGTCAGAATAAAACGCATCGCTGACTTTTACGCAATTTTTATGCCAACCTGCATTCAACTATGTATCTTTAGTTCGTCTTATCATTAAATTAAAGGACTTCGCGGAACGGAACGGTTTCGTCGACTAAAGGCCATACGGTAAACAATTTCCCAAAAAATGATAACCATTTTCCCTAAACAGGAAAAAAAATTCCTAAAGCAATTGCAAACAGAGGGCCTCTTTTAAGCCACGCTTGGTCGTGACTTAAGGTTATCGAGCAGTTTTTTGAGTTGCTCAAGAGCTTCTGCGCGATGGCTGACGTAGTTTTTCACCGAGACCGGCAATTCGGCCATCGTCTTGTGATAATGAGGCAGGTAAAAAACCGGATCATAACCAAAACCCAGTTCTCCGCAAGGAGTCTCAGCGATCATGCCTCTCACCTCGCCTTCAGCGATATGTTGTTCGCCTTGCGGATTCATCAAAACAACGACCGCCCGGAAGCAGGCGTGCCTCTCAGGGAAAGCGATTCCCCGCAATTCATCCAGCAATTTGTTGATGTTATCTTGGTCGCTGGCGTTTTCAGAGGCGTAACGGGCTGAATTTACCCCGGGGGCGCCATTCAACGCCTCGACCTCAAGACCGGAGTCATCGGCAAGCGTCCACATATTAGTATGCCGGGAGACAATCTCCGCTTTCAAGAGAGCGTTTTCCTGAAAGGTTTTACCCGTCTCGATAATCGGCGGCAGGTCCGAAAAATCACTCAGAGACAAAAACTCAATCCCGGGATGAGCCAGGATTTCTCTGATCTCGGAGATTTTACCGGGATTACGGCTGGCAATGACTATGCGCATTTCAAAATCTTTTTCTGGAAGCGGATTAACTGCTCGCAGCCAATCTGTCCCAACGCTATGAGCTGGTTTAACTTGTTATGACTGAAGGGTGTGCCCTCGGCGGTGCCCTGGATCTCGATGATCTTGCCCTTGTCGGTCATGACCAGGTTCAGGTCTACCTCCGCCTGGCTGTCCTCTTCATAACACAAATCCAGGAGCAGTTCCCGGCCAACAATGCCAACGCTGACCGCGGCCACCCAAAAATTAATGGGCATTCTTTTAATCACCTTGTTTTCCCGCAACTTACCCAGCGCCTGATAAAGAGCGATAAAAGCCCCGGTAACAGCGGCCGTACGGGTGCCGCCGTCAGCCTGGATGACATCACAATCCAGAAATATTGTTCTCTCCCCCAGGGCGACCAGGTCAACCGCGGGACGCAGGGAACGACCGATCAACCTCTGGATTTCCATCGTCCGCCCGTTTTGTTTGCCTCTGCTCGCCGGGCGTAAAATACGCTGATGGGTGGAACGGGGCAACATGCCATACTCGGCGGTGACCCAGCCCTGGCCCTTACCCGCCAGAAAAGAGGGCCCTCTCTCTTCCACGGAAGCGGTGCAGATGACTTTGGTATGGCCAAACTCAATGAGGATGGAACCCTCCGCGTGCCTGATAAAATCCAGCGTGCCTTTTACAGGTCTCAGTTGTTCCGGGGTGCGGTTATCGAACCTTTTCATTGCAGGTATTATAACAAAACGGGCTTCAATTTAGAAGCTATTTGTGGTTATGGTTGGGATAAAGAGTTTGGTTGATTAACTTAACTTGTTCCACTGGCTGGATTTTTTGCCCCATGAAACGTTCGCCGACTTCCACGAATCTTTCCGGGGCATCGCTCACGAAATACTTAATTACGCCGTTTGTGACTTCTGTATTTGAGATATTCTCATGTTCCATAGTATCCTTGATAACTGAAGCGACTTCCCGGGCGGAATTGATCAGGGTCACCTGTTTCCCCATAACCTCCCGGATTGTTTTTTCCAGCATCGGATAGTGGGTGCAGCCCAGGATTAAAGTATCAATCCGCGCGGCTTTAAGGGGAGCGAGGTATTCGGAAGCGACCTGCCGGGCAACCGCATGGTTCTCCCAGCCCTCTTCAACCAGTGACACGAACAGAGGACAGGGCACCTGGGATACCTCGACCGATTCGTCAAGTTGGTTGAGAGCCGTCAGGTAGGCGGAGCTGTTAATGGTGGCCCTGGTCCCGATGACCCCGATTTTTTTGTTTTTTGTCGTCCTGACAGCCGCCCGGGCGCCGGGTTCAATAACGCTGATAATTGGCAGCTTGAAATGTTGTTTAAGTTTATCCAGGCCGGCGGAAGCCGCTGAATTGCAGGCGACCACCAATATTTTAATGCCCTGGTGAACGAGGAAATTGGCGTCTTCCCAGGCATATCGGGCGATAGTTTCACGAGAGCGGCCGCCGTAGGGCACCCGGGCGGTATCCCCCAGGTAGAGCAGGTTTTCCCGCGGCAGTAACGCGCGGACTTCCCTGACCACGGTCAGTCCGCCCAAGCCGGAGTCGAAAATGCCGATGGAATCCATTAATTAGCGATCCTCAACTGGATTTGACGGCGGGCAAGCGGATGATCGGCGCTGATGTGACCGGCCAGGGTGTCAATCTCCTGGCCCTCAACCAGAATCTGCACCTTGTCAATACCGCTGAAATTGTCCACGACCGTGTTGACTATGCCGTAAATGGTTACCAGTTCCCCTGAACTGCCGCCGGGATGTTCCTCTTTGAAAGAGCGGTTGAAATCAAGGTAAGCGACCCGGTCAGCGATAAAAACTTCCCGCAACTCCGAGTTGGGCGGGAAAACCGGGGTTAAATCCTCTTTCGGCCCCTTGATCAGCTCATAAATTACCTGCTTGACCTGGTCTTCCTCGCGGTCCGTCAAGTAGATTTCACGTTCTTCGCTGATCAGGTTCAAAGCGTCCGGCGAACCGAAATAGATTTTAACTTTTTGTTTCCGCCCGCCGTAATTGACCGGGAGGGAGACCGGTATCTCGCTGACCGTTTCCCGGTTCAGCGTCCGGTAGAGATAATAGCCGGCGGTGATTAAAAAAATCAAAACCAGAAACAAGGAAATCGCGACGGCTTTACTACCCTGGCCGCTCTTTTTATTTTTGTCCATGCGGATATTGTACTTAAATTAATTGAAAACACAAGCGACTTGGCGGGAATTATTCTTTTTTCCGGGACAAGGGAAGCACCGTTTCCCGGAATACCGGCAAGATCTTCCCCCCAGCCGGCTTGAAGAAACCGCCCTGAGCCTCGCCTGGCCTTAGGTTTTTACCGGGAACTCAACTACGGCGGTGACGCCCTGGTCAATTCCGGCCGATTCCAGCCAGACCCGGCCGCCCAGACCTTCGGTGATCATTTTTACGATCGACAAACCCACACCGCTGCCTTCAGCCGAGGCTGACGCCTGGTAAAACTTGTCGAAAGCGTGCGCGAGCGCGTCTTCTGTCATACCGATACCGTTATCGCTGACCTTGATGGCGACCTTTTCTCCGCCTGCTTCCAGCGAGATGTTGATTTCCGGCTGATGAACAGAGCCGCGGTATTTTATCGCGTTATTGATCAGGTTGGAGAAGACATGGAAAAGCATTTCCCGGTCGGAATCAATGGTTATTTCAGGCAACACCTTGTTGATTTTGATATTATGAGCTTCCAGCGTGGTCTGGTAGTCCTCAATTACACTGTTTAAAACCATGTCCAGCCGCATTGGTTCCGATCTGAATTTCCGGCCGCCGGCTTCCAGCCGCGAAAGGTCCAGGATATTATTAATGACACTGTCCTGGCGTTGAATCGACGACTCCATGGTGTTGATTACCTTGGCGCAGGCGTCAGAAAGCCCTTCCTTGTCAAGAATTCTCTTTAATATCTCCAACTGCATGCCCTGTTTGGCCACCGGCGTTTTCAGTTCATGGGTGGCGTCCCGGATCAAACCGTCTTTCATCTTGTCCAGAGCCTTTAATTCCTGGTTCTGCCGCTCAAGCTCATCCTTGGCCGCCTGCAGAGCGGTTTCTGATTGTTGCAAATCCTGATACAGCAACATGTTGCTGATGGCGTCCGAAAGCTTGTAGGAAATATCGTGGAACAGTCTTTTTTCCTCCTCGGTCCACTCCCGCTCGTGAGAGCATTGATGGAGACCAAGTTCCCAGGGCTGCCCCACTTTGGTATGAATGGCCACCGCCAGCGCGGATTTTATCTTAAGCTTCTTTTGCGGTTCATATTCCTCCGACAACAAGAGTGGGGTTGTTTCAGGACTGAAGGAGACCGGTTTATTGGTTGCCAAAATTTTCCTGGAGGTCTCGGCCATAACCGGGTCCATAGGCATTTCGACGTTAGCCGGAACCGGGTTTGGATATTCCGGTACGGCGGCGGCCACCGGTACTTTCCAGGTCGGGGAATCGGGATCGCAGGGATAAAGCAGCCAGGCCCGGTCGCAACTGAAAATTGTCAGTAATTTTTCCACCACCTCCTGGATCATTTTTTCCACCTCCATGGTCTGCTCGATTATTTCGGAGATCTGGTGCATGCTCATAAAATAATGGAGATTCCCGGCCTGTCTTCCTTCCGCGACTTTACGTTCTGTGATATCACGGATAATGCCGGTGGAATGCCATTTATTATTGATTTTTATAGCTGAAGTGGAAACTTCAATCGGGAAAACCGTGCCGTCTTTTTTGACCGCTTGAAATTCCATGGTCTTGCCGATCGCCGGCCCCTTGCCGGTGTTTCTGAATTCATGAAATCCTTTGCGATAAGCCTGGTAAAAACTTTTCGGGGCTAAAAACAGGTGAAGCTCCTTGCCGATAACTTCAGCCGCGCTGTAACCAAAGGTCTTTTCCGCCGCCGGATTCCAGAAAGTTATCTTACCTTCCTCATCAATAACCACGATCGCGTCTGAAGCGGTGTTGGTTATGCCGCGAATCTTTTCCTCGCTCGTTTCCAGGGCGTCCCGCGATTCTTTTCCGCTGATCGCCAGATTGGCAAAATAGCTCGCCTGTTTAAGCAGTAACTTCTCATGCTCGGTCCAGGCCCTGTGCTCACGGGTATTCTCGTGAACCCCGCAAACCCATTTTTTGCCGGAATAACTGGTAAACAGATACAGCATCTGTGATTTTATCAACAACGATCTGGTCGCCGGGTCATCCATACCGCGAATCGGTTCATCCAGGTAGTCAAAGACGTGGACTATCCCGGGGTTGGAGCGGACAGTTTCAACGACATAGCGATTTATGTCATCGGGAGAATCGTATTTGACCGTGCAGGTTGCGGGTTCCCACCCCTCTTTCCAGGACACGTATTTTGCCGTCCCCTTGTCTTCGCCCAGTTCAAACAACCAACCCCGGTCCGCGTCCATCAGTTCTCGGAGAGAAACAGTGAACCGCTGTAAACTTTCCTCGATATCCTTACCGCCGACGACGTCGGCACCTATTTTGGCTAACATCTGGAAATCAGCTTCCGATTTTCGTAGCTCGCGTTCAGCTCTTTTACGCTCGGTGATATCAATATTCACGCCCAGCAAACCCAGCACCTGGTCTTCATTCTTGATGGGCGCCATGATATTAAAAAAGGTTCCCGTCTTGCCTTTGACCGGCAACTCAAATTCTTTCCTGACTACCTCGCCGGCGAAAACACGGCGATTGGCGTCAAGCCATTCATCGAGGATCTCTTTGCTTACCGGCAGATCCTGGGGACGCTTGCCGGTGATATCACCCCATATTTTTTTACAATATGAATTTTGTATAGCGTAACAACCATCCTGATTGATGGTGAAAAACTCAAAGGGCAGACTTTCAATCGTGGACATTAGCAACGCCTGACTTTCCCGCAACGCCTTTCGGCCCGGATACGCTTGCTGATATCAGTCACAATGCCCAGGATGGCAGTTTCCCCGTTATAACTAATCAACTTGGTGGAATTAATACTCTCAAGTTTTTTACCGTCTTTGGTCAAAAGCGTATATTCATAGGGTGCTGTTTCTTCGCCTTTCAGGTGTTTTCTGAAGACCTTTTCAACCAACTTCAGGGAATCAGGGGCGATTAACGACCTGAAATCAAAATCAGACGCGTATAATTCTTCTCTTGAGTACCCGGTTACTTTTTCGCATTTCTCGTTAGCGTAAACAATCCGGTCTCTTTTATAAATGAAGATCATGTTAGGCGACTGCTCCGCCAGACTCCTGAATTGTTCCTCGCTTTCTTTCAGGGCCTCCGCCATCCGGACCCGGGAAGTAATATCTCTGACCGCCTCAATGCCGGCGGTAATATTTCCGGCTGGGTCTTTTAAGACAGAAGTTTTGATTTCGAAGTAGGCGGTTTTACCGTTAAGAACAACACTTCGGACAGCCGTATGAACCTGCCCGTCAGCAAACGATTCGGCCAGCGGACAGCCGTCGCAGCGGCCGGAGTTGTTCTCGTAGGCCTGGTAACAAAGTTCGCCGGGGTGGGAACCGACAATGTCTTTGTGAGCCTGGTTCTGGTATAAAACTTTGTAGTCGGCGTCCTGGATGCTGATCGCGTCCCCCATCGCGGCCAGCAACGCTTCCGACTTGTTTTTTTCAGCCCTGGCGGTGCCAACGGCGGTTTCCATTCTCTCTTTCATTTCCTGGTAAAAAACAGCGGCAAACAGCAGCACGCCCCAAGTGTGCAGGTTCTGACGAATTACGCCAAAAACATCTTTGTAAACCTCGCCGTAGGCGATATTAATTATCATTAAGAATTCATCGAGGAAGAAAAAGAGAAAAGCCATGAACAGAAACTTGGCGGAAGAACGGCCTCCTTTTTTAAGATAGCGATAAGTTATAAAAAGGGGAATCCCCATGGCGATTGAGCCAATAACGCGAAAGGCCAGGTCGCCCCAGTAGAGGCCGAATTTAACATCTGGATATAACAGGTCAAAGCGGTACCAGCCGGCGGCGGTGATGACATATAAGACAGACGCGGTAAAGGCGCCTATCCTGAGGTAGTAGTAACCGAACCTGTCCAGTTCGAAAACAAAACGTAAAAAGGCGTAAGCGATCAGAAGGCCTGAAAGAAGCACCAGGACGTGTTCCAGGGGCGGGAAAAACAAATGCATCTTCGCGAGGGCGATAAGGCCCGCCTCGTTGGCGAAATAGACAAAGAACATCAGCAGTTCGCGAGCCAGGCCAGCGGCGAAAGCCAGCGTTAGAATATATTCTCTTTGCCCTTTGTTTTTAGCCCAGTTGATGTAGGAACTGATTAATAAAGTGGCCCAGAATACCGCCGGCAATAAAAAACGGACCGCGTAGAGAAACCGTACGCCGCCGTGCCAGCCGCCGCCAAATCCCACCAAGACATCGTATACCCGCTGCCAGAAGGTCATCTTTCGTGTTTATCCTGACTAGTAGATTAAAACTTCTCCGGATTCAGTAATATTCCACAACCTCTTAAGCCTTAACATCCTCAAAACTTGGACAAATACTGATAACGCCTAAGACAATTTATCAGCTAACCACCGATTTAGTCAACCAAATTCAGCCTGTTTAGGTAATGCGTCAGTCTTCCGGGGAAAAGGCCTTATTTGTCATTCCCGTGCCAACGGGAATCCACTGGATTCCTGCATACGCTGGCATGACATTACTGGTTCCCCCACTTCACTGACGGGTTACCTGTTCCGCGCGGCTAATTGAATACCCCCGGCAATCGCGCTTAAATTCTGTTAAAGCCGGGCTGTTTGTTATAACCTGACCGCTGGCGTCCGGGGGTGACCTGGCCCGCGAAATGGGTGAGGGGGCTCCCCCGGCCAAAAACGGCAAGAAATCCTCAGCTTAAAAAAATTAAAAAAAAGTGAATCCGGTTAAAAAAAAGATTAATCAAACCGGCAAAAGACAATACGGATGGTTGGCGGGAAGTCTTTTGGCTTCATCGCCGACGCGTATTGTAAATTTTTATTGAAAGGAGCGTTTCATATGTATGTCGGCAGATGGCACCCCGGGAAAAACTGGCAACCGTGGTTCAACCTTGAAAATCCACCTGATGAGATGAACCGTTTCTTTCCAGGGCAGAGTGCGAAGCTTTTGACGCCCCCTAAGTAACCACTGGAAGCAAGCAGGACCGGTTTGGTCAAAGCACAACTTGACTTGAAGGGAGGAGATTTATCATGTTATTTGGTGATTTAGTACCTTGGAACCGAAAAAAAGATAGTCTTGTTACCCAAGCTGGCGAGGCGCCGATCTACGCGTTGCAGAAAGAAGTAAACCGGCTCTTTGACGAGTTCTGGAACAGCTTTGACCTGACGCCTTTCAGGTCGATCGAGCATCTGGCCGGCGCCAGGATGCCAAAGGTGGACATCACGGAAACCGATGATGAGATTATTGTCTCGGCTGAACTTCCCGGCCTGGATGAAAAAAATATCGAGGTGCTGCTGTCTCGGGATACGCTCACCATCAAAGGTGAAAAGAAAGAAGAAATTGAAGACAAAAAGAAGAACTATCGTCACGTTGAACGCTCTTACGGAGCTTTCCAAAGGACTATCGCGTTGCCCAGTGAAATTGAGACTGAAAAAGTCTCTGCCACCTTTAAAAAGGGAGTCTTGGTAGTAACGCTCCCTAAAACAATGGAGGCCAAAAAGGAAGTTAAAAAAATAGCTGTGAAAACAGATTAATCTTGTAGCCTGGGCAACGCAACATTTTATAAGTGAAAGGTCGAAACGCTTCACACCCAGAGGAGAGCCTGATCCATCTCTCCGGGTCAGGCCTCCTCTTGAGGCCTTGACGCAAATCCGTTCACCGCCCGAGCAGAAAAACGCCGCTGACAATCATGACTATGCCAATAACTTTACCGGCGGTCAGAGATTCATTGAGTATCATAATGGAAATAAAAGCGGTCATGAGCGGAAAAGCGCTGACGATGGGAACCACCTGGGAAGTCTGACCGTCTTTGAGGGCGAGAAAGTAGGTGTATTGCCCGATCAAACCGCTCAAAGCGCCGGCGATCACCAAAAACAGCGAGTGTTTGGGAGCTTTAATAATATAACCGCGAAACTGCTGGGAAAAGACCAGGGAACCCAAGGCTAAAACAACCAGTATCAGGTTTCTCATCAGCATTGCCGGAAAGGGAGGTATTTTTTCCAGGCCAATCTTGGAAAAAAGCGGTGCCGTCCCCCAAAACACCATGGTTAAAAAAGCGAAAAAAAGAGTTTTGAAGCTCATGCCCCTGATTATACCACACGGGTCCGCGACCCTGGGGATATGCTTGCCTTCGGCACATCAAAATCACTCGCAACAGTGCTCGCTCCATAATACATAATATACACATAGCCGAGTACCCTTACGCGAGCGGTGCGGAAAATGCCGAAGGCGTCTTCCGCAAACCTATGGTTTGCGAAGCGATATTTCCCCGGGCTGTAAGCCTGAAATTATGATAAAATTACCTTCGTGAAAAAACTTCTTTATTCGGAAAAAGAGATAAAAAAACGAGTCAGGGAGCTTGCCGCCCTGATCGATCTGGATTACCAATGCCGGGAGTTGACCGTAATCTGTGTATTAAAGGGCAGCGTGATCTTCATGACGGATTTGATTCGTGAGATCAAAACACCTTTAACCTATGATTTCATCTTCCTTTCCAGTTACAACGGCGCCAAGTCCACCAGTTGTATCCGGCTGGAAAAAGACCTGACTCTCAGCCTTAAGGACAAGCATGTGCTGGTGGTTGAGGACATCTTTGACACCGGGTTTACGGGCGAGTTTTTGCGGGAGAGGATTATGGCTGAAGAACCGGCCAGCCTTAAATTTTGCGTCCTGCTCCGGAAAAAAGATGTTGATCTTAACCTGAAAATTGATTACACTGGATTCGATATTGGCGCTGAGTTCGTCGTCGGCTACGGCTTGGACTACCGGCAGAAATATCGTCAACTAAAAGACCTGCATATTTTAAGTGAGGAAGAATTGTAAATGTACGAAATATTTATCTCGCTGACCTTTGGCGCCGCCCATCGGTTGAGAGATTACTGCGGAAAATGTGAAAACCTCCACGGTCACAACTGGAAAGTTGAAGTGATGGTGGGTTCGGAAAGCCTGGACCAGTCGGGTATGGTCATGGATTTTCATCAACTCAAGGCGGCGGCCCGTGAAGTTACCGATGAACTGGACCATCATTATCTTAACGAGGATATACCATATTTCCGGACAGTGAATCCCTCTTCGGAAAATATCGCTCATTATATTTTCACCAAACTGGAACCGTTAATCCCGCCTGACAGGGAACTGCTTTCGGTTACGGTTTTTGAATCGGAAAACGCCTCCGCCACCTATAAAAAATCATGAAAAAATCAGTTGTCCTGTTCTCCGGTGGCTTAGACTCCACCGTATCGCTGAAAAAAGCTCTTGACCAGACAAAAGTCGTTCTGGCTCTGACCTTTAATTACGGCCAAAAAGCGGCCCCGGCCGAGATTGAAGCCACGAGCGAGATAACCTCTAAATTTGACATACCCCACTTGATAATCGATCTGCCCTGGTATCAAAACGCTCTCGACTGCGCTTTGGTGGACCAGGATATCGACTTGCCGAGAATTGACAGTTTCTCCCCCGCCATGATTGTCCGGTCCGCCCAAAAGGTTTGGGCCTATAACCGCAATGGCCTGTTTATCAACATCGCCGCTGTCTACGCCGAGAAATACCAGTGCCGGTACATTATCACCGGCTTTAACAAAGAGGAGGCTCAAACTTTTCCTGACAATAGTGAGGATTTTTGTTCAGCGATTACAAATTCCCTGGGCTTTTCAACCCAAAATCATCCCCGGGTTTTAAGTTACACGCAGAACATGGCCAAGCCGGAAATCGTGGCCGAAGGTCTGAGGGTTGAGGCGCCGCTGGATTTGATCTGGAGTTGTTATCAGAGTCAAACAGTTATGTGCGGGGTATGTGAATCATGCCAAATGCTGAAAAAAGCCTTGGCAGCCAATAATATTTTAGAAAAGGCGGGCGACCGTTTTGCCAATACAGACCTTATTGGTTGAACCGAAAATTCATTACAGCGGCAAAGAATTGCGGCCGCACTGGATATATGAAAACTTTGACCTGATTGGCGACACGATAGTCGCTTTTAGCGGTTCCTGTCAGGTGGCGGGCCATGATCTGGTCGACCAGGTTGACAAAAAGGCGGACGACTTTATCCGCAGTGAAAGTATGCTCCATTTTCTGGTTGAACATTTCAATCTGCCTTTACCGGAAGCCATCTTAAGACAGAGACTGCTGATCTGCCTGATCCAGGAACAGCTCAATGAAAAAGCCCCCCGAATTATACGAACCGCTGACGACCTGTATTATGATGGCAGAAAACTCTCCGTTTCCATCGCCACCATTTCACCCGTTTCCGCCCTGATTCATGTCGGCCTGAATATCAGCTCCCGAAACACGCCGATTCCCACGGCTAACCTGACTGAACTGGAGACCAATCCGGAAATGCTGGCCAAGCGGATCATGAAAAAATACCGGGATGAACTGGCTTCCATGCGGATTGCGCTTTGCAAGGTAAAGGGTGTGTAAGGAGTATGCTGACAGCGCCGGTGATTGAAATTTTCACCTCCGTTCAGGGCGAGGGTCTGCTGGTTGGCGAACGCCAGGTATTTCTGAGACTGGCCGGCTGCAACCTTGACTGTCTGTACTGTGACACCAGTCACAGCGCCCCGACTTACGCTTCCCTATACTCCTCAGATACCAGGGATCATAGCCCCGAAAAATTAGCCAATCCGCTCGCCAGCGGTCAGGTGGCCCGGTTGATTTTGGCTCTCATCCAACAAGCGGGGGCATCTTTGACCATCGCGGTCACGGGCGGCGAGCCTTTGACCAGGAGCGACTTCCTGGCTGAACTGTTCCCCCGGCTGAAAGAGAACAAACAGAAAATCCTGCTTGAGACAAACGGGATACTGCCGGAAAGTTTGGCCCGGGTGATTCAGTATCTGGATTATATCAGTATGGATTTAAAACTTCCGTCCCAAGTCAACGGCGCGCGATATTTTGCGGAACAGAAGAGTTTCCTTGAAATCGCGGCGCAGGTACCCGGATTATATTTAAAGGTTATCGTAACAGAAAGCGCCACCTATGAGGAGCTTGAGGATCTCCTGAAAATAACCAGGGTTTTATCCGTCTCCCCGCCCATCGTTCTGCAACCTGTCACAATAGCCGGCGAACTCGGCGTTGGAACAAAAAAAGCGCTTGAGTGGCAGCGCAAATTGGCAAAGATTTTCACCGGGTCTTGTTGATTCCCCAGACCCAGGTTATTTTAGGCCTAAAATAACAGGATGTTTTTAGACCGCCTCGTAAAGATACTCGGCTATGTATCAGGTGTTTACCCTGTAAGCGAGCAAA
>JAJRWM010000237.1 GCA_024276815.1 bacterium
CATGAGTAAAACATTCGCCAGGGGGCCGGACAAACCGATCCACAACATATCCCGACGGGGATTTTTCAGGTTATGATAATTAACCGGGACCGGTTTGGCGTAGCCGATCAGGAAGGGGCTTTTGGTTATGACCAGAAGCAGGGGTATAATTATGGTACCAATGGGGTCGATATGGGGTATCGGGTTCATAGTCAGACGACCCAGCAGGCGGGCGGTCGGATCGCCAAGCTTGTCCGCTACCCAGCCGTGGGCGCATTCATGAAAAATAATTGAAAAAACCAATACCGGTAATAATAAAATTATTGTCGCGGAATCCATTGTTTACCTCAGTTTAAGCCAGAACCAAACCTTCCAGAATGTCAGATTCGCTGACTATGATTTCCCGCGCCCGGGCGGCTTCCTGAATACTTTGTACCAGAAGCGTTCCGGCCAATATGAATTCAGCGCGTTTTGGTTCAAGGCCGATAATTTCCTTCCTTTGGGCGATTGTCCGCCGGCGGAAGTTAGATATCATATCATCAATATCAAGAGGACTCAAGCTACTTGTGTGGATTTTTTCAGGACAATAAGCAACCATTTCCAGCTTGATGGCGGCCAGATTGGTAACCGTCCCGGCAACGCCGATTAATTGGTCGAAGGGTCTGTTTATCCTGGGCCAGGCCGCTTTAATGGGTTCCCTGGCGGCTCTTTTTAAATTGTTGAACTCCTCATCGCTGATCGGATCTGAATGGCAATATTTTTCAGTTAAACTTACCGCGCCGATTTGCAGACTGAAATGAGCCGCCAAGGTGTCATTATAATTTAAGGTAAACTCCGTGCTTCCTCCGCCAATATCAAAGGAAAGAAAATTAATCCCGGCAAACGATGATCTGATACCCAGATAACCCAGCGTCGCTTCCTGTTCACCGCTGATAACCTCTATCCCGATGCCGGTTTCCCGGGCGATTCCGGCAACCACATCTTCCCGGTTAGAGGCAATGCGGACCGCGTTGGTCGCAACCGCTTTCAAAGAAACGACTTTATATTTATCTAGCAAGGTCCGGAACTCTTGAAACAATTCAATCGCCCGCTTAATGGCGTCGTCGGAAATTTTACCGGTCAAAGAGGCGCCTTCCCCCAGAGCGATGATCTTTGTTTTTTTCTCAAGGATTTTTGTGATAGCATTATTTTCAACTTCGGCGATTATCAGCCGGCCGGTGTGAGTGCCAAGATCAATGCCGGCTTTAATCATTGATTAATCATTTCCAGCGCGTGTTTTTTGGCCAGGTCAGATGACGCGCCGCCCAGCATACGGGCAATCTCGGCTACTCGTTCCTCCTGATCCAGCTTGACTATGTTTATGAGCGTTGAGCCGGAGGCGAGTGATTTTTCGACTCTGTAATGGTGGTGAGCCAGGGCGGCGATCTGGGGCAGATGGGTGATAACGATCACCTGATGCCGCTTGCTGACCTTTTCCAGTTTCCCACCGATAACATGCCCGATCTGCCCGCCAATACCGACGTCAATCTCGTCAAAGATTAAAGTGGGGATTAAATCCTCGTCAGCGATCACCGCTTTTAAGGCCAGCATCAGCCGGGAAATCTCGCCGCCCGAAGCGACTTTCGCTAATGGCTTGAGCGGTTGGCCGGGATTGGCGCTGAACAAAAACTCGACGTCTTCAAGCCCGGTTGGCGAGATGCGGTAGGTCTTGCCGTCGCTCATGGAAAAGCCTTTCATGGACTCTGTAACCTGAAGGACAATGTCAAACTCGGCGTTAGCCAGTGCTAACTCCCTGATAACGGCGTTTAGCTCCCGAACCAGTTTGGTTTTAGCTTTTTCTCTGGCGGCGGAGAGTTTTCGTAGAAGTTTTTCCAGTTTATCTTTTTCATTTTTACCATCTTTGATAAGTTCCTGTTCTTTTTCGCTGAAAGAACTCAGATCGGCTAACTTACCGGTTAACTCCTCACGGTAATTGATTAACTCATCAACGCTGCGGTTAAACCGCTTACGGGCTTTCTGCAGAGCGGCGAGCCGGCTCTCGACCGCTTCGATGCGGACCGGGTCATAGTTAAGCGAGGAGGCGAAAGTTTCTGACTTCTGCGCCACCTCATCCAGGGTTTCCTGGGCCAGTTTTATTTTTCCCAGCAGCGGTCGGAATTCCGAATTAATGCCCGAAATTTCTTCGGTGATCTTTGAGATGGCGCCCAGTTCCTGGCTGATATTGATCCCCGTCTCAGAGTCCTGAAAGTACTGGTTCATTTCATAAAGCAGAGTGGCTAACTTTTCGGTATGGCTTAAAATGTCGCTTTCCTTGAGCAGCTCCTGTTCCTCGCCGCTTTTGAGGTCGAGGGCGGTCAACTCGTCAAGCTGGCTCTGGTAGAAGTTTTGCTGTTCCTGAAAACGAGTCATTTCCTCCCGATGTTTTTTGAGAGTGTTTAAGGTCGCCCGATAGCCGGCGTACAGGGTCGAGACCTGAGTTAACAGTTCGTTCAAGTTACCGTAGGCGTCGAGTATCTGGCGCTGTTTTTGGGTATCAAGCAGGGACTGGTGCTCGTGCTGTCCGTGCAGGTCGACCAGAGAATCGCCAATCTCCTTGAGTACGTTCAGGGTGACGGTCTGGCCGTTGACGAAGCAGCGGTTACGACCGTTTCGTTTGACCTCGCGTTTCAGCAGCAGCGAATCATCGTCAACGTCGGGTAAATTGTATTTTTCGAAGATGTCAGTCAGGCGGGCGTTTACTTTAAAAAAAACCGCTTCGACCGAGAGGTAATCGCTGTCAGCCCGGATCAGGCCTTCGCTGGCCCGTTCGCCAAGAATCAGGCTGAGGGCTGAGAGGATGATGGACTTACCGGCGCCGGTCTCGCCGGTAATGACGTTAAGACCGTCGCCAAACTCGATGTTAAGCCTCTCAATCAGGGCGAAATTTTCTATTTTGAGTTC
>JAJRWM010000028.1 GCA_024276815.1 bacterium
CTGCGGATTGAGCCGAAACAGTAACCCGCTGGTGTCATCGGCGGTGCCGGTGCGCTCCTTGATCAGTTCCTTGAGGTCGGCGATGGGGACAATTTTCTCTTCTTCTTCCGGAGTGAAGCCCAAAGATTGCGCCAGGTTGGTATCCGGGTCAGCGTCAACCGCGATTACCTTGTATCCTTCTTTGATGAATAAACGACTGAGCAGGGAGGCGACCGTTGTTTTACCCACTCCGCCCTTGCCGGTAATAGCGATTTTCATGTATTTCCCCTATGAAATGGACATTCTTATGATAGAAAAACCTTTTATATAATATAATATTCGGGATAATAGTGTCAAACAAACTGAATATGTTCTTGAAATGAACCTGACCCCGTAGCGAGCCAAAGAGGTATCCGGGTGATATAATAAGGAGTAGCTTTGGTATCCTTTGGCCAGAGCGATACCTTGTGGCAGGATATATATCGTTAATGATAAATATTAGTAAAAATATTGTAATTAAAACAGGGCTAGCGTTAATACTTTTCTCACTGGTTTTATTTAAGCTTCAGGGCAATGACATTTGGATGCATCTAAGAACCGGTCAATTGATTTTTGAGGAAAGATCCTTTCCCTCGCTGGATCCCTTTACCTTTACCACCTTTGATAAACACTGGGTTGCTCATGAATGGCTGAGCGCTTTAATCTTTTATGTTACTTTTTTTATAGCCGGGATAAACGGCTTAATCGCTTTAAAGATAATCATTCTATCCCTGGTAGTTTATTGCCTCGTTTCGTTCCTTGACATTGAACAAAATGACCTGGTTTTATTCGCCTGCTGGATTATTCTGGCGGCGATCATAGTGCGGGGCCGTCTGATTTTAAGGCCGCACCTTTTTAGCTATTTAGCCCATGTGTTGACTCTGGTGATTTTATATAAACACCGTGAGCGGCCTGATAACCGCCTGTTTTGGCTGATTGCAATAGAAATATTATGGGCTAACCTGCACGGCGCGACAGCTTTTCTGGGTATATTAATATCCGCGATTTTTGGTGTCTCCTGGTATTTGGAGAACAGATTTTTAAGGAACAAGGGGCCGTCTCTTGACCTCAAGCGATATCTGATAGTCCTTTTGTTAGTCGTCTTGGCGACCCTGATAAATCCTTACGGTTACAAAATATATGAGATAAGTTTTGGTTCCTACAGTACGGGTATCTTTCGTCAGACGATCAGGGAATGGTCGCCGCTAACCAAACCCGGCCTAAAGATACTTTTCTTTTCTTACGTGGCGGCTTTGTGCGGATTGATATTTTTTTCGCTATACAACCAAAGACGAGGCCTGGTAGAGCTACTGTTTGTAATTGTATATGGGAAGCTGGCAATCTCATCTATCAGGTTCGTTTCCCTGTTTGTTTTCGTGACTATGCCGGGCGCTATTTTCTTAATGCGGCAAATACCAATCAAGCAGAATATGGTTATCCGAACGCTGAAAACAGTCCTTATCTTGTTTTTAGTTTCAATAGCGGTTGTGAAAATAAAAAAACAACAGTTATTCTTGTTCGGAACCGGGCTCGACAAAAGGAAAATACCGGTTGAAACCAGCGAGTTCCTGTTAAACAACAAGCTGCCGACAAACATTTTTAACAGTTTCAACTTGGGCGGCTATTTGATCTGGAGGACGTATCCTCGTTACCGGGTATTTGTCGACGGCAGACAAATGGGCGAAATCTCTCTTTATCAGGAGTATCGAAGTATATATCGGGGTGGTAAAGACTGGCGGGAAGTATTAAATAAATATGATATTGACCTGGCTGTAATTGCCTATTCACATAAAGAAAACAGCCTGAAAAACACCGCTTCCCGTTTGTCGGCTGTTTTTCCCGAAGCGGAATGGGCATTGGTCTTCTTTGATAATGTTTCTCTGGTTTTTTTAAAAAGACAAGCTTCTTATAACGAGTTTATCAGGCGTAACGAGTTTAAAATAGTAAAACCGTTTTTTACGGATTATCGGTTTCTGGATCAGGCCGCTAATGATAAGAATTACGAGGCCCGGCTGGTTAAGGAGTTTGAGAGGAGTCTGGAATCGACCCCTACAGCGCTTCGGATTAACTTTCTCTATGGATTATATTCGCTTAAAAAAGGAGATATTAGAAAAGCGATTCCACACTTTAAAGCGGCTTTACGAAACGATCCGGATCATAAGCCCAGTTTCAGTAATCTGGTGCTGGCCTACATAAGCAGTGGTGAAGTCGACCAGGCGATAGACATAATGGAGAAACAGTTCAACAAAAACCCCAAAAGCGCTTCAAATTGGAACAATTTAGCTAGAATCCTCGCGAATATCAACGAACATAACAGAGCGATACCTTACTACATCAAAGCAATAAAATTAAACAAAAAACTCTTTGATGCGAGATATTATTTAGCTATTTCTTACCAGGCGACTGATCAGACAATGCGGGCCATTGAAGCCTGGCGGGAATACCTGAAATTGGCCCAGTCTGAACCAGGTGAGACTGAAAAAGTTAAGCTTGCCAATAAATATCTGACCGATTTAACATCTCAGAATCCATAAATAACAATAGAGTCTTTTTCTGGAAATTTAAAGCATGTTACGTTCTTACTATCAGGTTTCTCCAAGTTAAAGTTTTTAGTGCTTTAACAACCCGCACGACAGATATGGGAAGGTGCAAAGAAACCTGCTTTTTTTCAAAAGTCGGGGTTTCCAGGGTTCTTGTTTTGCCTTACATAGTCGTGCCTGAAAAAGTCGTAAGTAGTCGTGCCTGAAAAAGTCGTAAGTATTTGTAGTGTTTAGTTTGTTTAGCCAAATATTTGTGCGTAAATCACCAGGATATGTTATAATATCAAACAAAAACAGGTGATTTATGCGACCAAAAAAGCTCCACAAAAGCAA
>JAJRWM010000238.1 GCA_024276815.1 bacterium
CTAGAACCTTCGATAGAAGCCATTAATGCTGTTTCCTCACCGCAAACGAAAGCTCCAGCGCCTTCATACAGGCTTACTTCAAAATCAAAACCACTGCCTAATATATTTTTACCGATTAATCCGGACTTTTCCGCTTGCTCAATGGCAATGAGAAGCCGTTTGACAGCTAGGGGATATTCCGCCCGTACGTAAAAATAACCAAAGGGCACTCCAATCGCATAGGCCCCGATAATTAAACCTTCCAAAACCGCGTGGGGATCGCCTTCAAGAACGCTTCGATCCATAAAAGCGCCAGGATCGCCTTCGTCGGCGTTGACAATAATATACTTCTCCTCGCCGGGAGACATGCGGCAGAACCCCCATTTCAGGCCGGTTGGGAAACCACCCCCGCCACGACCCCGCAGACCGGACTTCTTGACTTCCTCAATCACTTCCTCAGGAGTCATTTTCAAGGCCTTTTTCAAAGCATTATAACCATCATGGGCCAGATAGTCATCCAAGCTTTCCGGATCAATTACTCCGCATCTTCTTAATACTAACTGCTCCTGTTTCTCAAAGTACTTCTCATAATCTTCTTTAACCAGCCATTTTTCAACCGGCTTCTGATTAACTATATGTTCCTGTACAATCTCAGACACCATCTCCGGAGTCACCTTGGCGTAGGTTTGCTTTCCCAGGCCCGGCACTTCAATGTCAACGAGGACATCCATGGCGCAGGGTCCTCGACAACCGGTCTGGTGCATAGCATGATTACAGCCTCGTGATTTTATCGCGGACTCAACCGGCTTAGAAGAGAGTTCCTCAATAAATTTATCCAAAACCCCCTGACTGCCAGCAGCCAATCCACCAGGCCCCATGCAGATGGAGACGGAAACCAAGTCATTATTGTCGTTTGATTTCTGTACGCTACCCAATTAATTACTCCTTATGAAGATTTGAGCCTGCTTTTTCAAGATAGCCATCAATAGCTTCCGTAGCTTTTCCAACTGTCATTAATCCATATGTCTCTTCATTGATAGTCATGACTGGCGCCATGCCGCAGGCGCCAACACAAGCTACTTCCTCAGCGGTAAAGTTTAAGTCCACTGTCGTTTCACCCAGTTCAATCCCCAGCTTTTCACTGATCTTTTCGGCGATTGTCTGGGAACCTTTAACGTGACAAGCCGTACCTCGACAAACCCGAATAACATATTTACCTTGAGGCTTTAAGCGGAACTGGGAATAAAAAGTTATCACCCCGTAGATATCCGAGACATGTAACTTCAGACTCTCTCCTATCCGTTCAATTACCGGTCGGGGAAGATAGCCGTAAGCGTGTTGCGCTTTTTGTAAAACCGGAATCAAAGCTCCCCGAAACCCGCGATAGTGAAAGAGAACATCCTCTAGTTTCGCCAGATCTATCTTTTGTTCTTGTTTTGTTTCCGAGACAGTAGCAGTCATAACTTACCCTTGCTTATCCTTTTTTACTCTTTTTCTAGCTTTTCTCGCCGTACATATAACTAACCAGCCCGGTCAGCCTTTTATTCATCTCCCGTAATAATTCACCGAGCGAAACCGTCATTTCCTGCATTATTTTGTAACCCAGGCGGGGAACTTCCTTTATCAGCTTGTTAAAATCATCCCTGCTCAGCACGAGCAACGACACGTCCCCGGCGGCGATGGCGCTCGCGGAATGAGTGCCGCCCTCAAAAAAGGTAAACTCGCCAAAATGATCCCCGCTTCTCACCTTGGTCAAGGTCTGGGTTTCATTCTCCTGCATAGCTGTTTCGATTTTCTTCTTTATCTTGATAATGCCTCTGTTTATGATATATAACTCTTTCCCTTTTTCTCCTTCAGAAAAGATGACATCGCCCTGACTATAATTACGCATCGCGCTTATTCTGGCCAGATGACGCTGGTCGTCCTCACTCAGCTTACCAAACATCTTGACTCTTTTGATGTAATCTATTTCAACAGCCATCTTCCCTCTCCCTTTAGTCGTCAAGTCTTTCGACCATAACCCTGGCTAACTGAAAAGCAGGACTCTTGGTTACCGGGTCGATATTATCAAGACTAAACAGCGCCGACACCTGAGGCCCGCTGTAAACTGAGGCGACAACAACGCCTTCGGGGATATCAGGATCAATTTTAACCGGCATCTCCATCTCCCCGTAACTTGAGGAAACGGTAACCCTTGAGCCATCATTCAGCAACAACTTTTCGGTATCGATAACACTGATCCCCAAGGCCTCCGGCGACGCGTTCTTGACTAAACCGCCGGCGCGCCGGGACATGGTGCCGCTCACGGAATGGTACAACTGGGTAGTGGTCATCAAAGTATAGGGATATTGTTTGGTGCTTTCCGCCGGCCTGACAAAGTTGACCGGGTGAAGCGTGGCTTTACCAACCGGGAAGCCGTCCCGGTACAACGCCTCCGCGCCGCCCCAGAATTGGCCAGCCCGCCCCAGTTTGTTATAATCAATATCCTCATAAATATCCACGCAGGAATTAATTTCCTTCATAATATCTGCCGGCTCATTGTCGCCAAAATTAACGCCCATCTTGCCGGCCAGCCCGCTGATGATTTCCCGGTCCGACCGACTGTTACCAACCGGCGGTAACGCCCGGTGGAGCCGCTGAACCCTTCGCTCACTGTTGGTAACCGAGCCTTCCTTTTCAGCGAAGCTGGCGGCCGGTAAAACGATATCGGCTAAGCGGGCGCTGTCGGTCAGCAAGATATCGACCACCACCAGGAACTCAAGGTCTCTCAGAGCCTCCCTGATTTTGCGGGATTCCGGCAAGCC
>JAJRWM010000239.1 GCA_024276815.1 bacterium
CAGGCTTTAGTCTCAGACATAAGCGGAACAGGAAAACCTTGAGAGACACCTTCCCGGGTAAAAAAGGTTTGCCCCGCAATTTTTCTTGGGAACTCCACATTAGGTCCCAACCGCACCCCAGGGTCAAGCGATACGTTTGCGGGTTACGGGGAGGGAGAAACCCGGCGGCAGAATGAATCAGGGCGGCAAAAATTACTCCGCGGCTGAATCAAGTAAATATTCTAAATGGTAAGCGAAAGAATTGATATCAACCGGCTTGGCGAAAAAATATTCCGCTCCCACTTTTTCAGACCTCTGTTTCAACTCGTTGGTCGCGTTGCTGGTAATCATGCCAACCGGAATATGCCTAAGTTTCTTATTGCTTTTTATCCGTTCGCAAACAGTTATGCCGTCGGCGCCCAAAAGGAAAATATCCAGTAAAATAAGATCAAATCCAGGATCAGCCGCGACCAACTCAAGAGCCTCCTCGCCACTCGGAACGGAGTGAACCTGATGCCCGTTACTTTCTAAAAGATAAGAAATCAGACCCGCTGAATCCGCGTCATCGTCAACTACCAAGAATCGGGCCACTTATACCTCCCTGATACTAACATTCCCGATATATTCCCGCGCCCTCCTGGCCCAGGCTTCTATTTCATCACGCTGGTATGGCTGGCGCTCTTTCTTGTTTTCCTCTTCCCGTAAATTATGAGGATCAAACTGCTGCAACACATAACGGGGAGCGCCGGATATTTTTTCACAAATACTGACAATCGCCTCCCCGGAAAAATAGGGCGGCGCCAAGGTAGTGCGTAATTCATAGTCTACCCTTTTTTCCCTATATGCTTTTTTTATGATTGATAAAGATTCACAAATTGCCCCAACCTTTATCTGTTTTCGGCAGATGGCCGAATAAGCTTTATCAGTTAAAGGAGCTTTTATATCTATCGCTAAATAGTCAACCAACCCCAAGCCGATCAGTTCTTCGATAACCCGCGGCTGACTGGCGTTAGTGTCCAGCTTCACTTTAAACCCCGAGTCCTTGACTTCCCTCAAAAAAGGAAGCAACCCGGGACTCAGAGTAGGCTCCCCGCCGCCAACACATAAACCATCAATCCACTTGCGGTGTTTCCTCAGGCTGTCCAGCACCGTCTGAGGCGGAATATCCGGATAGATTTCGGGCTCAAAAACCAGCGAGTGATTATGGCAAAAGTAACAGCGCCAGTTACAGCCGGGTAAAAAAACAACCGCGCTGACCAAACCGTCCCAATCGCTGAAAGAGGTTTCCAGATACCCCTTAATCGACAGCGGCATTTTTGATCGCCGTTTGTATTTCATGTAGTTCCGGCACTTCGCCACGCCAGGCGGCGACTTCATCTTCATCGCTGTTGACCAGGACTAAAGACGGAGTTGACTGCACCATGTACATATGCGACTCGGCCAAGCCATCGCTGTTAGTAACGTCAAAATACTCCACCGCCAGCCCTTCGCCGGCCAATTTCTCACCCAGAGCTTTGGCCGCCGGACAGCGGGGGCAGCTTTGCTGGGTAAAAATTTTAAGACTAATCATGTCTAGAACCCTTCCATTTATCAAGATATCCATATTTAACCAAAAATCAGACGGCTTTCTCCATCCGATGAGACTCTTCAAGTTCATGATCCTTGACCTGTTCCCAGTTATCAACGCTGGTTACACCCGTCATCTCTTTCGAAGCGCAGGCGCCGCAAACGTCCCTCAACCCCCTGATGGTCCGGCCGCACTGGTTGCAGGTCGTAAATTCCGGGGAAAAAGCGATCTGGGCGTTCTCGGTGTAGCGGAAGGTTTTTATCACAAAATTCGCGATCGACTCCGGGTTGGGTCGGCTCTCGCCCAGCCAGATATGGGTCAAAGCGCCGGCCTCGATCAAATTATGGAAAAGCCCCTCGCTTTTCACTCTCTCAATGGGACTGATCTTCTCGCCCACATTAATATAGGTGGAGTTGGTATAATATATTTCCCCGTTATCCAGGTTGCCCTTGAGCACCCGTTTCGTTTCATCGGGAAAATGAGCCAGGTCCAGCTTGGCGAAACGAAAAGCCGTTGACTCGGCGGGAGTTTGCTCCAGGACAAAACGCATACCATACTTTTCCGAGAGTTCACGGCACTTTAAATTCATATGAGCGATCACCTTCAGACCGAACCGCAGCGCCTTCCGGGACTCATGCAGTTCAATGCCCAGGTGAGACTGAACCAGTTCATTTAATCCCACCATACCCATCAGATAGGTAACCCTGTGCATCCTTAAATATTGATCCTGATCTCGTCTCATCGCCAGCATCGCCAGCGGCCCCTGGGCGCCTAAAGCCAACAGTTTCTCAACAAATTCCTTCTTGGTCCTGTGCGCCCGGGCGCTTATTTCCATGACCTCGTCCAACTTGGCAAAAAGCCGGCTTTCATCGCCCTTCGCGACATACGAGAGTCTCGGTAAATTAATCGTCACATTCTGGATAGCGGAATATCTCATTCTCCAGGGCTTTTTAGCATCCTCAAAATCAGACGCTTCCAGCTTGAAACTCAGTCGGCAGCACTCGGATATCTTGGCGGTGTCCCCGCGGTCAAAAACAAAATAAGTGTTGCCTTTTTCAGTAGCGATCCGGGAAACAAAATTGAGAAACTTTTCGTATCCTTCTGTCTTAAACAATTTTTCCGTGATATGAACCAAGGGCTTGGGAAAGAAGAACGGCCGGCCGCAACCATCGCCTTCCAGGTAGACCTCAAACAAAGCCCAGGCGAAACGCTGCGACTCCTTAATATATTCACTGTAGTTCTTCCCGGTGTACTCCCCACCCGGCCCAATCGCCGGCACATCGGCGAAGTGCTTGGGTATTTCCCAGTAAATATTGATATCACTAAAGATCGCCTGACCACCCCGGGCCACGGCCTGCTGGGAGTACTCAAAAATCATCATCTGAGCCAGTTGCTTAATTTCCCGGTCTGATTTGCCAACCAGATAGGGGGCGAAAAACACGTTGACCGCGTCCCAGCCAATCGCCCCGGCGAAATGACCCTGCAGAGCGGCTGACATTTTTACCATCTGGGCCAGCAATACTTCAGGATGTTTGGGCGGCTTGGCGATGGAAAGGGCGTTAGGCAGATCCAAACCAAACTTTTTAACATATTCCAGCGACTGCCCGGAACAGTAGGGACGATCGATAAACCCCAAGTCATGCAAGTGAATATCGCCGAAGCTGTGGGCGTCGGAAATCTCCTGATCGAAAACTTTCATCAGGGCGTATTCTTTTTTGATGCTTTCGGCCAAGGTCATATTGGTGGCTTCAGGATTATGCGGCACGTTGGCGTTTTCCCGGTTGGGATTAGTGATAATCTGCTCCGCGTCAAAAAGCGGCACCCCAAGCCGGGTATGGTGTCTTCTTTCCCTCTCAAAACCGTATTCAACCAGTTTCGCGTTAACCATTTCCCGGATCAGCGGCGCGGTGATGGTCTCGATCTTGGAGTAAATAATCTGCTCCTCGATTTCCAGGCTTATCTTGCGGGCGATGCGGGTGTTCAGGCCGGTTTCCTTAACCAGAGCCGCGATAATCCGGTCCCGGTCCCAACCGACGATATCATCGGCTGAAGTCCTGACAAACAGAGCCAGGTCGGTGGAATCTGTCTTCATCGACGCCGGGTCAATGTAGCCGCTGTGAGCCTGGCGGATCCGGTTTCTCTGGGATCGATAAATGATGTAGGCCTTGGCGGTCTTGGCGTGGCCGGTCTCGATCAATACCTTTTCCACGACATCCTGAATTTCTTCCACGGTAGGAAAATCGTCGCTGAACGTTTTATCCAGGAAGAAACTGACCGCGTTAGCCAATTCCTCGGCCAGGGCACGGTCCTCACCGCCAACAGCCTTGGCCGCCTTATAAATCGCCTCGGTAATTTTATCTATACTAAAATCAACCTTTTCGCCATTGCGCTTTAAAACAAATTTCGGTGTTCTGGCGGATCTTTTCCGGGTTGGTTCTGATCTTTTCACCACTTTTGACGCCGCTCCTTGAGAATCCATATAAACTACCCCCCTGCATAAAATATGATTACTTGTTGCCTCGGTATCATTCCCATTAATAACTTACTGATTAGC
>JAJRWM010000002.1 GCA_024276815.1 bacterium
CCTTTGCAAGCGGAATTGAAAGTGCCGAAGGCAAACATCCTCAAGTCGTAGACTTGTTGTCAGGAGATTACCTGGTTTAGCTCCATTATCGGCAGGATAATGGCGACTACCGCCGTGCCGACAATAATGGCCATGACCAGGATCAGGACCGGTTCCAGCAGCGAAGTGAATTTTACCAGCGCGGTTTCCACTTCATGGTCATAAAAGTCGGCCGTCTTTAACAGTAATTCCTCCAGACTGCCGCTTTCCTCACCGGTGGCTATCATTTGCAACACCAGCGGCGGAACGACCTTGCTTTGGCGCAAAACCCTGGCCAGGCTGCCCCCCTGGCTTACCTTGACCACGGCGTTTTTGACAACTTCAGCCAGCATGAGATTGTCGATCATTTTCGATGTTAATTCCAGCCCCCGCAAAAGCGGCATACCACTGGTCAGAAGCAAACCCAGAGTACGGGAAAAAGCCGCCAGGTGTCGGCGTTGTTCCAACGGTCCCCAGATGGGCAGTCGCCATTTAATCTTATCCCATTTCAAACGGTAAGCCGGGCGGCGTAAAAGACGACGAACCAGTTCATAGAGAGCGCCCAGGCCAAGAATCAACAGATACCAGTAATCGCGGAAAATATCACTGAGCCACATCAAGCCCCTGGTCAAAGCCGGCAGCTCCTGCCCCCAGTCGTTAAAAATACCGGTGATGGAAGGCACCATGTAGGTCAGAAGAAAGAAAATTATCACGCCGGAGAGCGCCAGCATGAAAACGGGATAATAGAGAGCGGCTTTGAATTTATCCTGAAAGTCAATCTGCTTTTCTAAATAATCCGCCAGGTAAAAAAGGTTCTGCTCCAGGTTGCCGGAAAGTTCTCCGGTGCGCACAAGGTTGAGAAACACCGAGGTGAAGTAATCAGGGTACTCTCTTAAACACTCGCTGAAATCAAGACCTTCGCTTACCCGTTCCCTGATCCGGACAATTATTTTTTTTAGATTTTCATCGGCCAGTTGCTCTTCCACGGAAGCCAGCGCGCTGACCAGGGGAACGCCGGCGTTTACCAGTGTTCCCAGTTGCCGGGCGAAAATGGCGATTTGTCGTTTGCGGGCCGCCGCTCCCAGCCAGGGTACCAGCAAGCGGGTGGTCTCGGACTCGACGCCGGTTTCTTCGCTGAGGGCGGAAACATGCATGCCTTTTTGGCGAAGCCGCTGTCGGGCCTCAACTGAATCGGCGGCGTGAATCAGGCCGTTTTGAAGGTTGCCATAGTTATCCAGAGCCTCGTAATGAAAAACAGCCATCGCTATTCCATGTCTTCCTGGGTAACCCGTAAAACTTCTGCCACTGTTGTTACGCCGGCCAGCACTTTTTGGCCGCCGACAACTCTCAGGGTAGCCATGCCGCCCCTGACCGCTTCTTTTTTGATGGCCGAGGTGTCAGGATTTTTCACCATGAGCTTCTGGATGCGTTTGTTCATCACCAGTAATTCATAAATGCCGGTGCGCCCCCGGTAACCGGTGCCCAGGCATTTATCGCAACCCTTGCCCTGATAAAGCGTCTTGCCCAAAACATCGTCGGTGGTCAAGCCAATCTGGCGCAGTGTTTTTTCATCAGGCTGATAGGACTCTTTGCAGTTCGGACACAAGGTGCGCACCAGCCGCTGGGCTAACACACCCATCAAGGTCGAGGCGATTAAATAAGGTTCTACTTTCATATCGACCAGGCGGCCAATGGCGCCGGCGGCGTCCGTGGTATGCAGCGTGCTGAAAACCAGATGACCGGTCAGCGACGCCTGCACGGCGATCTCGGCGGTTTCCAGGTCCCGGATCTCCCCGACCAGCATTACGTCGGGGTCCTGTCTGAGCATGGAACGCAAACCGTTGGCGAAGGTAAAGCCAATTTGCGGCTTGACCTCCATCTGGCCGATACCGGGTATTAAATATTCAATGGGATCTTCAATCGTGAGAATATTTTTTTCCTCTGAGTTGATCTTGTTAATCGCCGAATAAAGAGTCGTGGTCTTTCCGCTGCCGGTTGGCCCGGTCACTAAAATAATACCGTGATAATGTGTGATCAACCAGTTCATCTTGGTCAGGACGTCATCGGGGAAACCCAGCTTTTCCAGGTCCAGCAGCAGGTTGCTCTGATCCAGGAGCCTTAAAACAATCCGTTCGCCGTTGGCTGTGGGAATTACGGAGACCCTGATATCTATTGGCCGGCCGCCGATGACAATCTTGATCCGACCATCCTGGGGCAGCCTTCTCTCAGCGATATTCAAGCGGGCCATGATCTTGATCCTGGAAACAATCGCGGCCTGGTACTTTTTGGGGGGAGAGAGAACGTTATGCAAAATTCCGTCAACCCGATGGCGGACCCGGAATTCATTTTCATACGGCTCGAGGTGGACATCGCTGGCCCGGTCTTTAACCGCCTGGGAAAGGATCAGGTTTACCAGTTTGATTATGGGAGCTTTGTTGGCGCTGTCCAGCAGGTCCTCCTGGTCTTCACTGAGTTCCGCCAGCAGATCAATACTTTCTCTGTGTAAATCATCCACCACGTCCTGCGCGGTTCCGGCTTCCCGGCTGTAAGCGCTGTCAATCGCCCGCTGAACTTCTTCGGTCGAGGAAACAATAACCAGCGAGCTTTCTTTAAGCAACAGCCGCATATTGTCAAGAGCCGCCAGCCGCATGGGATCGTTGGTGAGAATCAGTATTTTGCCGTCCTGTCTGAAGAGCGGCAGCATATTGTTGCGGCGGACGAAGTTTAAAGGCACTTGGTGGATTAATTCGCGATCAATGCGTGTCAGCTCAATTTTTTCCTGAAAAAGCAGTTGTTGCTGGCGGGCCAGTTCTTTTAAAAGTTCGACTTCCGTAACATAGCCCAGAGACATGAGAATCTCCCCCAGGCGGGAAGAACTGCTTTCTTGTTTGCTCAGGGCCTCGTCAAGCTGCGGCTGATCAATGAGACCAGCGTCCAGAAGCAAGCGGCCGATTCTTTTTTGGTATGTCATGTGAATTTAATTGACTACTTTTTCTTTTTCTTCATTCTGCAGGTAGCGGGGCGCAAAATCTTTAATGAACTGTTTTTGTTCATTATCCTTTTCTTGGGAAATCACCTGCAGGGCTTTCGGTTCCTTAATAACCGTGGGCGTGATAAAAATCAGCAGGTTGGTTTTTTGCTCCTGCCATTGGCTACGCGAGAACAGGTACTTCAAAAAGGGGATATCACCCAGAATGGGGATCTTGTGCACGATTAAAGACCGGTCATTGCTGACCAGGCCGCCAATGGCTACCGTTTGCCTGTTTTGAACCGTGACGGTTGTCCGGGCTTCTCTTTTGGTCGTTGTCGGGGCCTCCAGGGAGCCGCCATCCAGGATAGCGGTGATCTTCTGATATATTTCCAGGCGCACCTTATTGTCATCGGTGACGTGAGGAGTAATCCTCAGGGTGATGCCCACATCCTCGTAATCAAAGGTCTTGACTACGGTATCGGACTCGGTTACCCGGGAGCTTTTCAGGAAGGGCACGGTGCTGCCGACAATAATCTCCGCTTCCTGGTTATCGGTGGTAATCAGGTGCGGCGTGGAAAGAATGTTGAAATTCTGATCCTTGCCGTAAAGATTGATGATCGCCCCGATACTTGGCAGTTCGCCTTCTTTGTTGCCTTTATACAAACCGCCGCTGAAACCTAAAAGCGAACCGGTCATGGCCTCGGCGTTCAGGCCGTAATTAGTGATCCCAAAAGGGGCAATCTCATCTTCCTCAGGTACGGTCAAAGAGTTCCAGTCAAGCCCCAGTTTATCAAGATTGTTTAGTTTGACCTCGGCGATCAGGGCTTCAACAAACACCTGCCGACGCGGTATATCAAGCATATCAATGACTTTCTTGTAGGTTGCGAACTCTTCCGGGGAGGCCGTGATGATAAGCGCGTTGGTTAACTTGTCAGCCACGATCAGCGATTTGGTCGCCCGGGCGGCGTTGAAAGTTCTGCGTACCGGCGGTTTCGATACCGACGAGGTCTGGCTTTTCTTGGCTTTGATATCGTTGAGAACGTTGGCCAGTTGTTCGGCGCTGGTATTCTTCAGGTAGATGACGTGGAGATTATCCCGTCCGCCAGGGATCTCCCGGTCCAGCTTAACGATCAATTTTTCGACCAGGTCGATTGTTTCCTTGTCGCTGACGATAATCAAAGAGTTGGTTCGTTCATCGGCGATAATTTTAATGTTGGCCGCGCCAGCCGAATTGCCGGCTGACTTGTGGGGTATCTTGCGATTTCTTCTCCGTGGAACGTTTTTTTTCTTGGCGTCTTTGACCACGCTCAGCAACTTGGCTGCCAGTTGCTTGGCGTCAGCGTACTTCAGGAAAA
>JAJRWM010000003.1 GCA_024276815.1 bacterium
AAACCAGAAAGTCATGATTATCAGCCAGGCGTTCAGGGTGTAGACTTCCAGGATAACCGACTGGGAATAAAGCGTTACCGTCCCCAGCATGACCAGCGCCGCGCTCAGGGCTGTCAGCCAGTCAGCCAAAATAAATCTGGTAAAAAAGAACAGGCTGACAAGGGTCAGTCCGCCCAGGCACGCTGAAAGCAGGTTTAAGCGAAAAGCGATTTCCCCTAACGGTATCAGGGAGAATATTTTCGCTGACAGGATAAAGGTTGGGTAGCCGGTGGGATGGGCTAGGCCAAGAGTAACGGCGGCGGCCATAAAATCGCCGTTATCACCGACGTATACCGAAGGCGACAGCCCCTTGAGGAAGAATCCCCAGGCTAACAGGAAAATAATCATCGGCAGAAGCCGTTGTTTTTTCATCAACCCCCAATAACCTCTGCCCTAAAGTATAGGTAAGCGCAAGGTTTTCGTCAACATCTGAGGAGTTTGCCACCGCAGGGGTAATCGCAAACTCAAGTAGAGATTACCTTGAGCAGATAGTTTTCATCCCAGCCAGCTCTCAGGCGTTTGCCCTTAATCCCAAGCTTGGTCGTCTTGTCCCGCTTCAGCAAATTCAAGGCCATCCGCCTCAGACGGGAAAGATTCTCCGCAGATGTCCCCACTCTTACCCGGCTCATATCCTCATTAAAACAGAGGTAAACAACAACCTCGGCATGCATTACGTCCAGCGACCAGTGCAATTTATTCTCAATGCCCCAATGCTGCCGTACCGCCCGGGCAATCTGTCCTGCATCCGTAAGACTGCTGATAAAATAGCGGCGTTCCGTGGACACCTCCCCGGTCTTAAGCGGACATCGCTCAGACTCTATAACCGCGAAACTCCGCCAGCCCTGCCATTTTCCGTGGTCGGCAAACCAGGCGATCTCGCTGCTGCTCCAGGCTGTACGTTTCTCGATCCGACCATGATCCTTGCTGACTTCCTCTGCCCAAAAAGCCAGCTTCGCTTCCGGTAAATTCCCGGCAATGACGTCATCGAGATAAAGCTTCATCTCCTCAAACAGCGTTCCCCGGTTATCCTTTACCGCCAACACGTAATCGCCGCCTGAGGCAACGATTTCCTCGGCGATCTTCTTCTGGCAGCCCATAGCGTCTATGGTCACCGTCGTTCCCGTTATATCCAGCAGCTTCAGCAGCTTGGGAATAGCCGTAATCTCGTTGCCCTGAGTCCCCGTGGCGATCCGGCCAAATACCAGATCGTTAACGCCAGCCCAGGCGCTTACCAGGTGAATGGCCGCTTTGTCGCTGGCCATGCCAGAAAACAGCGTTCAAAGGCTTCCGGCCTGAGAGCGGAAAACACACGGCCGAAGGTATCGTGCGAGGGGATACCGTTCGACAGGTCCAGGAATTTTCTCCGCCATGGTTCTTTGGCCCGGGGGGAACCATTCGACTTCGCACCAGTTGTCGGCGTTGCAGATGACGGCGAGAATGGCGATGATGACCATCTCGTCCAGCCGATGGCGTCGTCCCGGTTGTGAGCGTGGGTCAGGCAAAGAATCAAAGTACTGTTTAACGTTTTCCACCATGTTTCAGTCCCCCCTGTAGCTTTTACCTGCAAAGTTCGGCTAAAACACTATCGCACTTCACCGAGTTTGCCTGTTGCCCTGGTCTTGCCAAGAACTTCCCTTGCGTTTATATGCTATAATCCAGAACATGCCGATATACTCACATTCTCGCATAGCGACTTTTGAAAATTGTCCGCTCCAGTTCAAATACCGTTACCTCGACCGGATCAAGACCGATCAGGAAGGCATCGAGGCTTTTATGGGCTCACGGGTCCACGAGGTGTTGGAAAAACTCTACCTGGATTTGCAGCACTCAAAAGTCAACTCTCTTGATGACCTCCTGCATTATTTCCACCAAAACTGGGAAAAGAACTGGCACGACCGGATTGTAATCGTTAAAAAAGAATATGCGGCGGAGCATTATCGGGCAACCGGGGAACGCTGCGTCAGGGATTACTATAACCGGCACACTCCCTTTGATGACGGAACCACCCTGGGACTGGAAGTCGCTGTTAATGTAAAACTGGAAAACGGCAAGTACCTCCTGAAAGGTTTTATTGACCGTCTGGTGAAAAACAGGAACGGATGCTATGAAATTCATGATTATAAAACTTCCCGCTCGGTGCCCCAACAACATTACCTGGACCAGTACCGCCAGTTGGCGTTGTACCAGATCGCCGTGGAAGAAATGTGGCCGGACGTTAAAGAAGTGGACCTGGTCTGGCACTACCTGGCTAACGACGTTGACCTGCGTTCAAAGCGGACAGCAGAGCAGTTGGAGTCGCTAAAAAAAGATATTGTCAGGCGGATCCAGGAAATTGAAGCGGCGGAAGACTTTCCCCCCAACGAGTCCGCGTTGTGCGGCTGGTGCGTTTATCAATACCTGTGTCCACGAAAAAAGCACCTCTACCGGACTGAGCGCATGGACGAGGAAGAGTTCGTGCACGATGACGGGGTCGCGCTGGTCGATAAGTTCGCCGCTCTCAAAGAACAGGAAAGCCTTCTGAAAGAACAGTTACAGGAATTAAAAGACGCCATTAAGGCCTATGCGGAAAGAGAAAACGTCACGGCTGTCCGGGGAACCAACAGCAAAGTCAAAATCCAGTATCAGTATAGGACTAAATTCGCTGACAGTCCTGAGCTTCGGCAGCTTTTGGAGGAGAACAGGCTGTGGCCGGAGATCTCCCGGGTCGATGACAAGCTGTTGCTTAATTTAATTAATTCAGAGAAGATCAATCCGGCCCTTAAAGCTCAAATCAGAACCTACCAGGAAGAGAAAGAAATCCGTGTCACCCGGCTTTGCAAGTTATAGCGGTTATTAAAGCAAGGCGCAACCAGGTATAATAATGGAGGCAAGCCTCTTGTTTTGCCTTGTTATTCTTCCTGGAATTTTTTGCTGCGGCGGGACTCGTGGGTGTTGTTGCGGGCTTTAGCCAGAATCTCCGGCAACGTCTTGCCATCCGCCGGGAATTCAACCACTCCGAGGCAGAAAAGGATGTCCGGCTCAACTTTGTCAAAAATCTCGGATACCACCTTTTTGTTAATTCGCTCCGCTGAGATATTAGCGCCCTTGATGTCCGTTTCCGGCAACACGATACAGAATTCTTTCTCGCCGATTCTGGCGATTAAATCGACGCCCCGTAAACAGGACCTGATCGCCGACGCCATATCGCAGAGCACTTCGTTGGTTCGCTCCTTGCCATGGAAAGTTTTAAATTTGTAATAATCAGCCAGGGCGATCACGATCATACTGAATATCTTGCCGTAACGCTCGTGGTTCTTGATGCAGTCATCAACCTTCTGATGGAAATAATGATAGTTAAACACGCCGGTATTCTGGTCAATGATCGCCAGGGAACGATTTTCCTCCAGCAGGTTGGCGTTGTCGATCAGAATCGCGATCAGATTGGCGAAATCCCAGGTTATCTCAACATCCATCGGGCCAAAAGTGTTCTGGTGGGCGCTCTCCATATGCAGGATGCCCAAGACCTGTTTGCGGGAAATTAACGGCAACGCGAGAAAGGTCTGGAATTCTTTTTCAAGAACATGCTCAGTTTCCGTCTGGCCTCTTTCGATCAAGACTTCTTTACGGCTCTTGATTACCTGCGCCCAGACGCCGTCCTCGGCTTCCAGGTGTACCTGTTTTAAAAAACTGCCGCTGAGACCGCGGGATATTTTGACGCTCAATTCCTGCTTGCTTTCCAGTATCAGGATGGAACAGGCTTGGCAGGAGAATTCATTTTTGATAATATTCAAAATAACTCCCAGCTTTTCCTCCAGGCTGTGAAAAGCGTAAATGTTTTCGACCACCTGACAAAACGCCAGACGTTCCCGGTCCGCCTTGATAATCGGTTCAATACTTCGTAAACCACGCTCCATTTCCTCTTCGTCAACCAGATCGTCAAAAGTGATCTCAGTCTCACCGGCTTCAGATTTACCCTGCTGCTGATGCTTAAGCAACGCCTGATGAGTAATATAGCTAACCATGAAAAAGGAAATCATCTCGATCATGATCACGTTTTCAATCCAGGGCTGCTTGTTGTTAACGATTAAGGGAATACACAAAAACGTGGCAACCAGAGCGGTGGTCAACCCGCCGGACAAACCGAAGAAATAGCT
>JAJRWM010000029.1 GCA_024276815.1 bacterium
ATTACCTGACTAAGCCTTTCCCCGCTGAAGAGATTGAGGTGGTTGTCGAAAGAGCGTTCGCTTGGAAAAAAATAGTGACAGAGAATAAGTATTTGAAGCAGGTTATCCGTTCCCGATATGAGTGCCGTCCGTTGGTAGGCGAGCATCGGGCTATGAAGCAAATACTGAAAACCATCAAGAAAAGCGCCGGGAGCCGGAGCACGGTTTTAATCAGGGGCGAGAGCGGCACCGGTAAGGAACTGATCGCCGGGGCGATTAATTACCAGTCCGCCCGGGCAGACAAGGCTTTTATCAAGGTCAACTGCGCCGCGTTATCGGAAAATCTGCTGGAAAGTGAACTTTTTGGTCATGAGAAAGGCTCTTTCACCGGCGCTGTCAATAAAAGGGAAGGCCGGTTTGAGCTGGCGGATGGCGGGACAATATTGTTGGATGAGATATCTGAGATCAGTATAAAACTGCAAGCAAAGCTGTTAAGGGTTCTCCAGGAACAGGAATTTGAAAGAGTAGGGGGTACGGAAACGATAAAAACGGACGCTCGTGTTATCGCGACGACTAATAAAAACCTGGAACAGGAGATCGCTAACAACAATTTTCGGGAGGATTTGTATTTTCGCCTGAATGTGATACCGGTTGAAGTGGCGCCGTTACGGGAAAGAAAAGAAGATATTCCCCGGCTTGTGGAAAACTTTATTGGCCAATTTAATATTGAAAATAATAAGCGATATGCGGGAATTGAAGAAAAAGCTTTGGCCGCCATGATGAAATATCACTGGCCGGGAAATGTCAGGGAACTGGAGAATGTCATTGAAAGGGCGGTTGTTCTGGGAAATGGCCGTATGATTAAACTGAATGATCTGCCTGAGATTATAAAACATCCTGACCTGGGCAAGAAGCAGATTAGCTTTACCGTCGGCTCGTCTTTGCGGGATGTGGAAAAAGCTTTAATAGTCGAGACTTATAACGTATTGGGCGGTCACAGGCTTAAAACGGCGGAAACGCTGGGTATCAGCGCCAGGAAACTTTATGACCGGTTAAAAGAATATAACCTGGAAGAATGATCTGCTCCGGCAAAATCTGCCGAAAATAGGGCGCGGGATCGGTTTGTTGTTAAAGGATAATCGGGGCGTTTTTGGACAAAGGCAACGTGTTGTTGGATAATTTAACAGTGGTACATTTCCTGCATATATAATAGGGATGGAGAAAAAATTAAGGAGGTTTTAAAAGTTGAGCGACCTAATTTTGAAAAAAATAATCTCAGGTCCGATTACTCCGAAAGCAGGAAAAGCCAATGTCGAGGCGAAAAATCAAGGCGATTTTGGTAAGGTTCTTGGTAAAACCATTGACGAACTGCAAAAAGCTCAAAACCAGGTGGAACAAGCTGTCGCGAAAGCCGGCTTGGGGTCGATAGGACAACTTAATGATGTCCGGGAAGCGATCCGGCAAACGAACGAGGTCTTTAAAAACGTTATGCAATCCCGGGACAAGATCGTCAGCGCTTACCAGAAAATGGTTAAAGAGGGTAAGAAAAATGGCTAGGGAAATTAGCTGGGAAGAAGTCGTTGATTCCCTGAATAATGGTTATGAGAATGAAGTGGCTTGCTATCAACGGCTTTTGGAAAGTCTGAAAAAAACCAAGGAACAGTTGACGCTGAAGAATTTAAGCAATGTGTTGTTGCTACAGGAAGAACAGCGAAAAGTCATTGGCAATATCGAGGCCACTGAAAAAACAATCGCGCCTTACCGGGAAGAATGGGTTAAGCGTAAACACGAAGAAAGCTTAACTTTCGAGAACCGGCGGGTTTCGGCAAAAATTGCCCGGATTGATGAGCTGATCAGGCAATTGCTTGCGCTGGAGGAAAGTTCATTAGCAGAACTAAGTAATGGTAAGCTGAATAAAAAAGATCAGATTAAAACACATCGTGACAGAAAGAACGGACATCTCGCTTATAAAAAAGCGGTTAAGGCTGAAGCGTTTTTCTGGGACAGGAAAAGCTAGAATGTTGGATAGATTAAACAATCTGAGAGTAATTGAGGCGCTTTCCAAGGGGCTTGACGGCGCTAATCTCAGGCATACCGTAATCTCGAATAATCTGGCCAACGCTGAAACGCCTAACTTCAAAAGGGTCCAGGTGAGCTTTGAGAATGAACTCAAACTCGCACTGAGCGGTTCGAATGGTCTGGAAGGCGTTATTACCAATAAGAAGCATATCCCGATCAACAGCCGGCCTCTTGAAGAAGTAAAGCCCCGGCTTTATAACACGAGAGAACAGTCTTTACGCAATGATAAAAATAATGTGGACGTCAATATTGAGATGGCCGAAATGTCCGCTAACACTGTACAGTTTAACGCACTAATAACTTTGCTGACGCGCAAGATATCCATGTTGAAGATGGCAATGAGAAACCGCTCGGCATAACAATATTGTCGTATTGTAATATAATGATATGGGGGTAGTACCGTATGGGAATGTTCGACTCAATTATGATCAGTGCTTCCGGGCTGACCGCTGAACAATTAAGAATGGATGTTATCTCAAATAATATCGCCAATGTCAATACCACCAGAACGCCGGCCGGCGGGGCGTATCGAAGACAACAGGTGGTCTTCGCCTCCAGGGATAAACAGGTCTTCATGGATGTCCTGAAAACCAAAATGCCGGAATTCGGCGGACGGGGCGTTAAAATCGTCGGGATAAAGGAAGACCGGTCCCCGCTGAAGACGGTCTACGATCCCAGCCATCCGGACGCCAACAAAGAGGGGTTCGTTGAATTGCCCAATGTGAATATTGTCAAGGAAATGGTGGATATGATCGCCGCTTCCAGAGCTTATGAGGCCAACGTTACAGCTCTGAACGCCGCGAAAACCATGGCCGTCAGAGCGTTGTCAATAGGACGGGGATAACTGAATAGATGAAAACCGTCGATTTGAATAGCCTGGCGATGCCCAAGACTATAACCAGGCCTGAGGCGAAAACAGATCAGAGAAACGATATCCTGTCCTCTTTTGGGGACGTTCTCAAGGACGCGATCAGCAAAACCAATGATCAGCAGTTGGAGGCCGATACGCTGATGGAAAAACTGGCCACCGGGGAAGCGAAGAATATCCATGAGGTTATGATCGGCGTCACTAAAGCCGAGGTCTCATTACAGTTTTTGCTGGAACTGCGCAATAAATTGGTGGAATTTTATAAAGAAATTATGAGAATGCCTGTGTAACCCGTCAGTGAAGTGGGGGAACCAGTAATGTCATGCCATCGTATGCAGGAATCCAGTGGATTCCCGTTGGCACGGGAATGACAAATAAGGTCTTTTCCCCGGAAGACTGACGCGTTACATGCCTGTTTAGAATCAGGTGGAAAATATTCTTAGGAAAGTGGAGAAATGAACGAACGTTTCCAGGAATTGATGGACCAACTGCAGGAAATCTGGGGCAAATTCTCAACTCAACAGAAGATAATTGTCAGCGTGGTGCCGATATTTATGGTGATCGCGCTGGTCTTTTTCGTCTCTATCTCCAGCCGGACCCAGATGGGCGTTCTCTATTCAAATCTGAGAGGCGACGATGCCGGCCTGATTGTACAGAAGCTCAGGGATGAAAAAATAAAATATGAACTCGCTGACGGCAAAACAATCCTGGTGCCCAAGGAAGTGGTTTACGAGACCCGGTTGAATATGGCCAGCGCCGGCTTGCCGCAGGGCGGCGGCGTCGGTTTCGAGATCTTTGACAAAAACAAGATGGGGGTAACCGATTTCATCCAGCAAGTCAATTATCAAAGAGCCTTGCAGGGCGAACTGGCCCGCACCATTATGCAGATAGAGGAAATCGATCAGGTCCGTATTCACCTGGTGATTCCTCAACCCGAACTGTTTGTTGAGGAAGAAAAGCCGGCGACAGCCTCAGTCGTCATTAAATTTAAACCATTCAAAAAACTGACTTTGTCCCAGGTGAAAGGCGTTGTTCATTTGCTGACCACCAGCGTTGAGGGACTGCGGGCTGAAAATGTCACCCTGATCGATATTCACGGCAATATTCTTAACGAGGAACTGCAGGGCGATACGGATAGTAAACTGACGGCGACCCAGTTCGAATACCAGCAAACCCTGGAGAAGGAAGCGGAGAAGAAGGCTGAAAGTATACTCCGTAAGGTACTGGGGCCCAACAAGGCGATCGTCAAGGTCAGCGCGGAACTGGATTTCGACCGCAGTGAAATCAAGAAAACCACCTACGCTCCCGAAGGCACGATACGCAGTGAGCAAAATAAAAAAGAAGAATTTGAGGGAATCAAGGAAACAGCCGCCGGCGTCCCGGGAACAGAAAGTAATATTCCCGGCTATCAAACTGTCGAACAAGGCGCGCCGTCCCGCTATAAAAAGGATGAGAATATCGCCAACTATGAAATCAGCACGGAACATAAAACCGTTGTCGAATCCACCGGCGACATTATCCGTCTGACAATCGCGGCGATTATCGACGGTAAACGCAATCTCCTGGAAAGCGGGCAGGAGGAATATGTGCCGCTGACCTTTGAAGAGATCAGGAAATATACCAATATTATCAAGAACGCCGTGGGTTTCAAAGAGGCGCGGGGCGACCAGATAAGTGTCGAGAACATTCCCTTTGACGTGTCCTATCTGGCTAAGGAAGAAAAAGCCATGAGGGATGTCTTAAGCCAGGATTTCCGTAACAGCTTAATCCGTAACATTACCCTGGTTATCCTGATCTTAGGCTCCGGTTTTATCATATTCTTTACCATGTATCGACGCGAAGAGAGAGTCGCGGAGATGCAGATCAGCCCGGAACAGGAAGCCCTGCCTTTGGAAGAAATCAGCCTGGAGACAGCGCCGGAAAGCGCTGAAGCTAAAAAAGCCGAGCTGATTAAAGAGGAAATTGTCAAACTGGCGCACAATAACCCGGAAAATACAGCCAAGCTGTTAAAGGGCTGGCTGTCTCAAGAGGACTGATTTTAGATGGCTATTGATTACAAGGATATGTCGGGCCGGCAAAAAGCGGCCATTCTGATGGTTAGTCTGGGGCCTGATATCTCCGCGAAAATATATTCCAACCTGAGCGAAGAAGAGATCGAAGTGCTGACCCTGGAATTGGCGACCGTCGCCAAGGTGCCCTCAGAAGTGCGGGGCAAGGTGTTCGAGGAATTTCATAAAATTGCCGTGGCCAAAGACTATATCCAGGAGGGCGGTATTGAATACGCCCGGGAGGTTCTGGAGAAAGCGGTGGGCGCGGAACGGGCGGCTTCGATTATTGATCGTTTGAGCGGCGCTTTGCAGGTCAGCCCTTTCGAGTTTTTGAAGAAAACAGACGCCAGCCAGCTCCTGAACTTTATTCAAAACGAACACCCCCAGACAATTTCGCTGATCCTTTCGCATATCTCGCCCAGCCAGGCGGCCGGGGTGATGTCCCAGTTGCCGCCCAAACTACAGGCTGAAGTCGCGACCAGGATCGCTATTATGGACCGCACCGCTCCCGATGTGATCGCGGAAGTGGAGCGGGTTCTGGAAGAGAAATTGGAAACCGCGCTCAGCACTGATTTCACAACCGCCGGCGGCGTCAAGGCTTTGGCGGAAATCCTGAACCTGGTTGACCGGACGACAGAGAAAACGATCTTTGAGACGCTGGAAGAGGAAAACCCCGATCTTACCAGCGAGATCAAGAAATTAATGTTTGTCTTTGAGGATATCATTCTACTCGAAGACTCGGCTATTCAGCAGGTGTTGAAGGAAGTTGACACCAAGGAACTGGGTCTGGCGTTAAAAGGAGCCAGCGATGAGGTTAAGGAAAAAATATTCAGCAATATGTCTTCGAGGGCAGCGGCCATGATCAAGGAAGACATGGAGTTTATGGGGCCGATCAGGCTGAAAGCCGCGGAAGAGGCTCAGCAGAAAGTCGTTAATATTATCCGTAACCTGGAAGAATCCGGCGATATCCAGATCAGCCGCGGCGGGGAAGGGGATACCTTTGTTTAGCGCCCGGGTTTATAAATCAGTCAGGGTTCTGGATGAAGCCATGAAAATACTCAGGGAAGAAAGCAGGGCGAGTGAGACTCCGGTTGAGGAACTGACAGAGGAAACCGCTGAAACCGCCAGCCCCGAAATCGTCAACACCCCGCCTGTGATACCTGACTTTACTGAGGAAAGACAAAAAGTAATCGCTGAGGCCCAGGCGGAAACGAAGAAAATGGTCGAAACGGCCCGGATTAAGGCCAAAACGATTGAAAAGAACGCTTACGAAAAAGGTTTTCTGGCCGGCAAACAACAGGGAATAAGCGAAGGCCAGGACTTGGGGAAGCAGGAAGTCGAGTCTTTGGTCGGCACCCTGAACAAGCTGATCGCCGGCGTGGAAAAAAACAACCGGGAACTGGTTGAAAAATCCGAGCCTGGAATTATCAAACTGGTTCTTGATATTGCCCGAAAAGTAATCCAGACGGAAGTAAAACAGGATAAAAGTATTGTTTTAAAACTGGTTGAGGAAGGTATTAAAAGTATTACCGAGAGAGAAAGACTGAAAATCAGGGTCAACCTGGAAGACATTGAAAACCTGATGGAGAACCGGGAAATCCTGCTGGCCTGCGCTGACGGGATTAAAAGTATCGAGTTCCAGAAGGATGCCCGGGTTGGCGTCGGCGGCTGTATCATTGAAACCCCGGCGGGTACTGTTGACGCGAGGCTGGATACCCAGTTGGAGGTGGTCGCCCGGGCCTTTGACGATATGTTGAAAGAAGCTGGAGGTAATCGTTAGGATGACAGCGGTAATCGATCTGGATAAATATGACGCCTTGCTGGAAAAGATCGAGACTGTGCGTTTGAACGGCAAGGTGGTTCAAGTCATCGGACTGGTGATTGAATCAATCGGGCCAGCCGTCAG
>JAJRWM010000240.1 GCA_024276815.1 bacterium
ATCGTGTCCGCTGTGGGAGAAGGGCAAATAGATGCGGCTGATATCAGTGAGGATATGGTCAGCCAGTATCTTTACACCTCGGAAATATCTGATCCTGACCTGATTGTGCGTACCAGCGGCGAGCTGCGTCTAAGCAATGTTCTCCTGTGGCAGGCGGCCTATTCCGAGCTTTGGATTACCGACATTCTCTGGCCTGATTTTACGGAAAATGACTTTTGTCACGCGCTCTACGATTTTCAACACCGTGCCCGTCGTTACGGCGGCATTACCGGTAAGCATGGCGCGGCGGATAAGGTTTAGGACATGCTTGCCTGGCGAATAATCAGCAGTATTGTTGGTATTCCCGTCATTCTGGGCGCTTTCTACCTGGGAGGCTGGTATGCCACCGGTCTGGTTTTAATTACGGCCCTGATGGGCGCGATTGAATACATCCAGTTCCAGAAGAAACTGGGGCTGGATTTAAGTTTTCCTCTTGTTGGTTCATGTTCAGCTCTATTAATCCTCTCAGCGCGTTTTAACCAATCAGAATCATATTATTTCACCGCTTGTATTTTACTGGTTCTCACCTACCAGCTTCATAATTTGAACGAATTCTCCATGGCGGAAGCGGGCAGTCATTTATTAGCGATATTTTATATCGGCTGGCTGATCAGTTACGCTATTCGTCTTGAGCGTTGGAACTATGAGCTGGTTTTCTGGTTATTTATCATTAACTGGAGTAGCGATATTATGGCTTATTTTGTCGGGCGTTTATGCGGCCGGCATCTGCTGGCGCCCCGGATCAGTCCCAAAAAAACCTGGGAAGGCGCCGCCGGCTCCTGTCTGGGCGGGATTCTGGGCGCTTTTATCGGTTGGTATTTATTTGTTCCGGAGCAGCCGATTTTTTTACCAGTAGTTTTAGGCCTGGCGTTGGGTATTGGCGGTCAGGTCGGCGATCTGGTGGAATCGCTTTTCAAGAGGTCGGCCCAGGTAAAGGATTCAGGCAATATTATCCCCGGTCACGGCGGCATTCTGGACCGGATTGACAGTTTATTGTTTAATCTGCCCCTGATGTATTATATCCTTGTCTTTTATACCAGCTATTCAGGGACATCATTATGAGTAAAAGGAAACGTCTGGGGATACTGGGCGCGACTGGCTCGATTGGTCGGAGCGCTTTGGACGTAGTTCGAGCTTCTCCTGACGCGTTTGAGGTTATCTCGCTGACCGCGGCGCGGAATATAGACCTGCTTTTGGAGCAAATCAAGGAGTTTAAGCCCAGGCTCGTCGCGGTATTGCGTCCGGAGGCCGCTGAAGAGTTAAGGAACAGATTAAAGGGGAGCAGTGACGCCCCTGAGGTTCTTGGCGGTGAACGGGGTTTAATCGAGGCGGCAACCCATGAGAAAATCGATTTTGTCGTCTCGGCGATTGTTGGTTCCGGCGGTCTGATGCCCACCTTGGCCGCGGTACAAGCCGGTAAAGACATCGGTCTGGCCAACAAGGAAACCCTGGTCATGGCCGGTTCGCTTATTACTGAGGAAATAAATAAAAATCAGCGTTCGGTAAACCTCTTGCCGATTGACAGTGAACACAGCGCTATCTTTCAGGTTTTGCGGGGCGAGAATATCCAGGATGTTTCCCGTTTGATCCTGACAGCGTCGGGCGGTCCTTTTTTTAATTATACTCAGGAACAGTTGCTCAGAGTAAGCAGGGATGAGGCGTTAAATCATCCGACCTGGAGCATGGGGCCTAAAATCACTGTTGACTCGGCCACTCTTATGAACAAGGGACTTGAGGTGATTGAGGCTCGCTGGCTTTTTGACGTGAGTTATGATAAAATCGATGTGGTGATACATCCTCAAAGTGTCGTTCACTCTTTGGTGGAGTTTGACGATGGTTAGGTTCTAGCTCAGCTTGGTAATCCTGATATGCGTTTGCCAATAAGCTACGCCTTGAATTACCCTGAGCGTCAGCCCGGTAATTTCAGCCGGCTGGATTTGACGCAGGCCGGGGAGTTAACCTTTCACAAGCCTGATTTTGACCGGTTCCCCTGTTTGGGATTAGCGTATCGGGCCTTGGAGGAAGGCGGCAGTATGCCGGCGGTTTTGAACGCCGCTAATGAAAAGGCGGTTGAAAAGTTTCTGGCGGGGGAGATAGGTTTTACCGATATTCCCCGATTGATCGAAAACGCTATGAAAGGTCACGCGACGATTTCGGAACCGGGATTGTCGGATATTCTAGAAGCCCATAAATGGGCGGCAGAGATGGTGGACAAAGATGTTTGAGGGAATTCTGGTTTTTGTTCTGTTGCTTGGCGTGCTGATTTTTGTTCATGAACTGGGGCATTTTTTGGTGGCCAAGAAAATAGGCGTGTATGTGCATAAGTTTTCCTTGGGGTTCGGCCCCAAATTGTTTGCTTTTAAAGGCAAGGAAACCGAGTATGTCTTCTCGCCGATTCTTTTGGGCGGCTATGTCAAAATGGCCGGGGAATTACCTAAGGATGAAAAGGCTGACGAGGAAGAAGCCTTATCTGAGGAAGATAAGGAATACCTGGCGTTTGAACGCAACCTGCCGGCTGACCGCCGGTTTTTTAATCGTAGCGTGGGGGAGAGAATCGCGATTGTCGCCGCCGGCCCTCTCACCAATTATATCTTGGGGATAATCGTCCTGAGTTTGATCTTCATGATCGGCATTCCCAGTATTACCAGTCGGGTGGGTGATGTTAAAGAGGGTTTTCCGGCTCATAAAGCGGGGATTATCGCCGGCGATTTGATTACGGAGATCAACGGTGAGCCAATCTGGCGCTGGCAGGACTTGGTGGCTATTATTCAGAAGAGCGCCGGGAAACAATTACGGGTAGAGGTCGAGCGGGATGGTCAAAAGCTGTTTTTTGATCTCGCCCCGATTATGGAGACTGAATACTATCAAATCGGCATCAATATTTCAGAGGATCCGCGGGATGTGAAATATGAACATTACGGCCCGTTAAAGGCCGTCTGGATGGGGTGCAAAAGTTCTTACGACATAACCGCCGGCTTCTTTTCCGGCTTGTCCATGTTCTTTAGCGGCGAGATCTCGCCTACGGACATGGTCGCCGGTCCGATTGGCATCTACAAGTTTGGCGAGAAGATGGCCCGGCAGGGGGTACGGCAATTTCTCTATTTCTTTGGTTTGATCAGTATTAATCTGGCGATAATTAACCTCTTCCCCATCCACATCCTTGACGGTGGCCAGATAGTTTTTTACCTGATAGAAAAGTTCCGCGGCCAGCCGTTAAGTATCCGCGTGCGGGAATTGTCCCAGCAAGTTGGCCTGGTTTTATTAATGTTTCTGATCGCTTTCGCGTTTTACAGTGATATCGTTCGTTCATACTAAAAGGGGAAAATCATGTTTTGGGATAACTATAACGCTATTCAGGTCGCGACCAGTGATTTTAATGTTGTTCCAAGCGGTTCCAGGATTTTTGACTGTTTGGAATTGATCGCCAGGAAGAAATACCTGGTAATTGAGGATAGTCAGGCCTATCCCCGTCTCTTGAGAGCGGAAAAGATTCTGAGCGCTATTCTGGATAACACTCTGACTCCTGATACAACTATTGATGAACTGGCTGAAGAGATCAATTATATTAATCCTGACGCTTCATTGGAAGAAGCGATTGATATTCTTACGCGTTCGGAAGTTTTAATCGGTTTGGCCGGTGATTTAATGATTGACGAAGACAGTTTGTTGAATTTTTGGCTGGGATAAGTTTTGGGGAGGGCAACTTAATGCTGGTGAGCGATATCTGTACCAAGTCTCTGATCTCGGTTGAAAGCAGTACGGAATGTATCGGGGCGGCTCGCTTGATGGTCAAGCACGGGATTCATTCCCTGGTGGTGGTAAACAACAATCAGCCCCAGGGCATCATCACCAAGTCCGATCTGGTTAAGCGGGTAATGCTTAACAAAGCTTCAAACGCAGAAAAGCAGCCGGTTGGTGATTTCATGACAAAATCATTGCTGGTTGTTCAGGAAGACGCCAGCGTCATGGACGCCTGCGGCACCATGGTTGAGTTTGGCGTCCGGCATTTGCTGGTAATCAAAAAGCAGGTAAACCAGACAATCTCCCGGCTGGCCAAAGCGAACCAGTTCGATATGGAGGCTGAAACCCAGATTTTACCTCCCATGGTAGGAATCCTTTCAATCGTTGATATAATAAGGAATATTCCCAAAATACTTTTATCCTAAGGCGTTCTAAAACACATGATAGTTTCATTATTGCTGGTATTAAAAGATCTCTCGTTGTTGGTACTGGTGATTTATGGCGCTTCGCAATTCAAGTTTTTCTATCAGTTGTTCCTGCCAACCAGCAGAAATCAGGCCACGCCGTATCTGGCTCTTTTTTTTGGTCTTTTGGGTTTGCTGGGCGCTGTTTTAACTTTTCCAATCGCCGGCAAGGAAATTTCTTTGGACTTTTTCCCGATAATTATCGGGGGACTGGCCGCCGGGCCGCTGGTCGGTCTTGGGGCCGCCATGATTACCGCCGCTCCGTATTTTCTCAGAAGCGATTATCTGTATCGTCTGGACTGTACGATGCTGATTTTAACCGGCGTGATCAGCGGTTTGCTGGCGCCCAGTTTCGAAGTCTGGGCGATGATGGATGGTTACTCTTCCCGGATCAGCAATTTTCTTTCCAATAAATTCACCGAGCCGCTCGCGCCCGGCAGTTTTTCAAAAATCACGATTTATTTCCTGCTTTCGGCAATCAGCATCGGGCTGAAAACGTCTTTATTGCCTCTTTTTTACGGGATATCGCCCGGTTTTAATACTCCTCTTTTCCTTTGGCAGATATCAACGACTTTTATCAGTGTGACCGTTGGAATTATCCTGACCATGCAAATAATCGAGAACTTGCTGAGCAAGGAGGAATATATCCTTGCCCGGCAGGCTCATAAGACTTTGCGGATCGCTGACGAGACCTTGCCGCACCTGCGGGACGGTCTGAACGCTGAATCCGCTTCGACGACAGCCAACGTCATTCTCGAGATCGCCAAGGCTTCCGCGGTCGCGATTACCGACAGTAAAAACATCCTGGCCTATGAAGGGCTGGGCGCGGATCATCACCGGGTTGGCGGAGCGCTTTTAACCCGCGCGACCAAAGATGTCCTGACTTCCGGTGAGCTTAAAGTTATCCGCGACCGCAAGGAAATCGGCTGTCCTTTTCCCGGTTGTCCTCTCAGTTCAGCCATTATCATTCCCCTGAAAGGCCGTGACAAGACAATCGGCACCTTGAAACTCTATCTGGGCGGCGACCGGGAGCTTTCTTCGCATTTTATCAACTTGGCTTCAGGTTTGGGGCGTATTTTAAGTATTCAGATCGAACTGGCCGAAGTCGCCCGGCTTGAGCAACTCAACACCCAGGCTGAATTAAAGTCGCTTCAGGCTCAGATTAATCCTCATTTTCTTTTCAATACTCTCAACACGATTGCCAGTTTTTACCGTAGTAAACCCGAAACAGCCCGGGAACTGCTGGTTAAGTTCGCTGATTTTTTCCGGCGCAGTTTTAATAAACCGAAAGAATTTGTCACTCTGGAGGAGGAAATGGAATACGTTGAGGCTTACCTGATGTTTGAAAAAGCGCGTTTCGGCGACCGTCTGCGGGTAGTGAAGGATATTGCCGCCGGGAGTTACGCCAGTCTGTTGCCGGCGTTGATTCTTCAGCCCATAGTCGAGAACGCTGTCAAGCACGGCACCAGCGCCAAGGATGATACCTGTAGCATATTAATCAAGGCGCAAAGAGTTAATGGCGAGCTTGAGCTGTTTGTTGAGGATAACGGAATGGGGATCTCTCCTCAGGATTTGAAAAAGATATTTGTTATGGGTTACGGTCAGGGCAATGGAATGGGATTAAGCAACGTGAATGAAAGATTAAAAGCGATTTATGGCGAGAATTTTTCCGTGAAAATCTATAGCCGGCCCCATAAGGGCACTACGGTTTCCTTAAAAATACCTCAGAGGTTAAACTAATGTTGATTAAAGCGATAATTGCCGATGATGAAATCCCGGCTCAGGATGAGCTTTGTTACTTGTTAAAAGAGACTGGCGGCGTCGAAATCGTGGGCCAGGCCCAGAACGCTGAAGAGATATTGCAACTGGCTAAAACCGTTGATTACAACACCTTGTTCCTGGATATCCAGATGCCGGGGCTGAACGGGATAGACGCGGCGGCCCGGCTCCAGGAAATTTCAGATTATTCGCCGTGCATAGTTTTTGTGACCGCTTATGATGAGTACGCGGTGCGGGCTTTTAAGGTGAACGCCGTGGATTACATACTCAAGCCCATCGATCTGAGTAAACTGAACAAAACACTTGGCAAAATAAAAAACCAGATAAAAATGAACAAGATAGAGACCGGCGATAAATCGGAAAACGAGGTTTTGAAAAGAGTTGTGGTCAAGCGTGACAACCGGTTGGTGCTGGTTAACGTGGAAGATATCTATTTTGTCTGCGCTGAGGATGGCGATGTTTTTTTAACGACTTATGACGAAAAATTCCTGGTGCCGGCAACTCTCAAGGAGATGGAGAAGAAGTTGCCTTCCCAGATGTTTTTCAGGACTCATCGGGGATGCTTGGTTAACATGAATCATGTCAAGGAAATTTCGCCTTTCTTCAGCGGTACTTACATTATGTATCTTAATGATCGGGCCGGCAGTGAGATTCAGGTCAGCCGGAAACAAACCAAAAAGTTGAAACAATTACTTTCTATTTGACAATTCAAAGCCGAAAAAAAGGAATATTCTATTGAGCTACTTGAAGTGTTGTTTGTTAGCCAGTGGCAGTTCAGGTAACTGTCTCTATCTGGAAACCACCCACACCCGTATTTTAATTGACGCCGGTTTAAGCGGCAAAGAAATAAAAAACAGGTTGGCGGCGATTGACGTCAACCCTCTGGATCTGCAGGCGATTGTTGTTACTCATGAACATCAGGATCACGTCCGGGGCGCCGGGGTTTTGTCCCGGCAACTGGGTTTGCCAATCTACATATCAGCCGCTACTCAGAAGGCAGTGAAAATAGGCAAGCTGGCCCGTATCCGGAATTTCGAGCCGGGCGAGGGTTTCGCGATTAATGATTTTTATTTTCAACCTTTCAGTATTCCCCACGACGCAGTTGATCCGGTTGGTTTCGTTATTCAGAACAACAAGTATAAAATTGGTCTGGCTACTGACATGGGGCAGGTCACCCGGCTGGTTGCCCAGAGGCTCCTGGGGGTTCATTTGCTTGTTTTGGAAACCAATCACGACGAACAACTGCTTAATGATGGTGATTATCCCTGGTCGCTCAAGCAGCGGATCCGTTCCTCCAAAGGGCATCTTTCCAACCGGCAGGCGGCGGCGGCCTTGAAAAACTGGCTGGGCTACAATCTGCGGCAGGTCTTTTTGGCGCATCTGAGCGAGGCAAATAATCGTCCCGATCTTGCCTACCAAACGATTAGTAAAGCTCTGAAAGAAGATGACAACAAAGATTTAAACGTGAGCTTGACACAGCCAGATCAAGTAAGTAAAGTAGTTTTATGGAAATAATGGAAAAAGGGAGGGCGTGATATGCCAAATTATTACTCAAAAAACTCGCTGAAAAACAAACTTTTTCTGGTAATTATAGCAGTGACCTTGTTCAGTCTCTGGAACAAGTGGCAAGAGCCTGAACCGGTTATCGCTACCGGGATTGAAAGAGCCGGCGACCGGGTGATTTCCTCAGGGGGAGAGAATGTCACGTTAGTTGTCGGGTCCGGCCAGCCAACTTCCATTTATACCGACAACAGTCCGATAATTAAAGCCGCCCGAAAAGTCGGCAAGACTGTTGTCACCATAAGAACGACTTATAACATGACTGTCAGCAATCCTTTTGGCCGCGATGAGCTTTTTGAAAACTTCTATCGGGATTTTTTCGGCGGCGTTCCTCAGCCGCGGGAAGAGCGGCGAAGCGCTCTTGGTTCAGGCGTAATAATCTCCCCGGACGGGTCTATTCTGACCAATGAGCATGTCATTCATAACGCTGATGAAATCCTGGTAAAACTGGCTAACGGCGATGAATATCAGGCGACAGTCACGGCCAAGGACGTGGACAGCGACATCGCTTTGCTGAAAATTGATGGCAAGGACTTACCCTTCGCTGAGATTGGCGACTCGGATCGGCTTGAAATTGGCGGCTGGGTGATAGCGATTGGCAATCCCTTTGGCTTTGCCGTTAACGATCCTCATCCGACGGTTACCGTTGGCGTGGTAAGCGCCAAGAACCGCAGTCTGGACGCCGGCAACAACCCCCGGCGTCATTATACCAACCTGATCCAGACTGACGCGGCGATCAATCCCGGCAACAGCGGCGGGCCATTGGTCGACCTGGACGGCAAGGTGGTTGGCATTAACTCGGCGATTTATTCAACCAGCGGCGGCTACCAGGGCATTGGCTTCGCTATCGCTATTAATTCGGCGATGAAGGTCAAGGGCGATTTGCTGGAGTTCGGCCGGGTTATAAAGCCCATGTTGGGTATAGTGTTGCAGCCAATTGAGACCAAGTGGAAAGAATATTATGACCTGCCGGACAGCAAGGGGGCTTTGGTTGTCAGAGTGATTGACGACAGTCCGGCCGATCAGGCTGGTATCAAAAAGGGTGATATTATCAAGGCTGTGAACGGAAAAGAAATAATTGACGCCAACGAGTTGGTTCGTTTTATCCAGAGACAAAAAGTCGGGGATGTGGTAGAATTAACTCTTTTGCGAATGGGTGGGGTGCTCAGGAAGCATAAGACAATAAAAGTAAAAGTAGTTCTCAGGGAAGCCAGGGACGTCTACCAGGAAAGCGCCCAAATCGAGAACAGCTTTGGCATTCGGGCGGCTGATATCACTCCTGAACTGGCCGGTCGTTACGGGCTGAACGCTAAGGAGGGTGTGGTCGTTACGGGAGTAGAGCAGGGGAGCCCCGCGGCCAGGTTGGGTTTGAAGGCCGGCGACGTTATCAGGGAGGTAAACCGAAAGCCGGTAACCAGGCTGGAAGTTTTTAATAAAATAATATCCGGGTTAAAAAAAGGTGATATGGTAAATTTTGTGATTATCCGCGGCGATACCATGTATCTCTTCCGCTTTGCATGGAGTAAAGAATGATTAAGCGTTACAGTAAGCCTGAAATGAAAGAATTATGGAGCGAGCAAACCAAGCTTGATACCTGGCTGGCAGTCGAGATCGCTATTTGTGAGGCGTTAAACAAAACGGGTGAAATCCCTGATGACGCTTTGGCCGAGATCAAGCGGCGCGCTGATTTTGAGCTGGAGCGGGTCAAGGAAATAGAAAAAGAGGTCAAGCATGACGTGATCGCTTTTTTAACCGGTGTCGCGGAAAAAGTCGGACCGGCCTCAAGGTTTATCCATCTCGGCGTCACCTCTTCCGATATTCTTGATACCGCCCTGGCGATTCAGATGCGTAAGGCGGCGGTTCTCATTGAAGATCAGTTGCGTGAGCTTGCGTACGTACTGAAAAAGCGGGCGGTAGAGTTAAAATACACGGTTATGGTTGGCCGTTCTCATGGTATTCACGCTGAGCCTACAACCTGTGGCTTGAAGATGGCTCTTTGGTATGACGAGACCAACAGGAACCTGAAACGGTTGCGGTCGGCCAAAGAGATCATCAGTTACGGGCAGATCTCGGGAGCGGTTGGCACTTTCGCCAATATTGCTCCGCTGGTGGAGGAGTATGTCTGCGGGAAATTTGATTTAAAGCCCGCTCCGGTGTCCACCCAGATCATTCAAAGGGATCGGCACGCTGAATTCCTGACGACTCTGGCCATTATTTCCAGTTCGCTGGAGAAGTTCGCGACCGAGATCAGGAATCTTCAGCGAACGGATATTCTGGAGGTCGAGGAATATTTTTCTCCCGGGCAAAAGGGGTCCTCGGCCATGCCGCATAAGCGCAATCCCATTACTTGCGAGCAGATCGCCGGTCTTTCCCGCGTTGTGCGCGGCAACGCAGTCGCCGCACTGGAAAATATCGCTTTGTGGCATGAGCGGGATATTACTCATTCTTCGGTTGAGCGGGTGATTATTCCTGACAGTACGACCTTGGTGCATTACCAGTTGACCCGCCTGAATGACGTGATAAAAAACCTGATAATCTATCCTGAGCGCATGATGAGCAATTTGAATAAGACCGGCGGCCTGGTTTTTTCCCAGCAGGTGCTGATGACGCTGGTCAAAAAAGGTTCCAGCCGGGAAGACGCCTACAAAATGGTGCAGCGCAATGCTCATACCGCCTGGCTGGAAGGTAAGGATTTTCGTGATCTGCTGAAAAACGATTCCGATGTGAAAAGATATTTATCAGAGGAAGATATAAACAGTTGTTTTGATTTGGATTATCATTTGAAAAATGTGGATTATATCCTGGGAAAAGCCGGAGTTTATTGATCTTTTGATTGTTTCTAACAAGTTTAACATTTTATTTTTATGTTTCTTGACCGCTTGCCTGGGCACTCAGGCGGTTTGGGCGCAGGATGCGCCTCCCTCTCTGTCTCAGAAAAAAAAGATCAAGAGGCAGGACGTTTTTAATCTGATGAGGAAAAATGGTAAAGAAAACGCTCCCGTGGTAAAGGTCAAGGAACTCAAGATGCGGGATGTAGTTCAGGCAAAGGGTAAGGATCGTGAGAATAAAGCGTCCCCCAAAATGGAAACACCCAAAAAAGCGGAAAATAAAGAAGGGTCGGGAGAAACAGGGAAACCTGTTCAAGCTGGTAAGGTAAATGAGAAAACCAAGAAAACAGTTACCACCGGTCAACTCAAGAAAATCAAAAGGCGGGAACGCGGCGGGGAGATTATCCGTGATATCCGGAAAATAGAGACTACGGAAAAATCTCCTGTTCCTGATGAAAAAATAATTCAGCGGGCGATTGAGGATTTACGGGATAAAAGTTCCAACAAAAGGCGAGCCGCAGAAAAAAAATTACTTGAATTTGGTCCGGAAGCTTTACCGCAAATGATAAAAGCCTACAAAAGGCTTGATTTGGACCTGCATCTGGAGTTAACCAAAATAGCTATTAAAATAGGGCGGCCGGGTGAAGAGTTCTTTTTGGCGGCCTTAGTTGATCCGAACAATTCAATCCGCTGGAACGCGGCAAAGGTTCTGGGCAATATCGGCGGTGAAAAATCTGTGGAACCTCTGATCAAATCTCTGGGCGATCCGATAGTCCGCCCGACCGCTGTTGATTCCTTGGGTATGCTTGGCGACAAAAGGGCGATTCCTCCTTTGCGGGAACTTCTGGAATCAGAGGATGAATTTGTGAAAATGCTGGTGAAGAGGGCTTTGGTGCAGTTGGGCGTAAAAATACAGTTGTTGTAAGGGGAGTTTGGTCTGTTTTATGGGAATTACCTACAAAGATAGCGGTGTTGACATCGAAGCCGGGTCCGACTTGGTGGCCAGAATAAAAAAGAGAGTGTCGCAGACTTTTTCGCCTCATGTGCTGACTGATATTGGCGGTTTCGGCGGGCTTTTTCAGTTGCCGGGCGGGTATCAGGAACCGGTGCTGGTCAGTGGTTGCGACGGTGTGGGCACGAAGCTCAAGCTGGCCTTCGCGGCGAATCGCCATAACACGATAGGCATTGATCTGGTCGCTATGAGCGTTAACGATATCCTGACCAGCGGCGCCCGGCCCTTGTTTTTTCTTGATTATCTGGCCTGCGGCGATTTGTCTTC
>JAJRWM010000030.1 GCA_024276815.1 bacterium
CCAGGCTGTGAAAAGCGTAAATGTTTTCGACCACCTGACAAAACGCCAGACGTTCCCGGTCCGCCTTGATAATCGGTTCAATACTTCGTAAACCACGCTCCATTTCCTCTTCGTCAACCAGCTCGTCAAAAGTGATCTCAGTCTCACCGGCTTCAGATTTACCCTGCTGCTGATGCTTAAGCAACGCCTGATGAGTAATATAGCTCACCATGAAAAAGGAAATCATCTCGATCATGATCACGTTTTCAATCCAGGGCTGCTTGTTGTTAACGATTAAGGGAATACACAAAAACGTGGCAACCAGAGCGGTGGTCAACCCGCCGGACAAACCGAAGAAATAGCTGGCGATAATAATGGGCAGATAGTAGAGAATCGGGATAAAATAGCTGACTGTCAATTGCTGCGTTTTAATATAAGCGCTAACCGCCATGATTAAAACGATCAAGGAAATTAAGGCGACTATTTTACCTCTCTGCTGTTTTACGATATGCCGCACCATTGGTTTCTCTCTCTTGTTTTCTTTTTGTTATGCTTATGTGTATCGCACAAGTCGTTGCGCTGTCAATATATATTAACAACTTTTTTTAACCCCGCCGAGCAGGGGGGAAAGTCTTTTCCGTTTCGCTCGCAAGATAAAACACCGGTATTTTAACAGGTTTTAATTGGAACCGCTAAATCAAAATGACAAAAGACGGCGTAAAATGAACCTGACCCCGCCAGCTTGGCTGCGAGGTATTCTGGCGGCATAATAAATCGGCTAAAATTATTCACCCGGCCGGCGAGGACAAATCCTTTGCAATAAAATAACCAATGGGTTAAAATAGCCGTGAGGAGAATCAGCGATGAAAACGATTCTGGACCGGCCAACCACCGGTTTATATCCGGTTCCGGTAACCCTGGTAACCTGCAAGGATTCTGAAGGGCGGGAAAATATCATAACTCTGGCCTGGAACGGCGTAGTCGCGTCCAAACCGCCAACTGTAAGCATCTCCGTAAGACCAGCCCGCTATTCTCATGCCATGCTCACCGAAACCAAGGTGTTCGGCATGAATATACCAAACGCGGCGCTTTTAACCCAGGTCGATTATATCGGTAATCACTCCGGCCGGGAGGTTGACAAGTTCCAGGCGACCGGTCTCACCAGGATCGCCGCCGGCATCGTGGACGTATCCTTGATAGAGGAATGCCCGGTTAACCTTGAATGCCGTATTGTTGAGACGTTTGAGCAAGGCTCCCATACCGTGTTTTTAGGCGAGGTGGTCGCTCAGCATGTTAGTTCGGAATATTTGCTTGCTGGCCAGAACATTGATTACAAAAAGGCGGACCCTTTGCTCTACTGTAGCGGCGGCGGATATTTCAGCTTGGGCGAATACCGGGGTGATTACGGTCTGTCCCTGAAAAAGAAAAAGGATTGAGATGCAGGATATTCACAAGAAAAACATCTATTTCGCCCTCGGCATAATTCTTCTGTTGGCGTTTCTCTATTTTATCAGCGAGGTGAAAAAACCGCCGCCGCTGCCGCCGGACGCCGAGCATAAAAACCTGACAGAGAACCAGGAATGCCTGGATTGTCACGGTAAAGATTCCGACCGGCCGCTTTCCGGCGTCCACCCGCCGAAAAACGACTGTATCTATTGTCATGTGAAAAAGGCGCTGAAGCGGGGGCCGATCAAATATAAGATCATTCATAAAGCCAAGCGACAAGAAGCTGAAAATCAAAAAAAACAGGAACAAAGGAGAGGAAGTCATGGTTTCCAATAAGGCTCTGATTTGTGTATTACTGGTTGGTGTTTTTTGCTTTGCTCAATTAACAGTTGCCGCTACGCCGGCTCAGGCTTACGGCATGGATGTTGTCTTTAAGGACATGGGGTTTGGTTTGCTGATTGGCACGGTTATGGCAGGTTTGGTTATGGGAGCCAATCCCAATACCAGGAGTGATGACTGGGGACGCGGTTTAGCGCTGGGCGGCGCGGCCGGCGCTACTGTTGGTCTTGGTATCGGTATGGTTTCCACCTATAAAACCGCGATGATTAATTATGACCGGGAAGAAGGCCTGGCTTTCAATCTGCCGCTCATAAAATCGGCGATCCTGGCTGATAAAACAACCGTTAGTGTCTTCCAGTATCAATTTTAGTCGCCATACGAGTAATACGCTCTAAACGGGGGGCTGTTTTTGAAGAGTGTTTCGATTATAATCCCGGTATATAACGAAAAAGAAACAGTCCTTCAACTGCTGGACGCTGTTAAAAACGCCGATACTTTTAATCTGAAAAAAGAGATTATCCTGGTTGATGACTGTTCCCGCGACGGTACCCGCGACGTTCTGGAGAATATTAAAGAAGACAACATCCGTTGTTTTTACCATGAAGAGAATCAGGGAAAAGGCGCCGCGTTACGCACCGGGTTCTCGCAAGCCGGCGGCGATATCATCCTGATCCAGGACGCCGATCTGGAGTATAATCCCCAGGAATACGTTCGCCTGTTAAAACCCATCCTGGACGGTAAAGCCGATGTCGTTTACGGCTCCCGCTTCAAGGGCGGCGCGGCCGGACGGGTCTTGTACTTCTGGCATTCAATCGGCAACCGTTTTCTGACCCTGCTCTCCAACATGTTCACCAATCTGAACCTCACCGATATGGAAACCTGCTACAAGGTTTTCAAAAAAGACATTCTCGCCCGGATTGAAGTAAAGGAGAATCGATTCGGCTTCGAACCGGAAATTACCGCCAAGATCGCCAAAATAAAAAGGGTTCGCATTTATGAGGTTGGTATTTCCTATGCCGGCCGCACCTATGAAGAAGGCAAAAAGATCAACTGGCGCGATGGCGTCGCCGCCATTTACTGCATTCTGAAATACAATCTGTTTAGCTAGAACACATCCAAACC
>JAJRWM010000241.1 GCA_024276815.1 bacterium
GCACGTGGTCGGGACGCACCAGTTTGTCCAGGTCGTAGCGGATAAAAGTCATTTGAGGGTTCCTTTCAAGTATCATACACCTATTATAACACATATAACCGATATATTGAATACTTTATTTGCATTTCGCAACAGTCCCCCAATATTCCCCGCCGTCTCAAGAAAATCTACGAAGCTGATAATTGGATGACTCTGAAATTTGGGGAAATCCAATTAATGCTTTAATTCACGCTACCCTTACAATAAGCTATAATAGTTTTTGTATCTTCAAGTTGAAAGACCAAAGAGTTATGTTAATGTTGCTAAGCTATTTAAGGTTCGCCCTGGGCATCTTCCTGATCTTCACCAGCTACATTGTCCTGTTTATGATATACGCTTATCCTAACATCTGGTATTCAAACTGCTTTGGCGAACGCTTCAGGCGGGCGAAACTTTTTTCAACCCGTTTCAGTCTGTACTTTATCCTGAACAATCTGGCGGCGCCGTTAATTATTTACCTGGTGACTCTCGTCCTGATAGTTGTTGATAAAAACCTGCCCTTCCTGAAAAAAAGTAACGGCAACGGCAACGACACCGACATGCTGACCTTTATTTTTTTCCCGATGCTCATGGGTTTTCTCGCCAGTCCGATAATCGCCTACTTTAATAATTTCAATCTGCTGGAGCCGGGGGAAAGAGACTGGACTGATATCATCTTCCTCGCTTTGAGCACCATTATTTTTTATATTTTCCTGTACCATTTTTTCCAGCGGTTCTTTGACATTCAGACCACGAGAATGCTCCTGGAAGATTCCGGCTGGGTTTAAAAAATAACTCATTTCGAGCGTTTTACAATCTTATGTAATTGGAGTTCTCCCGGAAATTTTGTGGGGCAAACCTCTTGTCTTAAAAGGTTTCTTCCCCACGCCCCTTTCCAGGCGAGCCGTGCGTGTCGTTCAAACACTAAAAACTTTAAAAGTTGATAATCCCTGTATTTACCGCAGGCTGGCAACAATTAAAATTTTGGGTAAGAGGGTTTGGGAGCAATCTCTTTTTATAAAAAGGGTGTCTCCCAGGGTTTTCCCTGTTCCACTTCCACCTGCCTTGAAAACCCATGTCTTGCATATAGTTACAGTTAACCAACTCGCTTTTTCGGGGGAACTCCAATACTGTAAAGCTCCTCCAAGTTTAAGTTTTTAGTGCTTTGACTGCTCGCACGATAGATAAGGGGAAGGTTTGAAAATCTGCTTTTTTCGATATCTATTCACACGAGATTCTTCTTGCGAAGTCTAAAAAGGGGTTTCCAAGCTTCTTCTTATTGCTTTTTTATTGTCTTCTTGGTGATTTTTTCCCAAAATAATTCCGGCGGGATATCGTAGACCAGGTAAGAGTACCCGATAGTGTCAACCGGCTCGAAGTTATCCCGCAGCCATTTATACCGGTTCTCCAGGGTTGAGATACCCAGCAAATCATTAACATTAACGATAACTTTCCCGTTAACCGGAAATGATGGCCAGGTCCAGATCAGGGTCCGCGAATTTTTCTCAAGATATTTTTCCAGGTACCAATCGTTTTGTCCCCAGTCGAGGTCTGAGTTGGCCAGTATTTTATAAGCCATTTTCCGGTCCGGAACAAGTTCGTTAAAATACGAGATATAGTGCGGGAAGTACGGCAAAACGGAAATAACCAGATATATTCCCAGGCTCGCCAGCGCGTTCTTTTTCCAGATACTGTCTTTTCCCCGGACCGGCCAGAGAGAACCGCAAAAAACATGGATCAGCGGAAAGACCACCAGGAAGAAACGAATGCCGAGTTGAGCCTGGAAGAAAAAATTAAAATAGATGGTAAAAAACAAAAAGGGTATCAGGAGAAACAGCTCATCCTGATAAAAATCATGTTTTGTTCTTTGCTTCAGGTAGATGATTACCGCTAAAGCAAAAAATATCTGGACAGCGATTGGCGCTTTGTAAAGAACGGCGTAAAAATAATAGCCGGGGAAGCCTTTGCCTTTTTCCTGTAATTTCCCCAGCAGGTATATTTTGCCAAAGGTCGCGCCGCTGGCTTCGTTGTATTTAACCAGATCGAGTCCTTCGAGGTAAGGATAGGGCAGGGGAACCGGCAGGTTGGCTAAAAGAGGGCTGGATTGTAGCTGAGTGAACAACTTGCTTTTAAACTGGTAACTTTTCAGCGGTGTGAAGGTCTTGTTGAATAAAAACCCCGTATTAATAATAATCAGGCTGACGAACGCGAAAAGCAGGGTATACCTTGAAAAAGCAAGCAAATGTTTTTTAATTTCCCGGTAATTTCCCTTGGCCTTAAGTTTGAGTAACCGGGGCGTGTATTTAATGATTACAATTAACAGATAAATGGGATACAGGAACACGCAGGTGTATTTGGCCAGTTGACTCAAACCCAGGGCGACGGCGCTCTGAAGTCCCCTCCGCCAGCCTCCCGGCTTGAGAAACCGCCAAAAGTAATAACCGGCGATTAAAATCATCCCGGCGGCGTAAATATCGGTGGTAATCAACCGTGAATGAGCGATTATATTGGGGGAGAAGGTATATAAAAACAGAGAAAAAACCCCGCCGGCCGGTCCATAAAGCTCACGGCTCCACCGAAAAACATACAGGGCGGTTATCAGGGAAAATAATATGGTGAAAATTCTCCCAGTTCTGATATCGAACAGGAAGTCGGTTGTTCGACCGGAGTCAGGTAACAGCGGTTTCAGCAGTCTCCCGAGAGCGTTGGGTACGGCGTTCAGGGCTGAAAAGGGCATTTTGCTGTCATCGAAGCGGTCGGA
>JAJRWM010000242.1 GCA_024276815.1 bacterium
AAGGAAGCTGAATTATTAAGCAGCATCGTCCGCCCCATAGTTCTCTTGAAAGCACTAAACAATCAATACCTGAGCGAAGCGGCGGCGCCCCGGCAACTTTATCACGGAGTGATGCTTCCTTATACGCCTCTCCATTATCTGTTATTTGAAGATTATCCCCATCCCCTGGTGATGACCAGCGGGAACCTCAGCGATGAACCAATCGCCTATGAAAACGAGACCGCGCTGGCAGATATGAGAAGCCTGGCTGATTATTTTCTGCTCCATAACCGCCGTATCCGCGTCCCCTGCGAGGATTCGATTGTCAGGATATTCAAGGAGCGGCCGCAGGTTCTGAGACGTAGCCGGGGGTATGTGCCGGCGCCGTTAGCGGTTAAAAATTTACAAGCCGGTATTCTGGCGGTGGGCGCTGAAGAAAAGAACACGCTTTGCCTGACCAAAGAGAACCAGGCTTTTTTAAGTCATCACCTGACAGATTTAAAACATATTTCTGCCTATCTGGCCTTTAAGGACGCCCTTGAACATTTTAAAAAGCTGTTGGGCGTCAAGCCGAAAATCGTTGCCTATGATCAGCATCCCGAATATCTTTCCACCAGATACGCTGTTGGTTTGCGGGACGTTAAAAAAGTGGCGGTGCAGCATCATTTCGCTCATATCGCCGGCTGTATGGCCGAGCATAACCTGGGCCAACCGGTTATCGGAATGGCGTTTGACGGGGCCGGCTACGGTGAGGACGGCGTAATCTGGGGCGGGGAAATACTTGTGGTCAGCCCAACCGGTTTTGAAAGAGCGGGACATCTTACTCCCGTACCAATGCCCGGCGGCAACAAAGCGGCGCGGGAACCCTGGAGGATGGCGCTGTGTTATTTATTCCGGTGCTTCGGCGAAAAATTGTGGGATTTACCGCTGCCTTTCCTCGAAAACGCAGATCGCTCTGCCTGGCCGATATTTAAAAAAATGGTTGACCGGCAACTGAATTCTCCCCTCACTACCAGCCTGGGCCGATTTTTCGACGCTGTTTCGGCGCTTTTGGAAATTTGTGATACCAACAGCTATTCCGGGCAGGCGGCGGTAGAACTGGAAATGGCGGCCGGCGGGCTTGATGTTGAGGATTCAGCGTTTAATTATCGGATAAATAAAATTAACAATATTTTAATCATCGACCAGTTGATTGTTTTCAGGGAAGTAGTCAGGGCGTGCCTGGATAAAACGCCCGTGCCGGTGATTTCGGCCCGATTTCATAATACGTTAGCGAAAATCTCTGCGGAGGCCGCTTCTTATTTACGGGAAATTCATGGTATAAACAAGGTATGTTTGGCGGGAGGAGTTTTCCAGAATTTACTTTTACTCACGTTGACAGAAAAAGAATTACGCCAGCGGAAATTTCAGGTATACTGGTCGGAAAAGACGCCGGTCAATGATGGGGGAATCAGCCTCGGACAGGCCTGGATAGCCAGTAATTTAATGGGGTGAAAGCTTTATGTGCCTGGGTATTCCGGGGAAAATCATCAAAATAAAAGATAACGGAACGGCTGACTCCGATTTTGGCGGATTAAGCAAAGAGATCAGCCTGCGGTTGTTGCCGGAGGCCAAGGTGGGCGATTTTGTCCTGATCCACGCCGGCTTCGCTTTGCAGAAAATCGATGAGACCGAAGCGAACGAGACCCTCAAAATAATTAAAAAGCTGGCTGAAATTCAGGTTGATGATGAATTTATTTCTTGAAAACCTCGCGGTTGATTTCCGGAATCCCGCGCTGGCTGAAAATCTGATTGAAAAAATACGTCAGGCGGCTCCCGACCATCCGGTCAGGTTTATGGAGGTTTGCGGAACCCATACCCAGGCGATCTTTCGCTATGGTATCCGCGGTCTTTTACCAAGGAATATCCGGTTGATTTCCGGGCCGGGGTGTCCGGTGTGCGTTACCGATCAAAGCGATATCGATTACGCTCTCGCTCTCGCGCGCGAACCTGGTGTTATCCTGGCCACCTTTGGCGACATGCTGCGGGTGCCCGGCAGTCTCACGACCCTGGAAAAAGAGAAAAACGAAGGCGCTGCGGTTAAGATTGTCTATTCTCCTCATGAGTGCCTTAAAATCGCTCAAAACAACCCGAATAAAAAAGTGGTCTTTTTAGGTATTGGCTTTGATACCACTACCCCCACGGTGGCGGCCACGATACTCCAGGCGGAAGCGTTGGGACTCAACAACTTTTTCGTCTTTGCCCGGCACAAACTGATCCCCCCGGCCTTGCAACTACTCGCCAGCCATCCCGACCTTAACCTGTCGGGCTTTATCTGTCCCGGGCACGTCAGCGTCGTAATCGGGGCGGACGCTTACCGGGAGGTTACCGCCGCCTTCCGCATTCCATCAGTCGTCTGTGGTTTTGAGCCGCTGGATATCCGGACAACTATTCTCATGCTTCTTAACCAGGTTCGGGATAAGACGGCCAGGGTGGAAAACCAATACCGCCGGGTGGTTACCGCTTCAGGAAATGTAACCGCTCAAAAGATAGTCCGGCGGGTATTTACCGCCCGAGACGCCGTTTGGCGGGGCTTGGGAAACATACCCGAAAGCGGGCTGGTTATCAACCAACGCTACCAGAGGTTCGACGCCGAGGCTAACTTTGATATTCATATTGAAAGCCAGGGGGAATTACGTGGCTGCCGCTGCGGGGAAGTTTTATTGGGCAAGATTGCTCCGCCCCAATGCGAGTTGTTCGGGGAAACCTGCTCGCCGTTGAATCCGGTTGGCGCCTGCATGGTATCAACCGAAGGGACCTGCGCCGCTTATTACAAGTATGAAAGAAGGCCTTCTCCTTGAGTTACAAGAGACCGAATCGCATAGAAATCGGGCATGGAAGCGGCGGTCTTCTGTCCCGGGAACTGATCGAAGGTGTTATTCTGCCCGGAATCGGCGGCAATGAATACCTCGACAGCCTGGACGACGGCGCCGTGTTTGACTGCCCGGCTAACCGACTTGCTTTTACCACGGATAGTTACGTCGTTAAGCCGCTGACCTTTCCCGGCGGTGATATTGGCAAACTGGCGATCTGCGGCACGATCAACGACCTGGCTTCCATGGGGGCTGTGCCGCTCTTTTTAAGCCTGTCCCTGATTATCGAGGCGGGACTGGAAATCTCAATCCTGGAACGAATTCTCGATTCTATAAAAACATTAACGGACTCAAGCGGTATCCAAATTGTCACCGGCGACACCAAGGTGGTTTCCGCCGGGGAATGCGACCAGTTGTTTATCAATACCGGCGGCGTGGGCGCCGTTCAGCCGCGGGCTGATCTCTCGAAGGAGCGGATTCGCGCCGGCGACCTGGTTATTATTAACGGCTCAATCGCCGAACACGGCATGGCGGTCATGTCGGTTCGGGAAGACCTGGGGTTACAGGCAAACAAGCTGGTCTCTGACTGCGCGCCGCTTTCCGACCTGGTAGGCGAAGTTATAGAGGTCGCCGGCGACGGTGTCAAGGTAATGCGCGACCCCACCCGGGGAGGCCTGGCCACCACCCTCAATGAGTTGGTCGGCCAGTCACGGATGATTGAAGTATGGGAAGATAAAATTCCGCTAGCTCAACCGGTTAACGCCATTTGCGAACTACTGGGCTTTGATCCTTTGTATGTCGCCAATGAAGGTAAAATGGTCTTTATTGTCGAGCCTGGCAAGGGTGAAACTGTTTTGAAGACCCTGAAAAATCACCGGCTTGGGAAAGACGCGGCGATCATTGGCGAGGTCAAAGAGGGCGAGGAATCTTTGGTTTACCTGAAGACTATTATCGGCGGCGAAAGGATCCTGGACCGGTTGACCGGTAGTCAACTGCCCCGCATCTGCTAAGATCTGGTGTGTTTTAACCGGCGCGGCGATATTTCAGGGAACTTTTCAGACTTTTCTTCGTCACATATAACAGGAACCATAATATCAAGAAGCCAAGGAGAGAAGAAATGACCAAATTAAACCTAATCTTAGCGGTGTTATTAGTGGTTGCGCTCGGCGCGCTTTTAATAAACGGTTGCGTCCATAAAAAGAAAGGATTTGAAGCTAAAGTTATGAACATTACTACCGAACAATTAAGAGAGAAAATCAAAAAAGGAGAAGACCTGATCCTGCTTGATGTGCGGCAGCCGGAAGAATACGCCGCCGGGCACATTGAAAATGCCCTGTTAATTCCTTTGGGGGAGTTGGATATGCGCAGTGATGAACTGGACAAAAACAAGGAAATTGTTGTTTACTGCCGCAGCGGCCGCCGTAGCCGGATGGGAGCGGACAAGTTAATCAAGTCAGGCTTCACCAGGGTAACTAACGTTCTGGGAGGTTTTAACGCGTGGTAAAATACCGGCCATGAAGGAACTTAACAAGCCTTCGATCTGGTATGGCTTGATAATAACCCTGGCGTTGATTCTGGTTGCCAGGGAGGTTAGAAAGTATACTCCGCCGCTCCGTTTGGGGAAGGTCTGGATTACTAATGTCAACCAGGGCTTTAAGGTTAACTTTCGGATCATAGGGGAGGAGAATAATCTCGCTCCCCGCCGGAGCACCATTGAATTACAGGTTGACCAGTTGCTTTATCCGGTTGGCGATGAAGTTGGTTCAACTTTTAAAAAACGTTATTACTTTAAGTCCGGCGACTATCGTCGGAAGGTTTTCGAATCCACAGAGAATACCAAATATATATATACCGCGTCCACTCCGGCAATCAAATACCGGGAATTTTCTCCGCCCAGTCAAAGCGGCGTCACCTGCCGGATTTATCTGTCTTTTCTTGACTACACCAGGATTGACCATATTGTTTCTTTTAAGGTCAACAAAGAGCTGGTCATTTAGCCTGTTTATTATAAATTGGTAAGGCGGCAGTTTTGCGGGGCGAAAATCTTTTTTGTCCCTTCCCATGAAAACTGGAACCCACCGGACACCTGGCTTCCGCGGGAATGGCACCGGCGGTTCTCCCACTTCACTGACGGGTTACATTCATTGGTAACCCGTCAGTGAAGTGGGGGGAGGGGGTTAAGGTAATGTCCGGGAGCAGTCGATAAGCAGGACATGGGGTATTGTGAAGCATGTTTCGAGAAACAGCAAGAAAACGATAGATTAAGAACGGAAATCGAATATCTCCGC
>JAJRWM010000243.1 GCA_024276815.1 bacterium
GGCCATTTGAAGTTTTTCAGGGGCGCCGAGGGGGCGGTTTTTCAAAAAAAGCCCCGCGCGCGGGTTTTCGTTTTTTGATTTTTAATGCCTTAATTGGAGTTTGCGATTGTCCGGCAAACTTTGGCCGGAACTCCCCCAAAATAGAATCTATCCGTAAGCCGGGGAACTCTGTTATAATCCAAAGTTAAACGTTCCATTAATGAAAATTTCCTCCCGGTTTGGTTGCCACGGATCGGATAGCGTGGGGAATTGAGGGGCCAAGGATGAAAAAAATAATCGCTGTTCTGGTTGTTGCCGGGTTAATTCTGGGCGGTCGATTCTACTGGAATAAAAAGCGGACGCCTGAACCGGAAGAGACCGCGAAACCTGAAACGGTGCAAGTGGAAAAAGGCTCTGTCACGCGAAAGGTTGCCACTACCGGGCGGGTGGTGGCCAACCTGGAGGTCGAGATCAAATGTAAAGCCGGCGGCGAGGTTATAACGTTGCCCTTCGATATCAGCGATCCGGTGAAAAAAGGCGAACTGCTGGTTGAACTGGACCCCGAGGATGAAGAGCGGCGGGTAAAACAGGCGGAAATTTCATTGTCCGCCTCAGAGGCGAAATATTCCCAGGCCAAACAAAGCCTGCTGGTAGCCCGGAAAAAGCTGGAACTGGCAAAACGGCGGGCCGGGGAAGCCCTGACGACGGCGGAGGCTGATCTCAGGGAGGCGCTGGCCAGGCAAAGCCAGGTCGTGGAAAAGAGAAGCCTGGAGTTGGAAAGACAGCGGGCCGCCGCTGTCTTAACCTCGGCTGAAGCTTACGCTCTAGACGCCCGGACCAAGGCTGACCGGCTTAAGCGGCTGCTGTCAGGAGACCTGGTCAGTCAGGAAGAATATGAGACCGCTGAGACGACCGCGGTCAGGGCTGAGTCCGACCTGGAACTGGCCAGGATAAAACTCGAAGAGCTGAAAAACGAGGAATCAAAGCTTGAGGAAGAATACGAAATCGCTGAAACGAGCGTGGTTAAAGCTAAATCGGAATTAGCGCTCTCGAAACTGAGGCTTGAAGAACTCAAAATTGATGAACAGGCGTTAACTATCAAAAAAGAGGATGTCAAACTGTCCGGCACCGCTGTTGAGCTGAACCGTATCGACCTGACTGCCGCCCGGCGGCGTTTGAAGGATACCAGGGTCACAGCTCCCATGGCCGGCGTAATCTCTTCCCGTAACGTTCAGATCGGACAGATTATTTCTTCCGCGATCAGCAACGTCGGCGGCGGGACCACCGTCTTGACACTGTCTGATCTCTCCCGGATTTTTGTCCTGGCTTCTGTCGATGAGAGCGATATCAGTAAGGTCAGCGTTGGACAGCCGGTTATAATCACCACTGATGCCTACCCGGGAAAAGAGTTTCAGGGCGAAGTGGTTCGCATCGCCACCCGGGGCGAGGTCAACGCCAACGTTGTTACCTTCGAGGTGAAAATTATCGTGCTCGGCGACGAATTGTCACTGCTAAAACCGGAAATGACCACCAATGTCGAGATCGTTTCAGTCCGGAAAGACGATGTTCTGCTGGCGCCGGTTGAGGCTGTCAAGGCTCAGGGTGGACAAGGCGGAGTCAGAATCCTCCGTGAGGATGGTACGACCAAGGTTATTATTGTCAAGGTTGGTATCAGCGACGGGGTTAACAGGGAAATTATCAGCGGCCTGAACGAGGGCGACAAGCTTGTCGTTCTTAAAGGGGAAGCTTCCAGCCGCTGGCGTAATCCCAACAAGGAATCTATGGGCAAAACGGGCGCCCGAAGGATTATGCGGGCGGTTCACTGATGATTCGAACCGAGTCACTGGTTAAAACCTACACCCTGGGCGGCGAGCAGATAACCGCTTTAGCCGGCGTCAGTCTCAGTATTGAAGCCGGCGAAATGATCGCTGTTACCGGGTCTTCCGGCAGCGGGAAATCGACCTTGATGCACATCCTGGGCTGTCTGGATCAGCCGGAATCCGGCGAGTATTATCTTGATGGCGAGAATGTCTCCCGGCTCTCCCGGAACCGGCTTGCGGAAATCAGAAATCAGCGGATAGGTTTCGTCTTTCAGACTTTCAATTTACTGCCCCGCATGTCCGCGCTGGAAAACGTGGAACTCCCCTTGCTGTATTCGGCTTGTCGGCACGCTCGGGAAAAAGCCCGTGAAGCGCTTGAGGTTGTGGGGCTGGCCAGTCGTATGAAACATGAGCCGGGGCAGCTTTCGGGCGGCCAGCGGCAACGGGTGGCGATCGCCCGGGCTATCGTCTCCGATCCCAAAATTATTCTCGCCGATGAACCCACCGGCAACCTGGACAGCAAAACCGGCGAGGAAATCATGGCTCTTTTCAAAGACCTCAATAAAAAAGGCAGAACTATTCTCATCGTGACCCACGAGCGGGATATCGCCGAGCATTGTCAACGTAGGATCTGTCTTCAGGACGGACGCGTCTTTAACGCCGAAGAGAAAAGGTGAGTTCGTGTTATTCTGGATAACTGTCAAACTGGCCGTCAAGAGCTTGTTCGCCAACAAGATGCGGACTGTTCTTTCCATGCTGGGGATTATCATTGGAGTCGCCGCGGTAATATCCATGCTGGCTCTGGGAGCGGGGGCTCAGAGCCAGGTCCTGGACCAGATGTCGGCGATGGGCGCCCGGCTGCTTATCGTCCGGCCCGGTCAAAGGGGTATATTCAGTACCGGTCCGCGGCAAAGCCTGATGATTGAGGACGCCCGGGCGATCAAGGACCAGGTTCCCGCGGTAAGGCAACTGGCTCCTGTTGTCCGCGGCTCAGCCCGGGTTAAATATTTAAACAAAAACACCTCCACCACCGTGATGGGTGTATCCATGACCTATTTCCCGGTTCGCAACTACACAGTTGAATACGGCCGGGCCTTTACTGAAGCGGAAGCGGAAGGTTTAGCCAAGGTCGCCGTTATCGGGCCGACCACCGCGGAAGATTTATTTGACGACGCTGACCCGCTGGGGAAGGTGATCAGAGTCAACCGGTTGATTTTCCGGGTAATCGGAGTGCTAAAGTCCAAAGGCGACCAGGGTTGGTTCAATCCTGACGACCAGGTGATTATCCCGTACACTACCGCTATGAAACAGTTGTTGGGCAAAAATAGTCTTCGCGAAATTGACATCCAGGTGTTCGAGGGCGGCGATCTTGACCAAGCCGAACAGGCGATAACGTCGGTTCTCAGAAAACAGCATCGGCTGTCGCCCGGAACCGGCGATGATTTTTACATCCGCAACCAGGCCGAGATGCTGGAGGCGACCTCTAACATCACCAAAACCTTTACCATGCTGCTGGGAGGTATCGCCAGTATTTCTCTTTTGGTTAGCGGTATCGGGATCATGAACATCATGCTGGTGACAGTCACCGAAAGAACGCGGGAAATCGGTGTTCGCAAGGCCATCGGGGCGAAAGACCGGGACATCCTGCGGCAGTTCCTTTTTGAAGCGCTGCTACTCTGTGTTCTGGGAGGGTTGCTGGGTGTCGGAGCGGGGCTGGGCCTTGCCCGGGCTGTTAATGAAATGACCCGCTTTACCGTGATTGTTGAGCCGTCAAGCGTCCTGCTGGCCTTGTCCTTCTCTATGGGAGTGGGGATGTTTTTTGGTTACTATCCCGCCCTGAGAGCGGCCCGGCTCAACCCGGTTGACGCTCTCCGCTACGAATGAACGTAAGCCGTTAATTTTTTTTACTTAGAACCTGGTAGATCAACTTCAGGATTTTCTGGTTTTCCTGGTTGCCGTCTTCAATTTTGCTGTTCAACTGTTTTACCTGGCTGGCTACCTGGGCCTGCGCGCTGATTGTTTGCTGCGCCGCGTTTTGCAGGTTCTGGATGGCCGATTTGGTTTCAGAAACGTTGTTTTTCAGGCCTGATAAATCGCTGTTCAGCCGATTTACCGAGCTGGAGACTCTTTCAATGGCTGCCAGAATAGAACTCTGGTTAGCAAGCAAGGTTTGCTGGTTGCTGTTCAACTTATCCTGGGTTGCCTGAAAGGTCTTGTTGGTCACGGCCTTCGCTGTTGGCGTGAGGTCAAAACGCTCGCCAACCAGGACGCCCAACTGGAATACCGATATAAGCAACAGCGCGATTAATAGTTTTTTCATTTTTTTATCCCCTTCACAACATTTTTGGTTATTATAGCTAATTATTCAATCTTCGGTAAATATAAAACAAAGGTTAAACGTAACCCGTCAGTGAAGTGGGGGGAGGGGGTTAAGGTAATGTCCGGGAGCAGTCGATAAGCAGGGTATGGGATTTTGTGAGCCATGTTTCGAGAAGCAGCAGCAGATTGACACGTTGTCCGAAGAAAATCTCAGGCTGAA
>JAJRWM010000244.1 GCA_024276815.1 bacterium
AGGCCAAAGAAACTGCTGGAGAAAACACCCTGGAAACCTTCTCCTTCTCACCCCTGGAGACAGTATGTGCGTAGATTCTAAAAACAGGACATTTCTACTTTTACCAAAAGCGGACATTTCTACTTTTACTGGACAGCCAGGAAAAAACTACTTGTGGGCATGTATAGATTATGCTATACTCATTTGATTATCCCGTTCTTTGGGAGGACTTGGGTTGTTCGTGATGGACCAATTTTGAGAGGAGGACTAATTTAGATGTCTCGCGCTGAGTTTAAAAAAGTTACCATTACCATGCCGGCGACCACGTTGGAGTTTCTGGAAACTATTGGTCAACGTTCAAGGCGGACCGGCGGTTACAAAATCGCCAAGACGGAAATCGTACGGGCTATGGTTACCGCCTGCAAGAAGTTAAATGTTGATTTCACCATGGTGAAATCGGAAAAGGATATTGCCAATCGGATATTGGAAGCCGCTAAAAATTACGACAAGTAAGTGTCTTGTTATGATAATACATTAAGGGGAATTGCTTGAACTAAACGGGTTGAATCCGGTTACCTGAGAAAGGGCGTTGCTACGCCCTGTTTTTCTTTATGCCGGCCGCTCAACCGCCCCGTTTCAACCGAATTTGCTCATCCCGCCTGAATTTGTGCTATTATGCTATAGTGATTATTAAAAAATCAGTTTACGACAATCCAACCATATCAACAAATTAAATTTATTTGGGCGTCCGGGGGACATTCCCCGCCCAGAAGGATGTATTAATGAGTTCAGACCAAACAAAGATAGATAATGACTTTCTGCTTAAAGTAAAAAAACCGACCAGGTATAGCGGTAATGAGATTAACGCCGTCAAAAAGACCTGGTACGATGATTTAACCAAGGTCGCGCTGGTTTTTCCCGATTTGTATGAGATCGGCATGTCCCACCTGGGTTTGAAAATTCTCTACCATATTCTGAACTTCGAAAAAGATATACTCGCGGAACGGGTCTTCGCCCCGGCGAATGATCTTGAGGCCAACCTGAGAACCGGGAAGCTGAAACTGTTCTCCCTGGAAAACAAACGGCCGTTAACAGACTTTGATGTTTTAGGTTTTACCTTGCAGTACGAGATGTCATATTCCAATATTCTAAACATCCTCAGCTTGAGTGAAATCCCTTTTTATTCGAAAGAACGTGACGAAGCCTACCCCCTGGTCATTGGCGGGGGTTCCGGAGTTGCCAATCCTGAACCAATAGCTCCTTTCTTCGACTGCTTTTTAATCGGCGACGGCGAGAAGCTCTTCCTTGACTTTATCGAGGTCTATAGAGCCGCTAAACAGGCGGGGCTGAAGAAAAAAGAAATACTGAAACGTTTAGCCGCCCTGGAAGGGGTCTATGTTCCTGAGTTTTACCAGGTCGAATACGACAACAACGGCGCTGTCACTACTTTCAAGGTTCGCGAAACGGAAGTGCCGGAAACAGTTTTCCGGGTAATTGTTAAAGACCTGAACCAGGTCAACTATCCGACAAAATTTATTATTCCCTACATGGATATCGTTCATGACCGCTTGAATATCGAGATCAACCGGGGCTGTACCAGGGGCTGCCGGTTTCGCCAGGCGGGGATGTTTTACCGCCCGGTGCGCCGGCGCGGACTGGAGAAAATCATGGATTTGGCTTCGGAGGGAATCAAAAATACCGGTTATGAGGACCTCTCGCTGCTCTCCCTCTGCGCCAGCGATTACCCGCAAATAGGAGAACTTCTTACCCAACTAGCCTACGATTTTAGCGAAAAACGGGTGTCCACATCCCTGCCCTCCTTACGGTTTGACAGCTTTTTCGTTGAGCTGGCACAAAGGATCAGGGAAATCAGGAAGACCGGGCTGACCTTCGCTCTGGAAGCCGCGACCCAGAGATTGCGTGACGTTATCAACAAAGGCGCCAAGGATTCTGATCTCGTGGAATTAACCGATAAACTCTGGGAACTGGGCTGGCGCAATATCAAGGTTTATTTCATGATCGGTCTGCCTACCGAGGAAATGTCCGACGTTCACGCTATTCCCGAACTGGTGAAACGACTGAAAAAACGAAAAAAGGGCAAGTCGGACGTCAAAGTCAACGTTACTCCTTTTGTTCCCAAGGCCCAGACCCCGTTCCAATGGGAACCGTTCGCTCCTCCTTCCGAGTTGAAAGAAAAGCTGGACTTTCTCTATCATAACCTGAGAAAGAAAGTCACCAGTAATATCCTGGAACTCTCCCTGCTGGAAGCCGCTTTTTCGCGGGGAGACCGTCGCCTCGCGCCAATACTGGTCACCGCCTGGGAAAAGGGAGCCAAGTTCGATCAATGGCGGGAGCATTTTAACTTCAAGTGCTGGGAAGAGAGCTTCGCCGAACATAAAATCAACCTGGAAGCGTACGCTACCCGTCGTTTCAATCTCGAAGACCGTTTACCCTGGGATCACATCGACCTTGGAGTCAGCAAGGATTATTTAATCGAGGAATGGCAAAAAGCCCACCGGGCGGAATTAACGCCGGACTGCACCCAGACAAGCTGCCAGGAATGCGGAGTTTGCGACGCTGATCTTTTGGCGGAAGTTTTCCAAAAACCCGAAGTCTATCAGCCCCGCCGCCGCACGAGTAAAACAAACGCCAATCTGCCTTTACTACGGGTCAGGGTGAAATATACCAAGCAAGGTGAGATCACTTTGCTGTCTCACCTGGACCTGGTGAGAGTGTTTCGCCGGGCGATCCGCCGGGCCGATTTACCGGTATGCTATTCCCAGGGTTTCAGCCCGCAGCCCAAAATTTCCTTTGGTATTCCCCTGACGGTAGGGACTGAAAGCGACTGTGAACTGCTGGACATGGAACTTTCCCGGCCGCGGGAACTCGCTGAGATAAAAGAGCTTCTGGGCAAAGAAATGCCCAGGGGCATTGAAATTGTTGAGGTTAGCCAGATTCGCCACAACGAGCCGTCTTTGACCAAAGGAGCGTATGTGGTGACCTATGAAGCGGCGTTCCGGACAATGGTAACCGAACAGGAGACTGGTCGGAGGATAAAGGAAATACTTTTAAGCGAGTCGCTGCCCTTTACCAGGGTCAGGGAAAAAAGAACCCAAAAACTTAACTTGCGTCCCTTTATTAAATCTCTGCGGGTCAAATCCGGGGAAAAAGGCTGTAAATTAGAGATGGAATTGATCTATAATGACCGGGGAACGGTTAAGCCCAATGAAATTATGCGGCTCGTTTTCGCAGACGCGGCCCAAAATATCCAATATCGTCGGACAGGGATAAGCAAACTTTGGGGAGGTCGTGTTGTTTAGAGAAATTTTAATCAGCGTTGATGAAGATGAGATCAGGATTGCCCTGCTTGAGGATGAGGCGCTGGTCGAGTATATTGTGGAGCGAACCCGGGAAAAAAGCATCATGGGTAATATCTATAAAGGCCGGGTTAAGGCCATTTTGCCTGGTATGCAGGCTTCGTTTATTGATATCGGCTTGGAACGCAACGCTTTTCTCTATGTCCGGGACGTGGCGCCCGACTTCAGTTTATTTCAGGACAAGCTTGACGAGGAACAATCCGCGGATTTCGACGCCAAGGGAACGCTGGCTGAAAACATTTATCTCAGCCGAAACGCTTCCATTGAGGATCTGCTTAAAACGGGGCAGGAAATCATGGTCCAGATTGTCAAGGAGCCGATTGGTAAAAAGGGGCCTAAGGTCAGCACTCATATCAGCCTTCCCGGTCGTCTGCTGGTCCTGATGCCCACCATGGATCACATGGGAATCTCCCGCCGGATTACTGATGGAACCGAAAGACAGCGGCTCAGAACAGTTGTCGAGAAGATACGGCCCGCCGGCATGGGGCTGATCGTTCGTACTGTCGCGGAGGGCAAAGAAGAAGGGGCCTTCCGCAACGATGTTGAGTTTCTCACCAGTTTATGGAAAAAGATACAGGAACGAGGCGAAAAGGAAACCGCGCCGTCCCAGATCCACGAGGATCTGGGGATTATCTATCGGGCTTTCCGGGATTTTTTCACCACTGATATCGACCGGCTGGTTATCGATTCCCGGGAAGAGTATGACAAGGGAATGACCTACCTGGAAAACCTGTTGCCGCACCTGAAATCCAGAGTGGTGTTTTATGACGAACCGACTCCTTTGTTTGATCAACACGGCATTACTGAGGAGATAGAAAAGGCCTTAAGAAAAAAAGTACGACTGAAATGCGGCGGCTACATAATTATTGAGCCTACCGAAGCGCTGGTCACCATTGACGTCAATACGGGAAAATACGTCGGGAAAAAAAATCTGGAAGACACGGTGTTGCAAACCAACCTGGAAGCGGCGGTGGAAATTGCCCGGCAATTGCGGTTGCGGGACCTGGGCGGCATCATAATTATCGATTTTATCGATATGGTCAAAGAAAAAAACCGGGCGTTGGTGCTCGAACAACTGGGCAAGGCTTTGAAGCAGGATCGTTCACGCAGCAATATCCTGCAGATTACTGATCTGGGGTTGGTTGAGATGACCAGGAAACGGGTAAAACAGAACCTGAATATGTTTTTGAGTCACGCTTGCCCCTATTGCGCCGGTCTGGGACGGGTCAAATCCATTCAAACCGTTACGATCGAAATATTAAGAGCCTTGAAAATACTCGCTTCCACCAACCATGGCGAAGAATTGATTGTCCGGGTACACCCTGAAGTCGCCCATTTCTTACTGGAAGAATACTATGACCGGCTGGAAACTCTCACCAAGAATCTGGGCGCCGAGATTCACATCAAGGCTATCGAGAATTTCCACCGGGAGTGTTGCGAAATTTTTTCCACCACAACTCAAAAAGTAATCTACAAATAGACAAGCCCATAAGCGTAATCGGCAGTGAAGGGTGGAGGGGGGATCCTGTCGTGTCATTCCCCGCGCAGGTGGGAATCGCCGGGTAAGCTTCAGCCTCTGGATTCACGGGGATGACGTCTCGAAAAACTTGTATACCTGATCGCAACACGCTTTAAAGCAAATTACGATCAAATGTACGGTGCTTTTCAGCCTTGGTCATATAGTACCTATTAATGAAAATGTGACATAGCGCAAATTGATTTAACCAGTGACCGGCCCCCGATATTTGGACACGTTAAATGTTAATATTCTCCCTTTCATTGTATAGCAAAGTGGGTTGTGTTGACAATCCTCAAAGGCGTGGGTCGTATCTACCAGCAGACCTTCATCGATACTTACGGGGCTGTTGCAAAACGGGAGGTTTTGGTGAAATCTACGGTCAAAGGTGGGTTATGGTTGGCAAAAAGTCCGAGAAGTGGTCGTTTCTACCTCAATTTATCTCCCAGGTTACTCATTTCAACCGTTTTAAACCT
>JAJRWM010000245.1 GCA_024276815.1 bacterium
AAAATGAGGTTTAAAACGGTTGAAATGAGTAACCTGGGAGATAAATTGAGGTAGAAACGACCACTTCTCGGACTTTTTGCCAACCATAACCCACCTTTGACCGTAGATTTCACCAAAACCTCCCGTTTTGCAACAGCCCCCACTTGGAGCTATTACCTGAAATTGTAAGTTTTTTCCACACGAATCATTAATGATGTTATCCTTTAATCTATCAATTCATATTACATATTATGACTATTTATCGTTTGCTCATAATCAGTCTGCTTGCTTGTACCTGCCGCCAGACGTGGGGAGCCCTGGAAAATCGTCCGCTTGACGCGCGCTCTCTCGGTATGGGACAGGCGTCTGTGGCCGTCAGCGATTCTGTATTCACCAACCCCGCGGGATTGGTTCAATTGAAACGCTGGGAAGCCGGCAGCGGCTACAGCAAATTGTTTAATCTGGACGAACTGGCGTTCAGCGTGCTTTCGGTTGGCGGCCCAGTAAAAAACGATATCGCTCTGGGCTTTGGCTTTAGCAGTTTTGGCGGCTCACGATACCAGGAAAATTTATTGTTAATCGGTTCCGGGGTCACTCTCCGGCGGCGTTTTCACCTTGGCCTGAATTGCCGGGCGGCCCAAATAAAAATTGGGCAGGGGAAAGTGAACAGCGGAATCGGAGCCGACGGCGGACTTTTAATCGATGTTACTTCCCGACTGAAAGCGGGCTATTTTCATCAGGGATTAATACCAGCCTTCAATCGGGACTGGACGAGGTCCCGCAAAGCTTACGGGCTGGCGCTTCAGGTGACCGACAACGCGCTCTTGGGCGCTGAAATACTTGAGGAGACTCCCTTCCCACCCAATTGGCGGGTCGGTCAGGAAATCTGGATTTCCCCACTGTTCGCTCTTCGCTGCGGATTCAGCGTTAATCCCGACCGGTTCAGCTTCGGTTTTGGCTTAAAAAGAGACCGCCTGCGCGTCGATTACGCTGTAACCAGCCACGAGGTCCTGGATCTGACTCACCTCATTACCCTGAATGTTGTCTGGGGACTGCTATGAAATATAAATTATGGCTGCTGATCCTCATATTAATATGTTTTCTTAGCCCGGCAAACAAGATTCGCCCGGAAGATGTCTCCCGGACCGACCTGGTGGTCAGCGAGGAGGAACTCTCCGATTTACTGGCCGGAGAGGAAATCACCCGGACCACCTATAATGAATACCAGTTCCTGTTCGATAATCCCGTCGAACTGAACAGCGCCTCGTTTGCTGAGCTTATGACCCTGCCGCGATTCAACCGGGAACTGGCTGAAAAGATAATCCGCTTACGACAGGAGAAACGGTTCTCTTCGCTCTCCGAGATCAGGGAAATAGTCGGAGAGGATATCTTTTTAGCTATCCAGCCGTTAATCAGAGCGACGCCGGAACCCGGTCTCTGGCACGCCCGGAGCAGGATATCAATGACGGATGATTTCGAGGATGAGAATAAAGCGGATATCTATGTCAGGCTGAGAAGCGATTACAACAAAACCGTTTTCTTTGGTCTCAGAGGCGAAGCCGGCGAAGCGATACGAGGTTATGACTATCATGACGGCTATCCCTACGCTCACGAGGAAACTAACCGCATTACCCTGGAAAGGTTTTACCTGGGAGTGGAAAGACCGGGCCTGGTGGAAAGATTTGTCCTGGGTGATTATTCCCTGCGATTCGGCCAGGGAGTAACGCTTAATACCGCCAAGCGACGCCGGGGTGAAGGGATATTCTACAATGACAGCGCCACCTCACGCGATCGAGGGTTGGCCGCCAGCCTGAAGATCGGGCGATATTTTCATCCTTCACTTTTTTACAGTTATCTAAATCGGGGGTATTCCGTGCCGGCTTTCATAGCTGACAAAAAAACGACCTGTAAGTTACCCGGGCTGTATGATGACCAGGTTTGGGGAGGAAGGCTGGAGTATCGGGCCGAGGAGTTCAAAAGGGTCGGTTATACCTTTTACCAGGAAAAAATTGAGCGAAAATTTGATTTTGATATCACCGGCTTCGAGGAACGCAATCAAATCGCTGTCAGTGGCTTCGATTTTCAATATGATTACAACCGGGCCGTGTTCAGCGGCGAATACTCGCAAATGGAAAAGGCGATAACGCCATTTTTCTGGAAGTTCTGGCCGGGAGGCCGGACTCGTCAATAAATGCCAGTTATCGCTGTTACCCCGAAGAATACCGTAATCCGCTGGGCGGCGGTTTCGCCAACAGCGATGATGAGCCGAATGCCAGCGATGAAATCGGCTATTACCTGAAACTGGAAAATCAACTATTCCCCCGCTATACCCTGGTAACCAGCTTCGATCAGTGGCGGCATCCCTCCAGCCTGATCGCCGACCGTGAAATCAACGCCTCCTTAATCGCCAAGCCGCTGGAGATATTAAAAACAACGGTAAAATACCGAAGCAAGGATACTGACGTTTTCAAGAGCGGCTACCGTTATTATTACTACAGCGTGAAACCTCGAATCACCCTGCGTGGCAATGCCAAGCTGACTCTTTACTACCAGTTGCGCGAGTATTTCAATAGTCAGAATGAGCTGGAACTGAACGATACCGGTTACGGCTTGCTGCGGCTTGGCTGGAGGGATATCTGCTTTCTGGACGCCCGGTTGAAATTCAGAACGGTTAACCGGCTGGCCGACAATATGAAATTGACCAGAGAAGCCTACTGGCAGTTCAAAGTCAAGTGCCCGGCCAATTTTGACGCGCTTTTAAAATATACCGTCAGCGAGTCGCTGATTCCGACCGCGACGCCCACCGCCAAATTTAAAATCCGGCTTGACTGGAGCTATTAAAGCAGGTCTACGATCCGAGGATGCTTTTCTTCGGCACATAGCAAAATCGCTCCTAAGCGTTTAGCTCCGCTTAGGAATTACCTGAAAAACAGGTTACGACCTTTGGTAAGGCTTTTTAGGGGGGACCCTTTTTTCAAAAAAAAGTCCCCCCTCTTCACATATCTATCACTACATTGGCTTGTAAAACGCCCTAGAACAATCCGACAATCTTGCCTGTCTCAAAGTCAATATCTACATTATTACCGGCCGGTTTTGAAGGCAGTCCCGGCATGGTGCGCATGGTTCCCAGCAAGGGATAGAGAAAACCGGCGCCGACCGAAGCTCTTACTTCGCGGATGGGCACGTCAAAACCCTCGGGACGCCCCTTAAGCTTAGGGTCATGCGATAGTGACAAGTGGGTTTTCGCCATACATATCGGTAGCTTGTCGAAACCATTTTCAGTGTAACTTTTAATTTGTTTATTGGCCAGGGCCGAATAGCTGACTGAGCCGGCGCCGTAGACCTTTTTGGCAATGATCTCAATCTTCTCCTTGATCGGGAGATCCAATGGATACAGGAATTTAAAGTCGCTTGGCTGGTCAGCCGCGGTAACGACAGCCTGAGCCAGTTCTTTCGCGCCTTCGCCACCATCCGACCAATGCTTGGAAACAACCGCGTCAAAAGCGCCGGCCGCTTTAGCGTGGCGTTTAACAGTTTCAATTTCCGCGTCGGTGTCAGTGGGGAAAAAGTTAATGGCAACCACAACCGGCACGCCGAACAGTCTCATATTCTCGATCTGCTTCACCAGGTTGGAACAACCGGCATCAACAGCTTCAACGTTTTCGCTCAACAGACCCGGATCCAATGGCTTACCGGCGACAACGGTAAATTTACCGCTGTGCATTTTCAGCGCCCTGATCGTCGCGACCAAAACAACGGCGTCAGGTTTCAAACCGGAATAGCGGCACTTGATATCCATGAACTTTTCAGCTCCGATATCGGCGCCGAATCCGCTTTCGGTAACCAGGTAGTCGCCCAGCTTGACGCCAATCATGTCAGCCAGAATGGAACTGTTGCCATGAGCGATATTGGCGAATGGCCCGGCGTGAATAAACGCCGGCGTGTTTTCCAGGGTTTGCAACAAAGTCGGCATGATGGCGTCTTTAAGAAGTACAGTCATCGCGCCAGCGGCTTTCAGATCTTCAGCGGTAACCGGTTTCCCGTCCGTATTCATGGCCACCACCATCTTGCCCAGCCGCTCGCGTAAATCCCTCAAGCTGGTAGTCAGGGCCAGGATTGCCATGACTTCGGAAGCCACGGTAATATCAAAACCGGTCTCTCTGGGAATACCGTCCATTTTACCGCCCAATCCGATGATTACATTCCTTAAAAACCTATCGGAAATATCAAGCACCCGACGGACAGAGATAGTACTGGGATCAATTTTCAAGGGATTGCCTTTAAGGATTGAATTATCGAGAAACGCGCAGAGCAAGTTGTGGGCTACCCCGACAGCGTGAATATCGCCGGTCAAATGGAGGTTGAAATCCTCCATGGGCACGACTTGTGAGTAGCCGCCGCCAGCGGCCCCACCCTTGATCCCGAAAGTCGGTCCCATCGAGGGCTGACGAATCGCCAGGATCGCTTTCTTGCCTATTTGGTTCAATCCCTGGGTTAAACCAACCGAGGTGGTTGTTTTACCTTCGCCGAGCGGCGTCGGTGTAATCGCGGTAACGTCAATATACTTGGCGTTAGGTTTGTCTTTTAACCTCTCGATCACATCCAGGTGAACTTTAGCCTTGTATTTGCCATGTAATTCCAGATCGTCCTCAGTAAGCCCGACGGATTCAGCAACCTCCAGGATTGGTTTTAATTTAGCCGCCTGGGCAATTTCAATATCGCTTCCTACCGCGGTTTTCGCATCTGTCATTCCTTCATCTCCCCTCAATTCATTTAATAGAGATAAAATATCCCTTTATAGCTAAAATCGTGAACAGGCCGAAGCGCCAATAGCAATAAAATTTATGTTAACCTCCCAGGACTAGGTGTTTAAAGCCGCAATCCCGAGAGGGTTAACGTCACAGAGAACCGCAACTAAATCTTTAAAGCTTCCCGCTTGGATTTAATAAGAGCGAGAATGTGTTCCACGGCTTTTTGAGGATCAGGTTCGCAAACGAAGCGGGCGCCAAAGATTTTCTGGAGATCGCCATCTTCATGGTAAAGCATTTTTTCCACGTTAGGACTACCGTTAACCTGATGCTTTGTTCCTATGTATACGGTAACACCGCTGGCGACAAAATAATTACCGATAGACAAGGCCTTTTCACTCATGTTTTCCAGAGCGACACCGGCTACCGGCAGTTCGTCAAACTCCTCCGCCAGGCCATGAGCGACCATCTCATAGCAGGCTTTCAGGATACGGGTATTATCGACACAGGAACCAACGTGAACAACCGGCGGACAGCCAACAGCTTCGCAAATCTCTTTCAAACCTTCGCCAGCCTTTCCTTTGGCTTCAGGCACCATCAGGCCCGCCTTGGCGGTGGCGATAGCCGAGCAACCGGTCTGTACCACCAAAACATTGTTTTTAATCAGTTCTGTCGCTATATCCACATGGCTTTGATCGTGTTTCAGCCGCGTGTTGTTACAGCCCACGATACCCACAACGCCGAAGATCCGTCCCGCTTTGATGGCGTCAACCAGGGGGTGATAAGAGGCTCTGAAATTACCGCCCAGCATATAATTAATGGTCTCATGAGTGAAACCGGCCACCAAATCAGTTTTGTTTTTAGGTATCTGGACTTTAGCGGCGTCCCGGTTCTTGTAGTTGTCGATAGCGATTTTCAGTATTTTATGGGCGATCTCGGTAGCGTGTTCTTCGTCGAAATGAATGATGTCAGCGCCGCCGATATCGGCCTTGGGGCTGGTTGAGATGATTTTGGTATGGTAATGCGAAGCGACTTCCGGCAGAACCGGCATGATACATTGCACATCCACGACCATAGCTTCCACCGCTACGGTCACCAAAGCCAGCTCCTGCTGGAAGAAGTTGCCGGCTAAGGAAACGCCCTTACGCATCAACACTTCGTTGGCGGTGCAGCAAATCCCCGCGAAATTAATGCCCTTCGCGCCGACTTTCTGAGCTAATTCCTGGATTTCTTTTTCCTCGGCGACATCGACCAGCAGATTGGAGAGGGTAGGTTCATGTCCGTGGATGATGATGTTGATCTTGTCTTCGCTCAAGACGCCAAGATTGGCTTCTCCCCTGATAGGTCCGGGGCAACCAAAAAGGATGTCAGAAATTTCTGTGGCCCACATGGAACCGGCCCAGCCGTTAGTCAAACTAGTTTTCATACTGTTCAAGATCATGGACTTATAATCAGAGGTCATACCAATGGTGGTGCGGTGCAAGGTATCAACAACCGCCGCGCAGACGCCGTGAGGAACAACATTATGTTCTTCCCAGATTTTTCGGCGTTTTTCCGGCACCCTGGTTTTGACATAAACCAGGTCAGCGTGACTGCGCTCATATTGGTCGATAGCGAACTGGGCTACTTCGCGGCCGATTTGATTGACGTCTTTTCCTTCAGTCCCGATACCGATCTCAGCGGCGCAGTTCATTAATTTCTTCTCATCGTTAATCTCATAAGCGGGAAGTTTCCCTTCCGCCGCGTGCAACAGGGTATAAGCCAGATGCAAACCGTGGTCCGAGTGAGCCGATGTTCCGGCAGCCACTGCCCGGGCCAGGTTTCTGGAAGTGAAAACATCAGCGTTGGCACCGCAGACGCCCCGGCTGGGCTCGCCGCCTTTAAGACTCAACCGGCACGGTCCCATAGAACAATGTCGGCAACAAAGACCAGCCAAACCATAGGGACAACTTGATCCCATCGCGGCCGCCCGGTCAAAAACCGTGGAGACTCCATCCTTTTGGGCTTTTTCCAATAATTCAACAACTGTTGGGTCTATACTCAACTCTTTGGGGGTTTTTCTTTCCTTGGCCATAACACACCGCCTTTCTAAATTTTCAAAAGGAATATTCTTTTATATATTTTCCACTTCGTAATGTTGATCTGGATTTTGGAAGCGGATTATTTTGGTTAAGATATTTTTACGGATACATTTCCCTGAGTGTGTATATTCTACACATTTTCATTTAAAAGGCAAGTGTTTTTCTGCAATTTTCTCTGATCGCCTGTTTTGGAGCAGGAAAATACGCTTTCAGAAACAGGTTGTCTGGCGTCAGGGCGGGAAAAGTTACTTTTCGTTATCTTTCGTCAGCAACCTGATCTGTGTTAAAATAAAGTGATTTGTCGGTTCGAGTCTCAGCGCTTCGCTGGTCAGTAATGACATGGTTTTTTCTATGAGGGGGGGGCAGAAAATGTCTTTAGGCAGAATCGTCCAGCAGATTACCATCCTGGTGAATGAGGATGAACCGGGAATCATGGCCAAGGTGACCGGGGCAATCAATGAAATGGGAGTTAATATTGAGGCTATCTGCGCTTACGGCCGGGAAGGCAAAGCTTCTTTCTGGCTGGTAACGTCGGATAATCAGTCCGCTGTCGGGGCTTTAAGCGCCAAGGGCTTTAATTGCCAGGAGGAAGAGGTTGTCGTTCTGGAGTTGCCCGATACGCCAGGCGCCCTGGACGCGGTAGCCCAAAAACTGGCGTCTGATGGTTTGAATCTACGGTTCATCTATGCCAGCGGTACCGGCACGACTACTCTGGTGGTTTTAAAAGCGGATGATAACGCTCAAATTTTGGCATCCCTGGAATAAATTGGCAATTATGCTCAGTTTTATGGCGGCAACGACACGTCCGGCCCGGTTGTGAACGCCGCCGTCTATCAAAGCTGATGTTTGCGAATAAAGGCAATGATTTTAGTGAGTTATACCAATATCTGCCTTTTTCGAGTGCGCAGTAGGGAAATATTCAAATTGCCTGAAAAAGTTTCTATCGCTAAATATCATTGTAACTAATTGTGTCTAAAGAATAAAACGGTGGCTGTCCTGATAAGATGACTGGTAAATATAACGAACCGCCGGCGAACTGGCGGCGGCTCAGAAGCAGTGATTTTTACCAGACGATAAAGCGTAGAGCGCACATCATCAGGCATATTCGCCGGTTTTTTGATTCGCGCGGGTTCCTGGAGGTTGAAACTCCCCAGTTAGTGAAGCTCCCCGGTCAGGAACCTTATCTGTATCCTTTCAAGACGTCGATTCAGCATAAAGATGGCGGGCGGCGACCGGCGTTTTTAATCACCTCTCCGGAATACCACATGAGAAAGTTAATCTGCGGTGGCCTGGAAAAGATATATCAACTGACTTCAAGTTTCCGCGACCATGAGGAGCGCAGCCCGTTTCACAATCCTGAATTCAGAATATTGGAATGGTACAGGGTTAACGCAAATTATATGGATATCGCCAACGATTTACAGAAATTATTATATTATTTATGCCTGACACTGACTGGCGGGTCAAAAATAAGATACAAAAACTATTCAATTGATCTAGCTCCGCCCTTCGATTATTTAAGCGTTGAAGAAAGCTTCAAAAAATACCTTGATCTTGATTTAAGCCTCTTAATGGCGGATAGGGATGGATTCATTAAGGCTGCTTCAGGCAAAGGGTATGAACTGGATTCCGGGGAAGATTGGGAAACAACCTTCTACAAACTGTTTTTGTCTCATGTGGAACCTAAGCTTGGTATAGATAAACCGACGATATTATATGATTATCCCGCGTCGATGGCGTCTTTGTCAAAACTTAAGGAAGGTGACGAAAAGTGGGCTGAGCGGTTTGAATTATACCTGGGGGGCGTCGAAATAGCAAACGCGTTCTCGGAATTGACCGACTGGTCGGTACAACTCAAAAGGCTGGAAGAAGAAAAAAACTTGAGAGCTGCTATGGGCCGGGATGTTTACGATATAGATAGCAGTTTTATAGAAGCATTAAAATATGGAATGCCTGAATGTGGAGGAATCGCTTTGGGAGTAGACAGATTGGTTATGGTTATGTTGAACAAAAATGGCCTGGAAGATGTGATGTTGTTCCCAGGTAAAGATGTCTTTTAATATGTTAAAACTGATATTTAATATGATAGACATATTCCAGAAGTTTGATGAGCAGCAGCGAGGAAGAGTTAATCACCAAATGCCCGATTATTGGACAAAACAGAGAGCCGCTTTTTTCCCGCAAATAGATAAAAACGAGACTATACAGAAAAAGAACAATAAATATAGGCAGACTCTTGGGTAAATGAGCCGCGGAAAAAAGAAACGATACTCCCAGGATTGCCGCCGGTTTTCCCCAACTCAAGGAAAATCCATCATACATCAATCCGCGAAACAAGACTTCTTCGGTTAAAGGGCCTAACATAACAACTATCAATACAAACCACAAAGCGCCCAAAACACCGTGATTAAGAAGCTTTATCGCCGGATTTACTTCGGCTTCAAACTTCAGGAAATAATTACAGGCAGCGTAACCGATTAGTAATAAAGATGGGGCGACAACAGACAGAACAATATCTACGGCGATCGGCCTTCTGAAGTGCAGTAATTCAATTAACTCCTTGTTCTGCCTGGCTATGAAGACCCGAAAGATAAAAAAGAAAAGCAGGATAGAGGAGAGCAGATAGCTACCTGTCAAAATGTACGGCGTATAAAAATCGAAAACCGCTTGAGAGAAAAAATGTTTGACCAAAAGGTTGGTAAACCGTATCAGGACAAAATTACAGAGCAAAAAAAGCAATAACAGGAGAAGCGATTGCCTGGTCTGCCAATGTTGACCAGGATTATCCGTATGACTCATAGCCAAAGTATAGCAGATAAAAGATCACTGAAGAGGGCCGTGTCAAGAATTTTCGCACCTTAACCCCCTCCCCCCACTTCACTGACGCGTTACCATTTCCGCAACCCGTATCTATCAATGCCGTCGGGGGAGATGAACCTTTTTCCCCAAAAAGGTTTGCCCCACAAAACTCCGGGAGGACTCCAGGATTGTTAGCTGTTGATTATTCAGCTTTCTTTTTTGCAGCTGTTTTTTGAGGTTTGGGAACTGGTTTGAGGCGGTTTTTTTTTATCGGCGGCGGCGGGATAATCTCAGGTTCAACCTCTTCCATTGCTTCCTTGTCCTGGTTGGCTGGAGATTTTTCCGTCCCCTCTTTTTTCAGCTTATTATCACATTCTTTCTGCAGCCTGGCTATCTCAGCCTCATAGTTGGCGATTTCTTTTTCCAGAGTGATAATGTTGTTAAAATGCCCCTTGACTATTTCATCATCCTTGGTGACCTTGCCCTTTTGCCGGAAAAAATACTCGCCCAAGGCCAAATAATGGCTCTCGATTTCTTTTTGACGCGAGGAAATTTTTATTCTGATCAAACCGCTGTGGTAAGCCAGGGCAGTCTCAGCGGTACCCTTCCTGCTCAGGAACTTCAGACGGCTGCCGGTTTTTTTCAGAAACTCCTCCAAAGAATCAAAGAAAAACTGGATATCGTTTTTTTCCGGATCAACCGACATTAGCTTCTCCTCTCAAAGCGCGAATTTTCTTCTTGAAACGCTGGCGGTTATATAACTCCAGGCAAAGGAGATTTATCTCGGCCAACAAAGTGCCAATGCCGCCGCCGATAATGCCGCCAAGACCGCCCATCAAGGTGCCATCGACAATGTTAACGATAGCGGTGTCAATCACCGAACCGTAAATGAAGGAAAAATGACGCAGATTCATCATAAAGCCCATCGTCCCGCCTAAAACACTTCCGATAAGGAAACTGCCGAGCAGGCTCAGAAACATACTGACTTCCCGCTCTAACTTGTTGCGACGATGGGATATTATTCGCGTCCCGCCAATAAAATAGACCAGAACTATCGCAACCAGACCGCCAAAAATACTGTTACCGGTCGCCCAGAGAATGCCGCCGATAATACTTTTGTGCAGGATAACACCGTAAAAGGCTCCGCAAACACCGCTGACCAGCGCGATAGTTTCAATAAGCCGCTGTCGTTCAGCTAATGAAAGTATTTTCCTTTTCAGATCAAACATTGAACCCCACTCCGCTCCAGGTTGATTCGGCAACCGCCAAACAAAAATAATCTACCATAATAATGATTAATTAACCACCTGATTTTTCGAGCGGTTCGGCAATATCAGGTAAATTTATCTTTTGGGCAGGCTCAAGCGGAGTCAAATTGTCATAGTCGTATTCGTCTCGCGACACCTTATTCAGACCACAGGCTAACCGCTTTAAGGTTCAAAAAGGGGTTCGTGAAAGGTCTGGCAGAGATGAGCCGGTTGGACGACGGCTCTACCTGACGGCTAAACTTATTTCTCAGCGGGTAAAACCACCTCAGGAACCTCGGGGCTATCTTCCCCGGCTGGCGCTTCGTCAAAAACCTTCCCCGGCTTATCCGCCTCGTTCGGCGGAGCGGAATCGCCCTTGATATGTTGCAACATCCGATCAACGCTTTCGATGCCGTTAAACTGCTCGTTAACCAGACTTTTTATTTCTTCAATGAAATTGGTTTGCTGCGTTAAAATAACGGAGATGTTCATGGACTTCTGCGCGATATTCTCCGCCCCACGGGCAATATCCTCGACCGCCCGGACAACAATAGCGCTTTCCGTCTGCTGATCCCGGACGACTTTATCGGTATGAGCTGACAGCTTTTGCAGAGTAATCATGGCTTTCTTCAAATTATCCGACCCAATTCTTTGTTCCTTGGTGCCACCCGCAATCTCATCCATGAGGCTCGATGTCGTCCGCACAACACTGATGATTTTCTCCAGAGTGTCGCCGGCGGTGTTGACCAGAGAGGAACCGGAGCGCACCTCTTCAATACCGGAAGACGCGACAACCATCGTGTCTTCAACTTTCCGCTGAATCGCCTGGATCATCTCACTGATAACATTGGTGGCTTCAGTACTGCGAATCGCGAGTTGTCTCACCTCTTCAGCGACCACGGCGAAACCACGACCGTGCTCGCCGGCCCGGGCCGCCTCAATCGCGGCGTTAAGCGCCAACAGGTTGGTCTGGTCAGAAATCTGGTTGATAGTGTCAATGATATTGCTGATCTCCCGGGAACTGACAACCAGGTCGTTGAGCACTTCGTTGAGCTTGTCCATTTTCCCCTGAATGACTTCCATGCCGCACATAACATCAACCACGGCTTTACCGCCTTCACGAGCCTCCTCAGTGGCCTGCTCGGACAACTGGTTTACTTCCTGCACCCGGTTGCCGACCTCGTCTATCGACCTGGTTATTTCTTCGATCGAGGAAGCCGTGCTGGAAATAACCTGCGTCATGTCTTTACTTGTTTCCACCAGTTTGATCATATTATCATTCTGGGTCACGATGACCGAAACAGCCTCCTCAGTCGAAGAAACCTGGGTCTGGGCCGCATCGGTAATGTGTTTGAGTTCATCGGAAAAAATGGCTTCCACTTCACTGAGCTTCTGCGCCCTGGAATCAACTTCAGCATTATGGGCGATTAATGTTTTGATGGTTTCCGATAACGACCTGATGGTTTGTTTTAAATAAAATATATGTTCGCTGACCGCCTCAATTACCTGACTGGCGTCACCGGTTACCCCTATTTTATAAATCCGGCAATCGGTGCAGACCGGCGTCGCGCAAAACTCGCTTCTGGTTTCCCAGCAACGCAAGTTATCAGTGGTAGCGAAATAGGAACATTCCTTGTTGCCGCAAGAGAGCACCTCGCTGCACTTTAACAGGTGGTCCTGGTCTAAACGGACATCAAGATTGCCGGGCAACTGTTTTAAACGCTGCACCAGTTTATTTAACGGTTGTTTGTAGACTTTCAGGATAAACCAGTAGGCCAGAAACCCGGTGACTCCGCCGCTGAGCAAAGCCGGCAGGTAGCTTATCTTCGCGCCCAACCGGTTATTAATAAAGGTTACAACCAGGCCCACTGCCAGCCCAACAACGATAACCAAGCCTTTAGCCATCAGTTGATTGACAATTTTGTACCAGTACTTAATAAATATATTCATCCCAAGAACCTTTTATCGCGCCGGATTGCTGATTAGTATTAACATGCTATCTTGAACCCGTGAGATAGTCAAGAGCGATTAGTTGATTTCTTGCCAGTAGCCTCTCTTATATTGCACCAAAATCGTTCTCTTGCGGGCCAAACCGCCACGAAACTCCAGGATCTCGCCGCTGATGCCGGCAAACCCCCTGACTTTTGACAGACTTAGGCTGATCGTCTCCCTGGTCTGGTTGCCCTTTTTATACTCTAAAACAAAAAGGTTGGTCAGATCATAGGCTAACGCCGCCATGGTATCGGGAGCGATGGAATAGCGTTCCCAGTAATTATCAATGAAATTCCGCACCAACGGCCGCCGGCTGGCGCTGAAAAAAGCTACCGGGAAGACAACTTCAGGCAGGTTGCTGGCCGCTATTTGTTTGAGCGCCGGGGACTGCCAGCCGTTGGAGCCAAGATAGAGCGGCTGAAACCGGTAGAGGGTAAACTGCGGCAGAACCAACCTGACCCGCTCCAGTTTGTCGGGAATAAAAACCGCCTCCGGCTTTTTCAGCTTTATTTTGTAGACCTGGTCCTGAAAATCAGTGTCCGTCGTTTTATAGCTTTCAAACGCGCTGACCGTCGCGCCCAGTTCCTCAACCTTGGCCTTGAAAAGATTAGCCAGTTCAATGCCCAGAGAATTATCCGGATAGAGGACAGCCAAGTTGGTCAACCCGCGTTTTTTAACCGCATAATCAGCCAGGCTCTCCGCCTGATAAAAATTATTAAACGCCGAGGCGAAAATATTGCGGGTGTTATAAGTGAAGGAGGTTTCACTGGCGGTTGGTGAAAGCAACGGGATGCCGGCTTTTTCAAAGGTTTGGGCGATGACTTTGGTCGTATGACTGAACAAGCCGCCAATTCCCAGGAGGATATTGGGAGTCTCTGCCGCCTTCTCCGCCAGTTTCCGGGCCAGGAACTTGTCGCCTTCGGTGTCCATTACCACCAGTTTCAGCGGAGTCTTACCTTTATCCAGCAAATCATCCAGCGCGAACCGTACCCCGTTTTCGACTTCCTGACCATACTTCGCGAAACGGCCGCTTACCGGAGCGAAGAGAATAATCGTATCCCGGGTTACATCTTCTTGTTGCTCGCGGCCGGGCGCAAGGCTGGCGCTCAGGCTTTCCAGCGCGTCATTTTTCTCGACTGGCGAGACCATTATCGGCGGAGGAGCCAAGGGCTGAGGAATCGACTTTTCCTTGATTAACTTTAGCCAGTCGTAGGCTTTCTGCGTCTTTTTATGCCAGGGATATCTTTCGATAAACTGCTCAAAAGCCCGGTCGGCCGCCTGATAGTTCTCCCGCTGGAAATAGCTTATTCCCAAAGTAAACAAAAGACGATCGGTAATTTTGGGATATTTATCACTGAGAATGAAAACCTCCAGTTCGTTTACCTTAAAATCGTTGACCAGAAGTTCGTCAATCCGCTCACTGCAACGGATGGTAAAATCACGCTCCGGGTTTCGCTGGTAAATATCGTAATAATAATCAAAGGCTTCCTTGATCAAGCCCAGGTTGTCCAGAGATACCGCAAGGGCGTATTGAACATAATCAGGATCGTCAGCCGTGGGTAGCAGAGGTTTCAGGGCGCGCCGGGCATCCTGGTAAAACCCCCGGCGGAAATCCAGCAAACCGAGCCTCTCGTTAATCAGGGGACGGAAACGACTGCGGGAATAACGGGTCAGAAATCTCCGGGTAAGTTTCAGCGCTTTCTCATTGGCGTTGACTTTAAAGTAACAGTCGCCTAGTTTAAACAAGGCTTCTTCGCGGCGGGCGCTCTGGGGATAATTGTTAATATATTTTTCAAATTCATTGGCGGCTAACAGGAAATTTCCCGCGTTGTAGAACTGGTTGGCCAGATGGAACAGCTTCAGATCAGGATGTTCCAGATCCTCTTTGGTCCGCATCGCGGCGTTATAGATTTGCAGGTCGCGGTCTTTGACCTGCGGCGCTCTCTCAACCCTGACCGGCAGAGCGGACGGCGGCGGCGTGGTAGCGCAACCCGTCAACAATAGACACAACAAGGAAAAACAGAGAAATTTCTTCATGAGTCAACCTGAGATTCAGGCAATGACAATCCGGGAAAAATCGGCCACTCGATTGAATAGATCAGCAACCTCCTGAAGCAGGGCAAAACGATTATCCTTGACTTTGGCATCCTCAACCATAACCATTACCTGATCAAAAAATTTGTCAATAGCGGGCTGTAGCGGTTTTAAGACCTCAAAAGCCCCAACATAGTTATTTTCGTCAAGTAGCGGTAAAAACTTGTCTTTTATTTTAAGGAGTTGCTCTCTCAACACGGATTCGGCTTCGTCAGCGAACAGGTCAGGGTCAAGCTGGGGAATCTTCTCCGGCGCGCTTTTGAGGATATTGACTACCCGCCGATGAGTCGTCATCATCGAGGAAAAATTCTCATCCTTTCTCAGTTCCACGATTGCTTTGGCCCGGTTAGACAAATCCATCAGGTCATCCCGCTCTTCTTGGGCTAAAACCGAGTTAATGACGTCATAAGGAACACCGGTCTGCTCCAGGACAAACCGCAGTCTCTGCTTTAACTGCTCCAGGGTCTGATTGATAATTTCCTCGTGCTCCTCCACCACTTTGCCCTTCAGGTGGCTGAGGATGCTTTTGATCACAACTTTTAACGGCACTCGATATTCAAAGTGAAGGACAATCTGGACAACCGCCAGGGCCTGCCTCCTTAAGCCATAAGGATCCTGGGAACTGGTCGGAATCAGACCGACGCCGATACAACCCGTTAAGTTATCCAGCTTTTCAGCGAGACTGAGTAAAGCGCCGGCGGCGCTTTTGGGCAAATCATCACCGTTAAACCGAGGTAAATAATGCTCATAAATGGCTTCACAGACTTCAACCGGTTCGCCTGAGAGCCGCGCGTACTCTTTCCCCATAATACCCTGAAGCTCAGGAAATTCGTAAACCATGCTGGTCAGTAAATCCGCCTTGCAAAGCCTGGCCGCCCGGGCGGCTTCGGGAACATGTTGACCGGCTCGTCGCCCGCCAGCCCCGTGCGGTAGCGCGGGATCAAGGGGAGCAACAAAATGAATACTTTCCTTACCGGCGAAGCCCCGTGCGGTAGCGCGGGGTGCTTCACATTTAAGCAGTTCGCCTAAGAACTGAACCGTGCGTTCCAACCGTTCACATTTCTCAAATACGGTGCCCAGGCTTTCCTGAAAAACCACCTTCTTCAGCCCCTCGACCAGTTCCTCCAAAGGCTTTTTCTTGTCTTCATCATAGAAAAACCGGGCGTCGGCCAACCTGGCTTTGAGAACTTTCTCGTTGCCGTGAGTGATTAAATCATCTTCGTCCGAGGGTAGATTGTTGATGGCGGCGAACAGCGGCGCGAGTTGCCCGTTTTCGGCAGAAAAGGGAAAGTATCTTTGATGTTTCTTCATGGCCGTGATTAACACCGGGGCCGGCACTTCCAGAAACGATTTATCAAAATGGCCGACACCGACAACCGGATATTCCACCAGGTTCGCTGTCTCAGCGATCAAATCAGGATCAAGCTCAACGCTGACGCCGTGTTTTTTCGCGGCTCCGGTTAATTGGCTGGCGATAGTCTGACGACGTTCTTCAGCGTCAATAACAACAAAAGCGTTTTTTATCCGGTCAAAATAATCCGCGGCGTCTTTTACCTCAATTTTTTGCGGCGCTAAAAAACGATGGCCATAAGTTAAGTTATTACTCTTCACATCGGCAATCTGAAATTTCACCACCTGATCGCCAAACAACGCCAGGATCCAGCGAATGGGACGGGCGAAACGAAAGCCGCTCTCCTCCCAGCGCATGGTCTTGGGGAAATTAACCGACTCGATGATCTTGCGGCAGAAGAACTCCTCCAGCAACTTGTGAGTCTCTTGTCCGCCATATTTCACCTTGGTATAGACATACCCGTCCTCGACATAAATCGAAGCGATATCCACTCCCCATTTTTTGGCGAAACCAAGAGCGGCCCTGGTTGGCTCGCCCTTTTCATCAAAAGCTATTCTCCGGGGCGGACCTTTTTCCGGCACTTCTTTTTCTGATTGAATTTCCGCCACGTCTTTGATGTACAGAACCAAGCGGCGGGGAGTATAAAAGGAAATTATGTTACTGTTAAAATCAATACTGTTACCGGCCAACAGAGACGACGCGTCCTTGCTCATTTGCCGGCCCGCCGGCTCCAAAAAGGCGGCCGGGATTTCCTCACAGCCAATTTCCAGCAAAAAATCAACGCTCATGTTTATTCCTCAAATGTTTTCTATTGCCAGCAGGCAGAGTTTACCGATTTAGACTCAAGCCGCAGGTTGATAAATCACTTTGCCCCGCTTCAACACGCTCTCCAAAAAACCGCTCTTGTCATATTTCTTACATAAAAGCACCGGCTCGATCCTGGTGTTTATTCCCCGCACTAAACTAAATAATTCCGCGCTTGCCTCCAGATAATCGGCGGGCAACTCAGCCACTATTACCGCGATGTCAATGTCGCTGTATTCGGTCGCCGTGCCCTCAAGATAAGAACCATAAAGAATAACCATCTCTACCGGCAGACGTTTTCTTACTTTTTCAGCGTATCTGCGAGCTATTTCAATGATATTTTTATCCATTTATAGAATTCCTCTGTGTCCTGATAAAAACTTTCACATCTTTTCAAGGTAAGAGCTTTAAGCAAAAGTTCTTTATCTTCCGGGTAACGGGCCTGGATGTTGAGCGGCATAAGTTGGTCGAACAAGCTAAAGTGTTTTCCATCGGCCTTATCATTGAATTTTGACTGCTCAGCAAGCAACAAAAGGTTGTGAGTAAATGGCGGTTCAGATTCCCTGGTGTGCCAAAAGTATGCCTTTAAACATTTCTCGGCAACTTGATGACAGAGAAAACCAACGTATAAAAACCTCTTGGCGTCAAGCATGGCTTTGGCGCTGAGTAAATCATAATCAGCCATGTCCAGCCAGTAATCGATTTTCTCTTTGTAATCCATAAAATAAGCGCCTATTTGTTCTTCATTAAAGGGAAACCCATTTCCGCGCGTTTTTTCAGGTAAGCTTTGGAGCAGCGGCGGGTCAGGTTGCGAACCCGGGCGATATAACCAACCCGTTCGGTAACGCTGATCGCTCCCCTCGCGTCCAGCAGGTTAAAAGCGTGCGAGCATTTCATCACGAAATCATAAGCCGGTAAAGCCAGCCCGTGTTCAAGTAGCCGCAGAGCTTCTTTTTCAAAATCGTCAAACAGCCGGAACTGTAATTTGGTATCGGCATAATCAAAGTTAAAGGCGGAAAATTCCTTCTCCGACTGAAGATGAACGTCGCGGTAAGTAATGCCGTCAGCCCATTCAATATCAAAATTGTTATCTATATTCTGTACGGCCAGGGTGATTCGTTCCAGGCCATAGGTAATTTCCACGCTGATCGGATCAAGATCAATGCTGCCGGCCTGCTGAAAATAGGTGAACTGGGTCGCTTCCATACCGTCGAGCCAGACTTCCCAGCCCAGACCCCAGGCGCCGAGAGTAGGCGACTCCCAGTCATCCTCGACAAAACGGATATCATGTTTTTGGTTGTCAATACCCAGCCCGCTTAAACTACCCAGGTATAAATCGATGATGTCCCGTGGCGCGGGCTTGATGATTACCTGAAATTGGTAATAATGCTGCAAGCGGTTGGGATTTTCTCCATAACGCCCGTCAGCCGGACGCCTTGAAGGTTCGACATAGGCGACTTTCCAGGGTTCGGGACCCAAGACCCTCAATAATGTGGCCGGGTTAAAGGTGCCGGCGCCCACCTCGATGTCATAAGGCTGCTGAATAACACAGCCGTAATCGCCCCAGTATTTCGAGAGTTTTAAAATTACGTCCTGAAAATACAAAATATCTTACTCCAGACTTCTGAAATCCCGGCCTAGATGAAATTCCCGGTAACGCCGGCAAAAAGCTTCGACCTCAGCCAGTTCGCTCCTTGTTAAAGGTACTTTGTCCAGTTCGTCAACAGAGACCCCGCCCAACTCTTTCAGCTTTTTCCAGTTGGCCCGGTTATACAATGATGTTTTCCGGGCCGGGCCGGCGCACTCCCGACAAAGCTCACCGCCCAGTTCGGCGCTGAAAAACAACTTGGAGGATGATAGCTTTTTTCCACAATTAATGCAACCGCCGCCAACCGGGAAAATACCCATGATGAAAAACAGGTTAAGCTCGAAATAAACCTTCAGCAAGGGGAACTCATCCCGTTCCTTCAAGTAATACAATGATCGCAGAAAAAGAACAAACAAATTTTTGTGATCCGCCGGGCCGGCCTTGTGGATAATCTCAATGAAATAGGAGGCCAGTCTTAATTTTTCCAGGTCTGTCCGGATAGGATAAAAATACTCTTCGATCAGCAGGTCGGTGACAGTGACCAAACCGTCGTCTTTCCTGGACGTGAAACTGACCACGCAGTGGCAAAAGAGGTCCAGCTTGCCGCCCCAGCGTCCCTTGAGACGGGACGCCCCCTGAACAATACCGCTGAACTTGCCGCGGTTCGGGCTGAAAAAGGTGACCAGCTTACTGGTCTCTTTGTAGGGGAAAAGATTAATGATGATCGCTGTTTCTTTTTGAGGACGCATAATTTGGGAAAAACTTCAGAGAGGTTTTTTAAGACAAAGCATTTGTCAACTAAGCCTTCGACGCCTGGCTTTGCTTTGATCTGGATATTAATATATCTTTCAACAGTGCCAAATCATATTTCTGTATATTTTGAAATTTCAATTTTTCCCTTATTTCATCCACAGTATGAGCGTTTACTAATTTAGCAAACGCTTCATCCATAAAAGATACAGAGGCGATTGATAAGTGATCAAAATCAATTTCAAAGGTTTTTTCCTTTTGCCAATTCCTTTCTATCAAGTTCCTTATCTTTTCCCCATCAGCTCTAGTCACAATATTATTGCCGCATTTTTTTTTAATATTTATCATCATAACCAATCCCAATCCTCGCTTGTGTTTTCACCTGCTCAAAAATATAAACTTTCTTTATCATAGTTTATTTTCATATCAATAATAGTTCCTTGAAAATGGTAGGGCATATTCTGATTATGTATTTTTCTTTCTTTAAAATCCCATCGAACCTTCCCATTTCCGGACATTATATAGATATCTCCTCCATTTACTTTTAAAAACCTCAAAATATGCCAAAGACCAAAACCTCCAAGCCGGTCTGGTCTGCTAGTTACACCTTCTTTTACAGCAAACCTGATAGCCTCATAATTGTCTTTGATGTGACGATATTGAGAATTCGTTTTTAATGATGCTAAAATTCCCTTGCCAAAATCCGTTATACATAATTTTATATTTTTAGCGCCTCCATATGATTGGGCGCAAACAAAACAACCGCTTGCCGATTCACTATGATCAAAAACATTGGTAATTGTCTCGTTAAGACTCAATTTAAGAGAATCCTTAACTCCTGAAGACAAGTTTAAATCTCGAGCAAAGACATCTATTATTTGTTGAATATAAAGAGGTTCCATAGCCATCAGTCTCTTAAGCTGAACCGTCGTATTTCTAATTTGGGGAACTGTACTGCTATTCAAGCTAAAAAAATCATTAAAACCTACTTTGGATAATAATAATTGCAATTTCCCATCTTGCGGGTTCAGATATCGGACAACTTTACCTCTTCTGAGGCGCTCAAATATTGTTTCAGCCAATAAAGTAATCCCAAAGGGTGTAATAAAGGTTGTCCGAGAAAGATCAAAAACAACTTCTTCCTCCGAATCCCTGGCAATATTACACAATCTTATGATACTGTTGGAAAATCCCACAGTCAAGAGTTTAGGAAATGTGAGTTTCAATTTATTATCCCCAAAACAACTTAATTCAGACAGTCATTATAACATAGAGTTCTGCTTTCCCAGGTTTAAGGGCAACAAGATAGCAGGGGCATTCAATTCTCAAAAACAAAATGCTAAAAATAAGAACCTTTTTTCAAAAAACTTTAATCGAAAGAATTCATCGCAACTTGCTACGGGGAGAGTCAATTTTAAAGATTTTCTTTATTTCGCCTGTCGGTACTTTTATTCAGTCAACACTAAATATCAGGAAAGATCAATACTGCCAATCAGGTTTCTAATACCACCAATATTATTTTTAGCCAGATAACTTTTTATCCCCTGAGCGATGTTTAAGGGCGCCTTCGGATCACGGAAGATCGCCGTGCCGACACTGACCGCGCCGGCGCCGCAGATGATAAACTCCAGAGCGTCATCGGCGGTCATAATGCCGCCTCCCCCCAGAATGGGAATTTTGAGCGCCTGATACACCTCATGAACCATCCGTAAAGCCACCGGCTTGATCGCCGGACCGGATAACCCGCCGGTAATTGTCGCCAGACAAGGTTTCCGGGTATTGACGTCAACCGCCAGCCCCTTCAGGGTATTGATTAAAGAGACCACGTCCGCTCCAGCCTCCATGACCCGCTCGGCGATTATGACAATATCGGTGACATTGGGGGGTAATTTGGCGATTAAAGGATAATCGGTGGCGGCTCTTACTTTTTTGATTAAGGCAGCCGCCATGACCGGATCAGTGCCAAAGGCGATTCCGCCCTGCTTGACGTTGGGACAGGAAATGTTGATTTCCAGCCCGGCGATCCCCTCATTACCATTCAGCCCCCTGACTACTTCAAGATATTCATCTTCCGTTCGCCCGGCGACATTGACAATGACCCTGGTGTTAATCTTTTGCAATAGAGGTAAAATATCTTTCAGGAAGGCCGCCAAGCCTACGTTTTCCAGGCCAATTGAGTTAAGCAGCCCACAAGAGGTTTCCCAAAGCCGAGGCGGAGGATTACCAACCCTGGGTTCCGGGGTTACCGCTTTGGTTACAATACCGCCCAGTTCGGCAATGTCAAAAAAAGGCCGCAACTCAAGACCGTAGCCGGCGGTCCCCGAAGCGGTCAGTACCGGGTTCTTAAGCTCGATCGGCCCTAAACCGGTCGATAAATCAGGATTATTCATATTTTCCACCTGTTCGTTACTGTTATAAAAAAATTATGTTTAAACCTTGGAAACCCCTTCTAAAGTTTTAGGAAGGGGGGCGCGGGGGGAGAACCCTTTTACAAAAGGGTGTCCCCCCGCACATCCTCTGCTCCTAAATCTTTGAAAGTTCCACTTCGTCAGCGTTAAATACCGGTCCGTCATGGCAGACCTTGAAATAACCTTCCCCATGAGCTTTTTTAACGGCGCAGCCCAGACAGACGCCGAAACCGCAGGCCATGCGGGCTTCCAGTGAGATTTGCGCTTTCAGGTCATATTTACCGGCTAAAGCTTGCACCGCTTTAAGCATGGGATTCGGCCCGCAGGCGAAAATAGTTGGTTTTGAAAAGTGAAATTCCTCATTTATTTTAGCTTCCACTAACTCCGTGATAAAACCGTGGTAACCGTACGAACCGTCATCGGTCGCGATATTACCAGGTGGAATCGGTATAACCTCGCCAGCGCCAATCGCCTGGTAAAATCCAAGGTCGCGGGCGCCGAAAAAGGGAACATAGTGAATGTCTCTTAACGCCAGTTTATGATGTATCTTATTGAGCGCCGCCCAGCCGATGCCGCCTCCGATCAGTATTGCCGATTCCAGGTCAGGTTCGATTTCAAAGCCCCGCCCCAGTGGGCCAAAGACACTGAGTTTTTCACCGGCTTTTTTGCGGCTAAGCAGCTCCGTGCCTGTGCCGACGACCTGATAAAGGACCTCAATCTGACCATTATCCTGATCAATATTGTAAAAACAGAAAGGACGTCTTAGCAGTGGGTCGTAATTCTCGCTAATTAATAATTGAACAAACTGACCGACCCTTGCCTGACGGGCGACCAGCGGCGAACCCAGTTTGAGCAGGAATACTCCCGCCCCCCGATCCCGGTTCTCAAGAATCTTCGCTTGTTCGGCCAGCAAGGGCGTGATACTCCTGAATGGATTTTACCTGTAATTCCCCGCGGCGCATGGCGGCAATCCCGGTAGCGGCGGCTTTGGCGGCCGCAATGGTCGTGATGATGGGAATCTGTCGTTTGATGGCTTCCCGGCGAATCGACAGCTCGTCAAACTTGGACGCCCTGCCCAGTGGGGTGTTAACGATAATATCTATTTTGCCATCCTTAAGCAGGTCCACAACGGTGGGACGGCCTTCTTTAACCTTGAAAACCGTTTCCGCCTCCAAGCCATGTTCGTTTAAATAACGAGCCTTGCCGGTCGTGGCGACGATGGTAAAACCCAGTTCCACGAAATGTTTAACAACATCGGCGACAAGAGGCTTATCGTGATCGTTGACGCTGACGAAAAGACTGCCCTTCGTGGGCAAAGGCTGCCCGGCCGCCGCCTGGCTCTTGGCAAAAGCCCAGCCGAAATCAGTGTCAATACCCATCACTTCGCCGGTGGAGCGCATTTCCGGCCCCAGGATAATGTCCGTACCCGGGAATTTCACAAAGGGCAGAACCGCTTCCTTGACAGCGACATAATTACCCGGCTCCAACTCCGATAAATTCATATCTTTCAGTTTTTTGCCCACCATCAACCGGGCAGCAACCTTGGCCAGGGGAACCCCGGTGGCCTTACTGACAAACGGCAGGGTGCGTGAAGCGCGGGGATTAACTTCCAGGACATAAATCGTTCCCCGTGAGACGGCGAACTGAATATTCAGCGGGCCGACCACCTTTAATTCCAACGCCAGTTGGCGGGTCATTTCCTTGATCTGAACGATAACCTCTTCCTCAATGGAAATTGGCGGTAAAGCGCAGGCGCTGTCGCCGGAATGGATGCCGGCCTGCTCGATATGCTCCATGATACCGCCGATGAAAACATCCTCGCCGTCACACAGAGCGTCCACGTCAATTTCCGTCGCGTCTTCAACAAATTTATCAATCAAAACAGGATGCTCAGGATTAACCTGGATCGCGCTCCGCATGTAGGTGGCCAGCTTCTCATCGTCGTAGATAATTTCCATCGCCCGGCCGCCCAAAACATAACTGGGACGCACCAGAACCGGATAGCCAATCCGGTGAGCGATCTTGATGGCGCCCTCGAAGGAATAGCTGACATCACTGTCCGGCTGGACCAGACCCAACTTGTCAATGATCTCCTTGAAACGCTCACGGTTCTCGGCAATATCTATACTGTCAGGCGAGGTTCCCAGTATTGGAACGCCGGCGTTATACAAAGGCAGGGCCAGCTTCAAAGGCGTCTGCCCGCCAAACTGGACGATCACCCCGAGGGGGTTTTCCTTCTTGATTATGGCCATCACGTCCTCAGCGGTCAACGGCTCAAAATACAGGCGATCCGATGTGTCGTAATCAGTGCTGACTGTTTCCGGATTGCTGTTGACCATAATGGTCTCATAGCCCAGTTCCCGCAGAGCGTAGGAGCCATGAACACAGGTATAGTCAAATTCAATGCCCTGACCAATGCGGTTCGGACCGCTGCCGAGGATCATTACTTTCTCTTTATCGGACGTGCGGACTTCATCTTCGCTTTCATAGCTCGAATAGTAATAAGGCGTGTGCGCCTCAAACTCGGCGGCGCAGGTGTCAACCGTCTTGAATACCGGTCTGATGTCCGACCCTTCCCGATGCTCCCGCAGTTCTTTTTCCGACACTTTCAGGAGATAGGATAATTGCTTGTCCGAAAAACCGTATTCCTTGGCCTGACGCAATAAAGCCGTCGGCAATGTATCTATCGTCAGCTTTTCCAGTTTCAGCCCAAGATCGAGAATTTCTTTGATGTTATGTAAAAACCAGCGGTCAATTTTGGTGTATTCGAAAATTTCGTCAATACTCATTCCGCGTTCCAGCGCTTCTTGCAGATAAAAAATACGGTCAGCGTTGGGTAAACGCAGTTTTTCGATTAATTCTTCCAGATTGGCGCATTTTTCTTCCTTGCCATCGTTGCCCAGACCAAAGCGGCCGGTTTCCAGGGAGCGCAGTCCCTTTTGCAGCGACTCCTTAAAGGTGCGGCCAATCGACATCGCCTCCCCTACCGATTTCATCTGCGGGCCCAGCGTGGTATCCCCGCCCGGGAACTTCTCAAAGGCGAAACGGGGAATCTTGGTCACCACGTAATCAATCATCGGCTCAAAGGAAGCCGGGGTTTCCTTAGTAATGTCATTGGGAATTTCATCCAGGGTATAACCAAGAGCCAGCTTGGCGGCAATCTTGGCGATGGGAAAACCGGTGGCTTTGGAGGCCAGCGCGGAACTGCGGCTAACCCGGGGGTTCATCTCGATAACAACCAGGTCCCCATTGTCGGGATTAACAGCGAACTGGACGTTGGAGCCGCCGGTATCAACGCCGATCTCCCGCATAATGGCGAGCGCCGCGTTACGCATAACCTGGTATTCCTTGTCGCTGAGAGTCTGCGCCGGGGCCACCGTTATCGAATCGCCGGTGTGCACGCCCATAGGATCAAAATTCTCGATCGAGCAAATGACGACCACGTTGTCGTTTTGATCCCGCATGACTTCCAGTTCATACTCCTTCCAGCCCAGAATGGACTGCTCAATTAAAACCTCCTGGATGGGACTACTTTCCATGCCCCAGACCACCGCTTTTTCAAACTCCTCCCGGTTGTAGGCGATGCTGCCGCCGGAACCGCCCATGGTGAATGAGGGACGGATAATCAGGGGAAAACCTATTTCCTCAGCCAGTTGATTCGCCTCTTCCTGATTTTTACAGAATCCGGAGTGGGGAACCTTCAGGCCGATTTTATCCATGGCGTTACGAAACAGCCGGCGGTCTTCCGCTTTCCGGATCGCTTCGAGCGACGCGCCGATCAATTCCACGCCGTATTTTTCCAGGACGCCGCCGGCAGCCAGTTCAACCGTAACATTGAGCGCTGTCTGGCCGCCCATGGTCGGAAGCAGGGCGTCTGGTTTCTCAATAGCGATTATTTTTTCAATCACTTCCGCCGTGATGGGTTCGATATAGGTGTGAGCGGCCATTTCCGGATCGGTCATGATGGTGGCCGGGTTGGAGTTGACCAGAACGATCTGACACCCCTCTTCGGCCAGCGCTTTGCAGGCCTGGGTGCCGGAATAGTCAAATTCGCAGGCCTGTCCGATGACAATCGGCCCGGAACCAATGAGTAGTATTTTATGTAAATCCGTACGTTTTGGCATCTTTCGCGGACAGCTTCCCGATAAATAACTTCCTGCTATTCTACGTTAGCCAGCGCCAATACGTCAAGCACTGGTCGACAACAACCAGGGTCATTCAATCATCCATATGAAAAAGCAAAGAAACATCGTACCCCCCGGCCTGAAAACAGACCGCCGCAAAAAATTAAGCTATTCCCGCACCCAAGCCGATAAAAAAATATCGAATAGTTAGTTGACAGTTCAAAGTATTATCATATACAGATATGACATGAATAATTTTATTATCTTGATGGAAAGATTGGAAACCAGTTAATTGCTCTTACTTTTAGCCATACTTTCTTTGTTAAGGGTTAGCTGATGAAAGTTTTAACCCTCAGTAAAAAAAACGCCACGCCTTTTTTCGAAGCCTTGAAAAGCTTCGGCAAAACCTATGGCCCGGTCGAAAAAGGCGAAAAGGCCTACTCCTTTCAGCCGGTCGAAAGTTTTTCTCAATTGGCCCTGGATTACAAGCGCACTATCCTGCCGCTGAAAAAATTCTTTTACAAGCCCTGCCAGCCGGTATTTCATTTTAACAAGGATTCAGGCTATCAGCCGGCTGAAGAAGACCTCGAAGAAAAGATAGTGCTTTTTGGCGTCCATCCCTGCGATATCAACGCCCTGAATATCCTGGACCTGGTTAATTCCGGACCCTATGTTGATAATTATTATTTCGTTAAAAGACAAAACAATCTGATTATAGGTATCAGCTGTATGCCCGATGAATTATGCTTCTGCCGTTCGATGAGCACCGATTTCGCGGAAACCGGGTTTGACCTGTTCCTGAGCGATATCGGTGATTCCTACGTCGTGCGGGTCGGCACCGGTATCGGCGACGATATGGTTAACGCCGTCCCGGACCTGTTCAGCCCGATTGACGAAGAAAGCTCCAGAGCCTACAAAGACTCTTCCAATGAACGCTCGGCAATGTTTCAGCGCTATATTGAACTGAGCGATCTGCCGGAGATCATGGACCTGGAATTTCACTCTGAGCTATGGGAAAAACTGGGCGAGCGTTGCCTGGCCTGCGGCAGTTGTTCCATGATCTGCCCTACCTGCAATTGTTATAATATTATTGATAAACTCAACCTCGACCAAAAGACAGGCGAGCGTATCCGGCAGTGGGACTCGTGCCTGTTCAAAGATTTCGCGGAAGTGTCCGGCGGTCATAATTTCAGAAGTAAACGAGCTTCCCGGGTACAGCAACGCTACCTGCATAAACAGCAGGGCTTCGTTGAACAGTACGGCCGGCCCAGTTGCGTCGGTTGCGGGCGCTGTACCATGGTCTGCCCGGCTAAAATCGATATCGTGGAAATTCTTCATACGATAAGAGGCGAAAGAAACCACCGGCGTCGCAAGAGCGACCGGAGAAGATAATCATAAAAGAAGGGTTAATAAGCTATGCCGTCTCCCTATGATACCTTGATTCGCACTCCTAACCCCTATCAGCCGCGTTCCGCGCGCATTGTCCGCATTACTCCTTTGGTTAAAGATAACGTATTGTTTCAGTTTCGGTTTGAGGATGAGGAATTCAGCCGTGAATTCAGCTATAAGCCCGGTCAGTTTGTCGAATTAAGCATCTTCGGCGTCGGGGAATGCCCGATCTCAATCAGTTCATCCCCTACCCGCAAAGGATTCCTGGAACTGTGCGTGAGGCGAGCCGGCCGGGTGACCAACGCTCTTTATCAGCTCAAGGAAAATGACCTGGTCGGTATCCGGGGACCTTACGGCAATGGTTTCCCGGTGGCGGCGATGGAAAATAAAAACCTTTTGCTGATCGCCGGCGGTTTGGGCATGGCGCCCATACGCTCCCTGTTGAATTACGCGCTGGACAACCGAAGCGATTTTCACGATGTCATCCTGATGTACGGCGCCCGGGACCCGGGAGAAGTTCTTTTCCGCAATGAACTGGAAACAATTCGTCACCGGGACGATATCAAATGTCTGCTTACAGTCGATGAGGCGTCTTCGGAATGGGATGGCTATACCGGCGTCGTCACGGAGTTGTTTAAAGAGGTTAAACTGGACGCGGCCGCCACTTACGCCGCAGTCTGCGGGCCGCCGATTGTCTATAAATTTGTCTTAAAAGAACTACTGGCCCAGGGATTCTCGAAAAATCATATTTTAATGTCGCTGGAAAGAAAAATGAAGTGCGGTGTCGGCAAATGCGGACATTGCAGTATCGGTTATAAATATACCTGCATTGACGGTCCCATTTTCACCTACTGGGACGCGATGAATTTACGGGAGTTGATCTGAATTATGGCAAAGCCCAAGGTTGGCATCTACGGTCTGACTTCCTGCGCCGGCGATCAGTTGGTTCTGGTCAACTGTGAAGACGAACTGCTGGACATTGTCGGAGCGCTTGATTTAAAATCATTTGTCATGGGACAGTCGATCAACGACGAGTGCGAACTGGATATCGCCCTGGTTGAAGGGGTGGTAGCCAACCAGCATGACAAGGAAACGCTGGAGGATATTCGCTCCCGCAGCGCTTTGCTGATCGCGCTCGGCACCTGCGCTGTCTGGGGAGGCGTCCCGGCGAGTAAAAACGAGGTGTCCCGGGCAGAATTCCAAAAGGCCGTTTATGGAACTGAGACAACCGGGCATGAGGAACTCATTACGCCTCTGCCGCTGAGCCATTTCGTTCCGGTTGACTTCAGGATCAGCGGCTGTCCGATTGAAAAAGAGGAACTTGTTGGCAGTATCGCGTCTCTCTTGCATGGAGACATCCCGGTATTAACTAATATTCCGGTTTGCACGGAATGTAAAATGGCAGAAAATATTTGCCAGATGGTCGACTTGAATAACATTTGCCTGGGACCGGTTACCCTGGCCGGCTGTCAGGCCCGCTGTCCCGGCCATAACCGGCCCTGCGTTGGTTGCCGGGGCCCGATTGAGGAAGCTAATTTCGCCTCTGAGTACACCTTGCTGCTGGAAAAGGGCTTTACTTCAAGTGAGGTAATAAACCGCATGCGTATTTTTGCTTACCCGTGCGAAGGCTTACAAGCACAAGTGGAGAAAATCGAAAATGAGTGAAACTCTAAGCGTTAATCCGTTATGTCTGGTTGAGGGACATGGACGCATCGAAGTTGAGTTGGATCAGGGGCGTATCAAGAAGCTGGAGCTGAACCTGATCGAAGGTTCACGTTTCTTTGAGGCTCTGGTAAAGGGGCACAGCTATAACGAAGTTCATCATATCTCCTGCCGTATTTGCGCAATCTGCTCCTCCGTTCATCAGTTATCGGCTCTCAACGCGATTGAGGACGCTCTGGGCGTCAAGGTTTCCCCGCAAACGGAACTGCTCAGGGAATTATTGATTCTGGGCGGGAATATCGAAAGTCACTCCTTACACCTGTTCTGTCTTGCCATTCCCGACATTCTGGGTTATCCCAGCGCCGCCGCTTTGGCTGAAGATCATCTTGAGGTCGCCAAACTGGGGCTGGGGCTGAAGAAACTGGGTAATGAAGTCCAGGAACTGACTGCCGGGCGGGCGATTCACTCATCCAACACAACCGTCGGCGGTTTCGGTCGTTTACCAGCCGTCGCTGAACTGAAAGAGATCAAAGCCAAGCTGGAGAAAGGCCTCGATGATGGCCTGGCGGCTTTGAAGTTCTTAAGCACCTTGGAATTTCCGCGTTACGCTTCCTCCGAATCGGTGTTTATCGCCCTGAACCCGCCGGCTGGCAAATTCGGTTTCAAGGGGCCAACCATACTTACTTCCACCGGCAAGGAATTTGATATCCACGATTACCGTAAAGTCTGCAACGAAAAAGTGGTGCGTTATTCTCACGCCAAGCAAAGTCTTTTTGAGGGCAAACCGTTCATGGTCGGTTCTTTGGCGCGCGTGGCTCTGCTGGGGGACCGGCTTGACGGAGTTGGCGCGGACGCTATGAAGATGCTGAATCTCTCGCCGCCCTATGACAACATTATCGCCAACAACCCCGCCCAGGCTGTGGAACTGGCCTATTCGCTGGAAAGATCGTTGGCTATTGTTAACGAATTAATTGAGAAGATCAATCTGGCTGAGCCTTTACCTGAAATTAAAGTACGGGCCGGGCAGGGAACCGGCGCTTACGAGGCTCCGCGCGGTTCGCTGTATCATCATTATGAGCTTGATGAGAACGGGCTGGTTACCGGCGCGGACATTGTCACGCCCACGGCTCAGAACGCCGCCAACCTCGAGAAAGACCTGAGAGCGGTTGTCGAGAATTCGATCCAGTCAAAAAGCACGGAAATAGAACATTTTATGGCTGTTACCGCCCGCGCTTACGACCCTTGCATTTCCTGCTCTGTTCATCTAATCCAACGCTAGAGCAAATGACAAGCTTATGTAAGGCAAAACAAGAACTTTGGCAAATCTTTCTTCATGCAATCCTCCTGTAGTTGTAAACATATTGTAACTTATTTACATTTCAGATGGATTGACACAGTTTAATGAACAGACCCCAAATTACGATCAAATGTACGGTGCTTTTCAGCCTTGGTCATACCCGCGAACGCGGTAATCCAGGACTGGATACCTGCTTTCGCGGGTATGACAAACAGTATGATTGGTCGTAAAACGCTTTAACAAAATTTACATCTGATCGTAAAACGCTTTAAACTCCTCGATAACTGAATGCCCCTGGCGATTGTCACAGGGTCATTCAAATCTTTTTGACAAGTAACTGTTGTCTTTAAGAGAGAAACGTTTTCCCTGAACAAGGTTTTACCTCTTGCTTTATCGCCGACAGACGAATTAAAGTTTTTTGGAAAAGGGGCGGGGGAAAGAAACCTTTTAAGACAAGAGGTTTTTCCCAGGGTTCTTGTTTTTTATGATTTTGTTTTTGAGAATTGAATGACCCTGGCGATTGTCAGGAGTCTTTAGTTTTTAATTCGCAAATAATATATAATAGCAAAATGGTGAGAAAATGGATGAAAATTGTCAGCCTTACGTTTATTGCCCTGGTTTATTCCGTAACGGTTTTTCCCGCTGGCCTGAGTGTTTTAACCTCGGTTTATCCCGTTTATATTTTTACCAGAAATGTCGTCGGCGAAACTCCTGGAATCACTCTTAACTTGTTGTTGTCGCCGGAAAAAGGAGGACCTCACAATTACGCTTTAACTCCGGGCGATCTGGAAAAAATAGCCGGCGCCGATCTCCTGATTATTAACGGCGGCGGTCTGGAAGGTTTTCTGGAGCGAATTAAAAAAGATATCCAGTCCCGGCTGCTGATTGTCGACTCCTCAGAAGGGATAAAACTGATCAGGGCGGACGCCGGTTCCGGCGGGCATGACTTTACCAATCCTCATTTTTTTGTCAGTCCGCAGCAGGCGATTATCCAGGTCCGGAATATCGCCCGGGCGTTGCGAACCGCCGATCCCCCAAACGCCGGTAAATACCAGGAAAACGCCGGTCAATTTATTGAGAAGCTTGAGCGGCTGACCAAAGAAATGAAACAGCGAATACAACGTTTTGATAATAAAAAGATTATAACTTTTCATAACGCTTTCGCTTACTTCGCCCGGGACCTGGGACTGGTCGTGGTCGGTGTGATTGAAAATAATCCGGGACAGCAACCTTCAGCCGGAGAACTGGCCGATCTTGTCAGAACAATTAAACGGCGCCAGGTTAAAGCTGTTTTCAGTGAACCGCAGTTCTCTGCGGAACTGGCCGGGGTTCTGGTCCGGGAAACCGGTATCGGTTTGTACCGGTTGGATCCGATGGCGACCGGGAACGATTATCAGGCTGACGCCTACCTCAGGGTGATGAAAAAAAATCTGCGTATTTTAGTTGACGCGTTAGGAGAGTGATTTTGCCTGATTCCGGATTGCCGGCTATTGATATCAGGAATGTGGGAGTGACTCTGGGGGGAGTGGAGATTCTCAACCGGGTTTACGCCACGATCAACCA
>JAJRWM010000031.1 GCA_024276815.1 bacterium
AACGATAGCGTCCACCCCCCCGACGCTGACATTCAGGGTGCCCAGGTGCACGCCGGAGCCGGAATCGAGTATTTCGAAGTAAAGGTCGCTGTCAATGGCGACCCCGCTGGCGTCCGGGGCGGGATTACAGTTATTGATATACGGAGTATCAGTATCCGCGGTACAGACAAAGGAATAAATCTCATTCGTTGAGTTGCCGTCGAGATCGTCGGCGCTCACCTCGACGCTGACCACCTGCCCGTAGTTAAAGTCATCAGTCGGATCGAAGGTTAAAACATAGTTTGCCGGGTTGCCGGTTATCACCGGGGTTGCCGGGTTGCCGGCGACAGTCATGGTGATCGTATCGACATCCACGCCTACGCCGGCGTCCGAGAGCGTCAAAACGATCTTGGTATCCGTAGCGATATTATGCTCGCCCTTTGCCGGGTAATAATCCGTGATTTGGGGAGGCGTGGTGTCGCCGGAACAAACGAAGCTGTAACTGAGTGCAGGCATGACGTCGAGATTATTGTTGGCGGCGTTAATGATGACGTTGACCGTTTCGCCATAATTGAAGTCGTTGTTGGGGTTTATCAACACGTTATATCCCAGGGCACCGTCAGCGGCGACCTACCCGCTGTAGGCGGCGCCCCGGATCACGCCGTTTATGATAGCGTTATCGTTGTTGATGGTTACCTGCAGGGTACTCAGGTCAACGCCATATTCCGCTTCGTCAATCTCAAAATAAATATTGGTGTCAGCCGCAATACCGGTCCCGTTGGGAACCGGATTCTGGTTAACGACCGTGGGCGCGGAAGTATCGGCGAGACAGGTGAAGGAATAGCTCTTCGGATTTATCGCGCTGCCGGTGATGTCGGAAACATTTATGGTGACATCGACGACCTGTTCATAGTCAAAATCAACATCGGAATCGATTAACACGGTGTAGCCGCCGCTGGTGTCGCCCGTTATCGAGCCGCCGTAACCAGGCTGGAGAACCCCGTTAAAGACCGCCGTTTCACCCGCCAGCTCAACTGAAAGAGAATCCAGGGCCACGTCTATCCCGTTGCTTTCAATTTTGAAAAACACGTTGGTGTTGACCGGGATATTGACAGCGTTTTCAGCCGGGTTAATATTACTGATTACCGGCGGCAAGGTGACGAATATCGCGTAGACGCTAAAATGCGTAAGCGTAAAGCTGATGGATTTACCATCAGTACCAACGGTGGCGGTATTATAAAAGTCCCACCGGTCACGCTCTTTGTTATAGACAAAAACCCCGTAACTGTCGCCCACGGTCAAAGGAGTCTCCAGGGGAATGACGATATCGACATTTTTATTAAACCGGGTATTGTCGGGAACGAACTGAGCGCCGGCGATCAACCGTTCCGCGGCCGCAGGCATCATTCCCGGCAGATTGCTTTCGCTCAGAGGATTGATTACAATTGCCGTATCCGCGCTCAAGGCGCCGCCGGGAATGACGATCCGATAACCATTGGTGGTTAATTCTCCGCCCCCTGGGCCGATCAGGTTCGCCGGCCGGGGCGGCGGTACGTTGTCCCCCCCGCCTCCGCCGCCTCCGCCGGATGACGGTGGCGGAGCGCCACCAGCCATAAGAATAAAGTTTAATATCATCAAGGCGGTAAAAAAAACTGTTTTGATATTTTTTTTCATCAAGTTTCTTCGCGCTTATTCAATTTCAAGATTAACACTTCGAGTAAAGCTTCAACTTTAGTTTCTCGTAATAATCATATGCATTCAGCGTGCCACATAATTATGAGTCTAAGGCAAAAGAGGGCATATCGTTTTATTACAATATGTTACCGACACATGTTTGTTTTCAGACAACTTCCTGGAGGGAAAAGCGGGGGAACATAATCGGCAAATAATACCGAGATATTTCAGGTAAAGTTTTAACCCCGGTAATCGAGAACATCACTGGTTACATCGATGAACTTGTAGGGTTCGAGATAGGTTGAGAAGTAACTGGAGTCTTCGAGCAGTTCGAAATCAGCGCCAAAATAACGGTCGAAAATCAGGCGGAAGGAATTTACCGGGGTAATACCTTCATAAAGCTCTTCGGAACCGTTGCCCGGCAGGTAATAGGCGTTAAAGATGGGCATTCTTTCCTGGAAGTTGATTTTTTTCGGCTTGTTCCAGTTCGTTCCGGAAGCCGGACCGTGATCGCCCTGCAAAATTATTATGGGCGGGATTTTCGATTCCGCTATAATTTCTTTTACCAGTTTGACGACCTGTTTGGATATAAATTTCGCTTGAGCGGCATAACCTTTTTTATAAAGTCGCCGGCCCTCATCGGTATTGCCGTGGAACTCAGCGCCGTCCCCAATCGCAAAGGAACGATCCGGTGTGATATGCTCGCCGTTTTCACCGAAAATAAAGGGAGGATGCGGTGTCAGGAAGTGAACGAAAGTAAAGGTCGGTTCATCCATTCCGGCGATTTCCGGCAACCTGGCGAACATATTCAATATTCTCGTACGATACAGATCATACTGCATTTTGCTGGAAAATTTGAACAACACCGGCAGTATCGTTGTGTTAAGTAAAACTCCCTGGAATTCAGACAACTGGTAGCCGGTGTTGATAAACAGGTCGGCGTTTTTTATGGTCGTGCCATCATAACCGGAGGCGAAAGCGACAAAGGTGTAACCCAGCCGTTTCAAGTATTTGGCGGCCAAATTATCGGCGATCATTTTCTCCAGTGGCTTCCTGTCTTCAGACCCGACTTGAGCTAGCTCTTTTAAATCATCATGATATTTAAGATTAAGCGATGAAGACAGCGAGATCATCGTCTGGCTGTAGTTGGCCCGGCTTTTTTTCGCCACATAAAAACCAAGGCCTGTCAGGGCATCCAGAAAATCCTGATTATCAAAATTAATTAAATCCCGCAACACGTCAGACCGACCGTAGGCATCGAGAATTATGTAGTAAATATCAGGTTTTACGGCCGCTGTAATTTTGGGTTGGCTGGCCGCGCCGGGAACTTCAACTCGCCGCTCGGTTGAGTTCACCTGATTTTGTGACAGCAAAAGTGAGCCGGCCGAGATCAAAGGCATGACGACCAGGAAAATACCGATTAAATTCATTAAATCAGTCAGAGCTTTCAAATCACTTTCGCTTCTCAGGGTAAAATAGACGCCCAGAAAAAAGAGCGCCCCCCAGCAAAGAAGAAGATAGCGGTAACGTCCGATATTGACGCCGCCGATGGTCAGTCCATGCGCCAGCCCGGAGAAGTGCCCAAACGAGAAAAAGAGAAACACGAATAAAGTTACGATCAGACCGGTTTTTCTTGAGTTTTTGAGCAGCGAATTCAAGATCAGGAAGAACAGGGCGGTGAACCCCAGGGAAACTACGATGGGAATCGCCAGGTCGGTCCAGAAAATCCCCATGATCCTGAGACTGTGGGCGTACAGCGAGAGAATAGGAAAAAGCGCGAACAAAAAGGGATGGATTAGCGGTAGTTTTTTCATGTCGGGCACAGGTTAAGAGGAACTGGCTTTTTTCATCAGATACAGGGTTCTTTCGGTATCCGGAATCTTTTCCGATTTCAAAATGGTAAAAAAGTTCCTGAACGCCTTTTCAAAGCCTTCTTCGTGATAATCAGGGAAAATGTCTTCCCGGCTGGTTAAAAGAATCTTGACCTGGGAATCGCTTTTGGGCACGAATTCAATTATCAGATATTGGCAAAGACTGCTGAAATACTGAGCGACGCTCGATAAAGGCACGTTGTTGGAAATAGCGATGTGATGGATCAAAGCCAGGGCGAAAACAACGTCCGCCGGCCCCCGCTCGGAGAAAGACATTCTTTCCCTGTTTTGCCAGCCGATGCTGGCGCTGGGATTGGTCAGATCCTGGAGTAGCGGCAGGATGTTGGTTTCTTTTTTTCCTTTGCAGCGACGGTAATTTTTTTCCACGGCGGCCGGGTCGATATCGAAGGAGACCGTGGGTATTCCCTGATCGGCGGCGATCTGGCTGAACAAACCGGTATTCGCGCCCAAATCCCAGACTGTTTTACAATCTGTCCCGGCTAAAAACTCGCCCACCATTTCCCGTTTACGCTGGAAACTGTCGGAGCTGTAATTGGTATTTTCGTAATAGTCGCCCCACTCCGTACCCTTGGGCTGCCAGGTCAGTTTCCTGACCGCTTTGGCTAAATTATCGATCAGCGCCAGCATGGTAAACTGACTGAAATTCCCCTTTTTTACTGTTTTCTTCACCGGTTTGTCGGAGTAAAATTTCTGGCTCTTGGCATGAAGATGAATATGGGTCAGCAAAGAGAATTTCAAGTTGGTTTTAAAGGGCAGCAAACTGCTGACAAGGTCTAGCGGCGCGCCGTCGATGAACACCCGGGAGAGTTGGTTAAGCCTGATGTCCGTATAGCTAATCAGGGCCAGGGGAGCGAGAAAATGCTGGCAGAACTGCTTGTAGGCGACCCAGGGTTCCCCTTCCCGGTATTTTTCAAAGGAAAGCGTGTCGATGAAGATCGGTTTTCCATGCCGGAACTGGATATTATACGCGCTGGCATCCTTGAGGCTCATCCCGAACTCAATCGCTTTTTGATGTATTTTCAGGGTGGTCAGAGCGGCGTCCTTGAGCTGGCTGAAAGCCCATTCATAGGGATAGGAAATAAAATTAATCATTTCCGGCTCAATGATTTTATAAGCCTGATCGGATTTCTTTAAGCCCGGGTCGGCTTCTTTGTGAGGAATCAGCAGACTAGCTTCAATCAGCGCTTGATAGAGGCCGGAAGACATCAAAAGGTCGTAGTCTTCCCGATAGGAATCGTTGATCTGGCGGTAAAGCCGTCCTTTTTCACGAAAGAGAAAGCCGCTGGGATCTCGAAAAGAACCGGGAATATTTTCGTCAGTCTTCATTTACGTCCTTGCCGGTTTTATCTTTGGCCGGGAACATGTTGTGCAGAAAAGCTTTAATCTTGGTCCAGAAAATGTTTATGGCAAACATACCGGCGATTATCGAGGCGCCGATCATCTGGAGGATGTAGCTTCCGGTGCCCGGGTCCAGGTAGGCGTGAGCGTCGGTCGGAAAAACCAGGATCAAGTATGCCGATAAAAAGAAAAGCAACGCTTTGGAATGTTTCAAGGCTTTCATTACGATCTCCTTTAATTATCAAAACTACAAATAAAACACATGATTTAATAATATATCAAAAAATATGATTTTTGTCAAGTAATAGAT